>CANRAZ010000089.1 GCA_947628705.1 uncultured Lachnospiraceae bacterium | reverse complement strand
GCTTTAACCGCAGCAATCGTACATGGCTCCCAGCCCCACGCATGGTCAATCAAAAGCTCGGCATTTATTCCAAACAGCTTATAGAGCAGGTCTTCATTGTAGAAATCCGATGCGCTGCCCAGAGAACAGCGTGCGATATCTCCCATTGTATAAAGCCCGTTTGCTTCAAGCTTTGAGGCGTAACCGCTCCCGACACGCCAGAAATCCGTCAAAGGGCGGTGGCTCCAGAGCAGTCTGCGGTAGGACATCTCGTCAAGCGACGCAATCCTAACGCCGTCCTTGTCGGCAGGCATATGCTTTGCGACTATATCCATTGCAATTTTACACAAATACAGATTCGTGCCTATTCCTGCCGTAGCGGTTATCCCCGTGGCTTCAAGAATCGAATCGATCATGGTTCTTGCCAGCTCATGCGCGGTCATTTTGTAGGTTTTAAGATAATCGGTCACATCAATGAAAACTTCGTCTATGGAGTAAACATGTATATCCTCCGGAGCGACATAGCGCAGATAGATGTTGTAGATCTGCGTACTGTACTGCATATAGTAAGCCATTCTGGGCGGCGCAACCACAAAATCCAATTCAAGCGAAGGATTTTCATTAAGCTCAACAGAATTATAGGATTTGCCGGTGAACCTGTGACCCGGCGCATTCCTCCTGCGCTCAAAATTGACCTCCTTCACTCTTTCAAGGACCTCAAAAAGTCTGGCACGTCCGGGAATCCCGTAAGCCTTAAGCGACGGAGAAACAGCAAGACATATCGTTTTCTCTGTCCTTGTTTCGTCGGCAACGACCAGATTGTTTGTCAGCGGATTTAGTCCTCTTTCGTTACATTCGACTGAAGCGTAAAATGATTTTAAATCTATCGCAACATAGGCTCTGTTTTCCAAGGTGTCACTGCCTCCCGATTTTCCCCGTTTTCAGTCAACTAATCATTTTTTCTTATTTCTAAAGGGATCTCTCTTTTTTAACGGCTGTATTGCTTTTTAATCTAACGGACTATCCCGACAATGCTGACATGAGATGCGTTTTAATCAGATCCCTTCACATGGGAACCTTACTCCCCACTGATTTCTAATCTCGTCCATTATCTCCATTACATGTATGATTTCACCGTGAGGCATCTCGCTGCATTCCGTTTTTCCTTCGGCAATCGCACGCATACACGCCTCGACCTCATATTCAAATCCCGTAATCTGCTTTGGAGGCCGCTTAACAAGAAGCTGCGCATTATCGGAGCCGTACACTCTGATTTCCTCGCAATTATTGATATTCTGAACCTCTATGTAGCCCTTATCGCCGTATATTGCTCCAAGGCGGTCCGTCTGTGAAAGAATGGTACTGTGAAGGACGGCCATACTGTCATCGTCAAAGGTAAGGGTGATGCTGTGCATTAAATCGACTCCGTTTTCACAGGTCTTAACAGCCGACGATTCTATTTTTTCCACATTTACAGCCTCGCATTCGCCGTCTCCGCTTTTTCCTGCGCTCTTCGCCATTAACGCAAAATTTATTGTGTACACTCCCAAGTCAAGCAAGGCTCCGCCTGCAAGCTCCGGCTTAATCAGCCTTTCCACATGAGAAATCGGATATCCCAGATTTGCAGTAACAGACCTGACGTTTCCAATCATGCCCGACGCTATGATTTCATCGATCATTTTTCTGCTTGGCATATACCTTGTCCAAATTGCCTCGGCAACCAAAAGATGCTTTTCCTCAGAAATTCTTACAAGCTCCCTTGCCTGTTCTGCATTCACCGTGAAGGCTTTTTCAACCAGAACGTGCTTGCCGTACTCAAGGCAAAGCTTTGCATATCTGTAATGACACGAATGAGGCGTGCAGACATACACTAAATCCACCTTCGGATCTGAAAGCATCTCCTCGTAAGAGCCGTAGGCGCTTTCAAAGTCCCACCTTTTTGCAAAATCCTGTGCCTTACAAAGACTTCTTGACGCCACGGCATAACGGCAGACGCCGTCCATTCCGTTAAGAGTCCTTGCCATTGTTTCCGCGATACCGCCCACTGCTAAAATTGCAAAATTCAACACTTTTTTCTCTCCTCTCCAGATGTTAAATCCTGTCTTGCTTCCTCGGTAAGCTGAATGACTTCTTCAACCGTATACAGCCGTCCGTTTGACTTAATTACAGATTCTCGCGTTGAAGCTATAATTTCATCAAATGTTCTGTTTGTCGGCTTCAAATTTTTTAAAAAGTCCAAATCACTGTAATCGTTCTTTTCCATAAGAAACACCTTTTCCTAAACTTTTCTTTTCGGAACGTAGCCGTTTTTCAGGAATATTACCCTCTGCTCCGATTTTTCATGCCGGCATATGTTTTAATGTTTAACTTATGGGATATTTTAACACAAAGAATACGGCTTTGGCTATATTCTGATAAAAAAACTTTATTTCAATACGCCAAATAAGCCGTTCTTGAAAACCGGATATATGAAACCGCAAAAAACGGTGAGCCAAATATCATTTTCACTGCCTGGACATATTGAAAAATATCTAAATATTGATTTAAAAATATTTTAAAATTGCGGATTATTTTTTGAAAATCAGGCACACTATTCTTAACTAATGATTTTGAACAATTAAAATCAATTCAAACCGACTTATTAAAATCAACCGGAGGTTTTAGATGGAAAATAAAGATACTATCAATCTTCTCAAGGAATGCGATTCAGGAACTAAAATGGCGGTAACCTCTATTGACGAGGTCCTGGATAAAATTAAAGACGAAAACATGAAACAGCTTCTTCTTGTGAGCAAGGAGCATCATGGAAAGCTCGGCAATGAAATACATTCCCTGCTTGTTGAATACGGAAGCGATGAAAAAGACCCAAGCGCAATGGCAAAGGGCATGTCATGGATGATGACAAACATGAAAACAGCCGTACACGACAGCGACAGAACAATTGCAGATATCATGACGGACGGCTGCAACATGGGAATCAAGTCTCTCCACAAATATCTTAACCACTACGACAAAGCAAACGACAAGGTAAAAGATGTGTGCCGTGAGCTCGTCGATATCGAAGAAGAATTGGCACGGAAGCTGAGGCCATATCTTTAAAATCACAGTTGAGCCGACGCCGCAAGCCCAGCCGTTGCCTTGCGCTTTGACTATAACCCCTCGTGACTAAGCCGGCGTCTTATGACGCCGGCTTTCATTTCGTAAGAACAAATACGGTTTCACCCGCAATAAGCTTACACATACAAAATTAACGGTAATATTATCGTATAATGTTTATTCCCGTAACTCCTTATCATTTGTTACCGACCTTTAAATTTTATATTTTATTCGCCTTCCGCTTTGCCTTCAATAAGTACAAACAGCATATTTTGCAGAAAATTATAGCTCAGCCATATGATAAGCCACGCATTTCCGATAAAGGTTTTGTCAATATTCAGCGTAAACTTTATCTTTATATCGGTAAAATAGCTTACTATTACAAACACAGCCAGCAATCCGATAAACGTACTCATCATAAAGTCGTGCACCTTCAGCATATTGATATTTGAAAGCTCATCGTCTTTTTCCACTTCGTATTTTATGACAATTCTTATGTACATAAAGAAAACTGCTACAATTATTATCAGGATAAAAAGCGCTACAAGATCGTTTTCCATGTTGAAATGATCGAATATCGTAAATAACACCGCCGGTATAAGCCCCAGACCATATATTGCCGCCAGCATTTTACGGTAGTTCAGAAGCGAGATGATGGTTTTTTGATTTGTCGGTTTTGCATTTTCGGACATTGTAATTTCTCCTTTTTGAGTGACAAATAAATCACTTGATATGATAATTATATCACCCATGCAAATCCTTGTCAACACAAAAGTGATAAATTTATCACTTTTTCTAGAATGTCAAAGTAAATTCCAGTTCATATACCCATACCAGATTTAAGTCTGGCACTCACTCCTGTATAATGG
>CANRAZ010000088.1 GCA_947628705.1 uncultured Lachnospiraceae bacterium | reverse complement strand
CCTTGCCATAATAAAACCTCCAAACTGTGTAATTTTATCTTACATCAGTTTGGAGGTTTACACAATCTTTGGGATAGACCCGACTTTGTCAGGAAAAACCTTATCAAACAGCTCTTTGCGCTTATCGCCGGTAACGGTATTTTACGTTATGCTTGCAGCTTCACGCCTTCATGCTTCTGTTGTTTTTCCTTATCAATACCGTAAGAAGCACCGGTACCACTGCAAACGCCAGTTCAATCAGCATGAAGCCTGCGGCATCCGACAGCGCCGAAGATGAATTTTCTGAAACCATATCATTTACTCTGATATACCAGTATGCAGGCATAAACCTTGCCGCCATGAGCACCTCCTTTGAAAGCAGAGACTGCTCCACAAAAACACCGCACATAAAGCTCATTCCCAAGCTTAAAATCTGAGTGATGAGATTTATCGCATTACCGTTCGGCGCAAAACATGATATAAGCAGAGAAAATGATGCCGAAACAAGCATAAACACGAAGCTGTTCAGAACGCAGATCCATGCGCTGCCCTGATATATACCCCCATACATGACCATGCCCACAAGCATGAACAAAAGCCACACCCCGACAACCATAACGGTATTTGCAGCAAAAATCTGCATAATATACGAAGCCGGCTTTATGCCCGAACACTCGGTACGGTAGCGTATATCCCCTTTATTCATAGTCATAATGTTCGGACAAAGCGCATTAATCATAATGCAAAGAAAGATGTAGGGCAGGTACTGGAAATAAAACTTAAAATTATCGGCAGCCTCTGACTTTTCATCAAAGCTTTTATAATCTACAGATACCGACTCCGTGAGAGCTTCCTCAGCGCTTTTTACCGCCGACGCCAGATCCTTGCCTCCGGCGAGATAAGCTCTTACCGCAGAAACGTATTCGTTAAGCATCTGTTCCGCCATTATCTCATTGTAGCCCTTGTGCATATGACGGTTTTCAAAAAGCTGTGATTCTTCACCCGATGCCAGCTTTTGGGAATACCCCTGCTTAATAACCAAAACGTAATTGACTCTTTCATAGTAAAGCGCATCTATGATTTTCGTCTCGTTGTTTTCTATATCGACAAGATTGTGACATTTACCGATAAAGCTGATAAGCTCTCTGCTTTCCGGAGTATTGTCCTCGTCAAAAACGCATATATCCAGCTTTACCTGCTCAAAAACCTTTGCTTCATCGCTGCCGGCTATTACAAAGTATATGGATAGCACCATAAACACAAGCAAATATATCATTGAGGTAGTAATATTTTTCTTCATTACCTTAAGACCTGCATTAAAGACTTGCATACTTCTTCCTCCCGGCAGCTAAAATGCCAAATACGGCAAATAACAAAATGTACGCGGCCATCGTCGCCATCTTTACCGTAAAAACCCTGTAGTCTCCGTAAATAATTAAACAGTAAATGCTGTCGGAAATAACGGCGGCCGGATTTAAGTCGTTGACCAACGGAGCCTTTCCTTCGATTAAGGATTTCATGTTGCCGACCATTAGTCCGCTTAGGAAACACAAAAACATAACCACAGCCAACGCGACGCCTGACTTTATTTTGAAATTCATCCTGCCGACCGAGCCTATAAAAAATCCCGCCGATATTCCTACGGCTCCGCCTGATACTGCCGCAAGGTAAACAAGCGGCAGATTGCTTCCAAAATCTACCTTAAGCACAAATGCAATATATGTAACGCAGACAATCATGCAAAAGGACTGAAGCAAAAAAGCTCCCGTGAGCGCAGCCATGTAGCTTACGGATTTACGGACCGGCGAACAGTTCTTTCTTGCTGCAAGCGCCGAAAGGTTCGCTTGGTTTGTCAGACATATCTGGAGTCCCATAAATATTCCGTAAAGAGCCGTCATTGCAATAAGATTGTAAAAATACTGCGAGAAATAATCGGTATCACCCGACGTAACCGACGTCTGCTCAATAAGGTCCGTTTCCGATGATAACGCTGCTATAACGTCCGTCAGCTTCTGCGGATTATTCTCCAGCGTATCGGTAATTATTTTTTCATACAGGCAGTACTGCTCGGCAAACTGCTTAAGTACCGTTTCTTCATTTCCTGTGCCGGAAACCTCAAGCTCCAGCTTGTCTCTTAGGTAAAAAATCCCTTTTGTTTTCCCCTCTTTCAGCATTTCAAGCGCATTTTTTTCATCTGTATACGTCACCTTAAGAAGACCGTCCTCAGACTCTGACATCTCGTCTGCAACAGAGTGAAACGCCTCATTCGCCTTTTCCTCCACAACGGCTACAGGTATAGAGGATTGGTTTGTAGCACCTTCATATATTCCTCCGAATGCCATTTTAAAAAAAGCTCCGAGGATTATCGGGAATACCAGCACCCAAAAAAACAAATCCCTGCCCCTGACGCCGGTAATAATAAAATATTTTAACTCATGACCGTACATATTTTTGATTCTTGTCCTTTTTCCTTTACTCTTTGTCCCTTAACTGTTTTCCCGTTATTTCAAGGAACACGTCGTTTAGCGTCGGAAGCTCCGAATATACCCTTCCTATGCTGAAATCCGCCTTCTGGAAAACATCCAGAATTCTCACAAGATTATGTTTTCCTCCCGAGCAGTAAACCGTAAGCCTTTCTCCGTCATATTCCGCGTTATATACATGCGGCAGGGAAGAAACCGCATCCTTTAAAGCCTCCGGAAGACCGATCGTCTCTATAATAACCGTCTCAGTGTTCTTTATCATCCGTTTTAGTTCGTCCTTTGTTCCCTCTGCAACCTTCTTTCCCTTGTCCATGATTGCAATTCTCGTGCATATCTGCTCTACCTCCTCCATGTAATGAGAGGTGTAGATTACCGTCGCCCCGTTTTTATTCAGTTCCATAATTCCTTCAAGAATTTTGTTCCTGCTCTGAGGATCAACGGCTACGGTAGGCTCGTCGAGAATTATAAGCTTCGGCTTGTGTGCAATTCCGCAGGCGATGTTCAGCCTCCTTAAAAGTCCCCCTGAAAGCTTTTTAGGATAAAATTTAATAAATTCCTCAAGTCCGGTAAATTCTATTGCGTCACGGACACAGCTTTTTCTCTCTGCCTTGTCCTTGATGTACAGTCCGCAGAAATAGTCGATATTTTCATACACGGTAAGCTCGTCAAAAACCGCAACATTCTGCATGATAACTCCTATCCGGCTTTTTACGCCGTAGCTTACCGGCGTCATCTTCTCGCCGAAAATTTCTACGCTTCCCTTGTCGTAGTCAAGCAGAGACAGCATACAGTTGATGGTAGTCGTTTTGCCCGAACCGTTCGGACCCAAAAGCCCGAAAATTTCTCCCTCTTTTATGCTAAGGCTGAAATGGTCAAGCGCAATAACATTTCCATAACGCTTAACCAGACCGTCAATTTTTACGACCGTATCGCTCATTGCAGTCCTCCTATCCTTTTTTTAACCGTCCGGTTTTCTGTTTTTAATTATATCATGTTTACACTTACGGTTGTGAAGTGTCTGATGTCAATTTCAGGATATGACAAATGTCACTTTTTTTATTTTGTCATTTCATATAGAATGTTATCGGCGGCACAGTTAAAAAGAGGAATTTCAACCGTGCCGATATGCTTAAGCTTGAAATTTCATATGATATGGTTTATATTTTAGAAAATCAGAGAAAGGCGGTGGAACCGTTGAACAGACTGCTCGACAAGCTTGCTATAACACTGATATGTCTCATCGGTTTTGCCGCAAATGACAGCTTTACGCCTCCCGTCATCGCTTTTCTTTTTTCAGTAACCGCCTCCTTGGCGGCTCAAATCCTGACCGGAAGGAAATCCGCCTCCTGCGTCATATTCATATCCGCTGCCGCCTGTACGGTCATGCCGGAATTTTTCTGCGCGCTTCCGCTTATGATATATGACGCCCTATGGGAGAAAAAATGCTGGCTTGTTCTTCCGTGCCTTACAGTGTTTTTAAGACCCGACGCTCCCGGACCTTTTCAATTGATAATTTCATTTGTGGGAATTATAATCTCTGTTATAATATATCTTAGGGTTTCCAAGCTTGAAGAGACAGTGGGAAAGCTCACCCTTCTTCGCGATAAAATTGCCGAAAAAAGCATTCTGCTTACCGAGCAGAACCGCCGCCTTTCAGACGCGCAGGACAACGAAATACATTTAGCCGCCCTAAAGGAAAGAAACCGCATTGCAAGAGAAATACACGATAATGTCGGGCATATGCTCACACGCTCTCTTTTGCAGTCCGGCGCGCTCATCGTAATGAACAAGGACGAAAGCCTCAAAGAGCCTTTAAACAGCCTGAAGGACACTCTTGACTGTGCCATGACCGGCATAA
>CANRAZ010000087.1 GCA_947628705.1 uncultured Lachnospiraceae bacterium | reverse complement strand
TTTATCCTTGCCCTTATAATAGTCGGAATCGGCGGCTATGACCCTGCGCTGGTAAGCTATGTCGACGAGGGCTCCGGTGCCGAAAAAGCAGGTCTTATGGTTGGTGATGAAATCAAGTCTCTTAACGGAGAAAGGATAGTTATCGGAAGAGACATCATGCTTTACTATCTTCTTAATGAGGTGACGGAAGAGCCCATCGAACTGCTGGTTGAGCGTGACGGAAAGGAAGTTGAACTTACCGTTCCCAGCGAGCAGGTCACACAGTATTTCATCGGTATTTCCTATTCCGCTGACAGTGAGGAAGCGGAGATATCTGTTACTGAAGACTATCCTGCACAGGCAGCAGGCATGATAACGGGAGATATTATTACTGCAATTGACGGAACTGCGATAAACAGCGGAAAAGATCTTCAGGACTATTTTACGGAAAAGCCGCTCGACGGAAGTCCGGTTACTGTCACCTACAAACACTCCACTAAAGAGTATAATGCGACGATTACCCCTGAATGGAACACGCTTTACCAGCTGCCGTTTAATTATAATGTTGCGCGCTATGAGACTCCGCCTTCTAAAATATTAAGGTACAGCCTTACCGAGGTACGCTTCTGGATTTCATCTACCGTTGACAGTCTTAAATATCTTATATCCGGCAAAGCGCACAGGGAAGATGTCGGAAGCGCCGTGAGAGTAGTCAGCGAAATCAGCAATTCTGTGGAGGACAGCAAGGAATACGGCGCAAAAATCGTTTTCTTGAATCTCGTTTACTGGGCAATCGTGATAAGCGCCAATCTTGGCGTTATGAATCTGCTTCCGATTCCGGCTCTCGACGGTGGAAGACTGCTCTTTATGTTTATTGAGGTAATCAGAGGAAAGCCTCTTTCGCCTGAAAAGGAAGGAATGGTTCACTTTATCGGTTTCATTCTTCTTATTCTCCTGATGATTTTCCTTTTCTATAACGACATCGTTTATCTGCTGAGATAAAAGGCGGATTTAAATAAAAGCGGTTTGCGGCTGAATAAAAGGCGGATTTAAATAAAAGCGGTTTGCGGCTGAATAAACGGAGGACGTATGTATAGAGATAACACAAAAACCGTAAAAATAGGCAATAAAGTCATTGGAGGGGGAAATCCGATTGCAATACAGTCCATGTGCAACACGAAAACCGAAAATGTTTCAGAGACTGTGGGGCAGATCTTAAAGCTTGAAAAGGAAGGCTGCGACATTATCAGGGTTGCGGTTCCTACTCCGGAGGCGGCGATTGCAATCGGCGAGATAAAAAAACAGATTCACATACCGATCGTTGCCGATATTCATTTCGATTACAGGCTTGCCGTTATGGCTGTTGAGAGCGGCGCTGATAAAATCAGGATAAATCCGGGAAACATCGGCTCAAAGGAAAGGCTGACCGAGGTTGTCAGAAAAGCCTCCTCTTATGGCGTACCGATTCGTGTCGGAGTTAACAGCGGTTCGCTTGAAAAGGCCTTAGTTGCAAAATACGGCGGAGTGACAGCAGAGGCAATCGTTGAAAGCGCATTGGATAAGGCTTCGATGATAGAAGAAGCAGGCTATGATAATATTGTTATAAGCATCAAATCCTCCGATGTGTTAATGAGCATTAAGGCTCACGAGCTTATTTCCCAGAAAACAAGATATCCGCTGCATGTCGGGATCACGGAATCGGGCTCTGTTTACGCAGGAAACATCAAATCCGCAATTGGGATCGGCTGCATACTATATCAGGGAATCGGAGACACCGTAAGAGTTTCTCTTACTGCCGACCCGATTGAAGAGGTTAAATCCGCCAAGCTTATCCTTAAAACGCTTGGACTGCGTAATGAAGGCATAGAGGTCGTTTCGTGTCCAACCTGCGGAAGAACCTCGATCGACTTGATTGAGCTTGCAGACAAGGTAGAAAAAATAACATCAAATTATAAAACGCCTCTCAAGGTTGCGGTTATGGGGTGCGTCGTAAACGGACCGGGAGAAGCAAAGGAAGCAGACCTCGGCATATGCGGAGGGAAGGGAGAAGGCCTGATAATAAAAAAGGGAGAAATCGTTGCAAAGGTTCCTGAGGACAGGCTTCTTGACTGCTTTAAAGAGGAATTGGAAAAAATGCTTTGATAAAGCACGGGAACGAAACGGAAGCGTAATTTAAAGCCAGAGAAAGAGTGCAGGGGACAAGATGAAACTTCTTGAAATGTTTGAAAATTTTACATCGAATTCAGAGCTTAAAAATTTGGCTTCTGTGATAGAGGTAGATAAGCTTGTCGTATCTCAGGTTGCGGACAGTGCTGTTTTAAAGTGCTTCAGCAACAGGATAATCCATCCCTCGGCTTATCAGAAGCTTGAATATGCTCTTAATTCTGCTTATTTTAGCGGAAGCGGTCAAAGCATATCTCTCGAAATGTCATTTCCGTTTGAAAAAAACAAGGAGGCTGAATATTTGTGGAATACATACGGCTCCTTGCTGATAGATGCTGTTGGCATACAGCACAGATATGAATCCTATGTTGCATCGCAGGCAGATGTTTCTTTTACCGGAAATACCGTTGTTTTGGATATTGAGGACAATTTTATTTCCCGTCAGTCCTCAAAGGATATAGTTAATTATTTTCAGACGACTTTAAAAACATGGTTTGATGCAGACGTTTGTTTTGAAGTGACCTATCATAAACCGTCGAAATCAGAATATGACGGAAATTTGGGTGAAGGCTATGAAATTTTTGACCCTGAAAAATACAAAAGAAGCAAGCCTGACTATGTGCCCGGCGATTTAAAAGGAGCGTCGGGAGAAGCTTCCGGCAGTAACGGAAAAAGCGATAAAGGCTACGGCAAAAAAAACGATTTACAAAAAAGCGGCAGTTATTTCAAAAAAAGGCACGCTGCCGACCCTGATGTTTTTTACGGACATGACGTAGAGGGCGAATACTATGCAATAGCGGATTTGGCGGATTATTCGGCGGACGTTGTAATTAAGGGAATGATCACGGCTGTCGATATGAAAGAGCTGAGAAACGGAAAGATCCTTTTCATGTTTAACGTTACGGATTTTGAGGATACGATAAGCGTTAAGATATTCTGTGAAAAGGAGGAGCTTGAGCAGTTAAAAGGCGAACTTAAACCAAACGGGTTTGTAATAGTTAAGGGCAGATGTATAATGGACACCTTTAAAAACGAGCTTGGAATAAGCTCGGTCAGAGGAATAAAGCATACGTCAGATTTCCGGGTTAAGCGCCGTGATATGTCCGAAAGCAAGAGAGTGGAACTTCATGCGCACACTCAGATGAGTGATATGGACGCAGTGACAAATGTTGCATCTTATGTTAAAACCGCCTTTGAGTGGGGACATAATGCGGTTGCGATTACCGACCATGGCGTTGTTCAGGCCTTCCCCGAAGCGTCGCATGCCTTAAATCCTAAGGATTACAAGGATGACCCTGAAAAGCTGGAGCGTCTGAAAAAATTTAAGATCATATACGGCTGTGAAGGCTATCTTGTTAATGATGACGATCTCTTTGACGGTGACGGAAATGCTCTGCTGCCTGAAAAAGAGTACACGGAGGAAATCTGCAAAAGAAAGTATTATCATATTATTCTGCTTTGCAAGAATGATTTAGGACGTTCTAATCTCTATAAGCTTGTTTCCGATTCTCATCTTAAATTTTTTAGGAGAAGACCAAGGATACCTAAGTCGCTCCTGCAAAAAAAACGTGAGGGAATAATTATCGGCTCTGCATGTGAGGCAGGGGAGCTGTTCAGAGCGATTCTTAATAAAGAATCTGAAGAATACATAGAAAAAATTTCAAAGCTTTATGACTATTATGAAATTCAGCCTACCGGAAACAATGCTTTTCTGCTTGCTGACAATGAGAAGTATCCTGAAATAAAGACAGAGAGGGATTTACAGGAGCTGAACAGAAGGGTGATTGAGCTTTCCGACAAACATGGGAAGCTTTGCGTCGCTACATGCGACGTTCATTTCCTTAATCCGGAGGATGAGATTTACAGAAGAATTATAATGGCAGGAAAGGGCTTTACCGATGCTGACAGACAGCCTCCGCTTTATTTCAGAACCACTGAGGAAATGCTTGCCGAGTTTTCCTATCTTTCATCAGAAAAAGCGTTTGAGATCTGTGTTGAAAATACCAATAAAATTGCAGATATGATAGAAAAGATTGCTCCGGTGCGCCCTGACAAGTGTCCGCCTGTAATCGAAAATTCAGATAATGACCTGCGGCAGATGTGCTACGAAAAGGCAATGTCAATGTACGGAAGGGAGCTTCCGGAGATAGTAAAGACAAGGCTTGATAAAGAGCTTAATTCCATAATAAGCAACGGCTATTCGGTGATGTATATAATCGCTCAGAAGCTTGTAAAAAAATCCAATGACGACGGTTATCTTGTAGGCTCAAGAGGCTCGGTTGGTTCTTCCTTTGTTGCAACGATGTCAGGAATAACAGAGGTCAATCCGCTGCCTCCTCATTATTACTGCATGAACTGCCATTACACGGATTTTGATTCCGATGCCGTAAGAGAGGCAATCGAAAATCAGCTGTCAGGCTATGATTTGCCCGATGCGATATGCCCGAAATGCGGAAGGAGGCTTTTCCGTGACGGACAGAATATACCTTTTGAAACCTTCCTCGGATTTTACGGCGACAAGGAGCCTGATATTGACCTTAACTTCTCGGGAGAGTATCAGACGAAGGCTCATGCTTACACCGAGATCATTTTTGGCGAAGGCCACACCTTTAAAGCAGGAACGATAGGCACCCTTGCAGATAAAACTGCCTTCGGCTTTATTAAAAAATACTATGAAGAACGCGGAATTCAAAAGAGAGAAGCGGAGATAGACCGTATTGTTAGAGGCTGTGTCGGCGTCAGAAGAACAACAGGGCAGCATCCAGGAGGCATAGTTGTGCTTCCGCACGGAGAGGAAATTTACAC
>CANRAZ010000086.1 GCA_947628705.1 uncultured Lachnospiraceae bacterium | reverse complement strand
TGGGCTGGCATACTCCCAGACAGGTACTGATGGATTATCTGCGGTCAGTGTAACAAATGTTTGACAAACCTACATATTTAACAAAAGCATATTTTGCCCTTGTAGTATCTTGGTTTCAGATAATATTTAAAATTTTTATGTCCGAATAAGTTATAATATCTTTTCAGCACTCAATAAGCTCGTATTCTCTGCTTCCGCAGCCCAGCGCTGCCGCTGCCTCTATTGTGTGCACTCCGTTGCGGCTTTCGATCCTTTCAAGCAGGTGAGCCCGTCCCGGGTCGTCCGTTGCGGCATAAACAAGATCAAGGCATGCCTGATCAATTGCAACAGGGTCAAGCGAAATTAAGATCCCGATGTCCTTCATGCACGGATCTTCGGCAACTGCGCAGCAGTCGCAGTCCACCGACATGTTTTTCATAACATTAATGTAAACTGCTTTCCCGTCAAAACGCTTTATCACCGACGATGCGGCGTCAGCCATTGATTCAAGAAAAGAATCATGATCCGCCGTCCAGATGTTTTCCGGAACTCCTGCTCCGTGGATATATGCCTTTCCTGCGGACGATGCGATCCCGATTGAAAGCTGCTTTAACGCTCCGCCGTAGCCGCCCATCGGGTGTCCTTTAAAGTGAGACAGTACGAGCAGGGAATCATACTTTGCCAGATTCTTTCCGACAAAGTTTTTCTTAATGACCTTTCCGTCAGGTATCGGGATCTCAAGGTCTGGCCCCTCAGCGTCAAGCAGATCCACGTCAAAATACAGATCCCAGCCATGAAGCCTGATTGCCTTAAGGTGCTTCTCGGTGGTATTCCTTTCTCCGTCATATGCCGTGTTGCACTCTACAACGGTTCCTCCGACAAAATCAATTATCGGCTTCCAAAAATCCGGCTTAAGGAAATTCTGATTTCCAACCTCGCCGGAATGAAGCTTAATTGCAACATTGCCTGAAAGCCGGTTCCCCAGCTTCCGATATAATTCCAAAACCTTTTCGGGTGTAATTGTCCTTGAAAAATAAACCTCAGACTTCATAAACTCCTCCTTGCCGCAGGCAATTCCGCCGTACAGGGCTGCGCCCGACGGCTGCCGCCTGCATCAGTTTTACTCATTATACTTAACCTGCATATTAAATTCAAGAATTATTCCGAACCTGCCGTCTTATAAAAATTAATTTTTAGAAATGTTTTTGAAACAGTAGTTAAGATAAATAATATGAGAAATCGCGGTAATCACGCTTTGCAGGGTCTTTTTTGCAAAGGGCATTTCCTTGTAATCAGCAGCAGGCTCTTCTTCAAGTTCAAAAAGATGGTGAAGCCCATTCTCAAGCTCTGAACAGAAATAATCATAAGCCGTTTCAACCGAATAGGTTTTCTTTTGCAGTTCAAACAGCGTAAGTATGTTTTCCATGGACAGAGCCTGTTTAGTTACAGACATGAAAAAAAGATAGGCTATCTGGTCAGCATAGTACTGTTTCTTGACAGGATGCTCAACGTAGCCCTTTTTAACATAGTTGCTGAGCATTGAAGCGGTAACCGTTATATCAAGCGGCGCAAGGCATTCGTTAATATATTTTGTGGTCTGTTCAAGATAAAGCCCGACATTCGGGATTTCCTTAAATCTCGGCATCTTAAATTCCGTAATTTCAGTATTCATGGCGCAATCTCCTTCTGCAAAATTATACATCAGTTTAAGAAAAACTTCAATAAAGATATTGACATTAAAAATATATGGCTTATAATAACGCATGTAAGGGTTTTAAAAACCCTGTAATGCGATATAAAACAACCTAAAAGATGAAAGGAAGGTATAATGAAATTTAAAATTGCAGCAGATTCCTCAGCAAATATCTTTAAAATGAAAGGAATAGAGTTTGAGGCGGTGCCTCTACATGTTTTGGTCGGGAAAAAAGACTTTACGGACGACAAGAATGTTGATTTGGATGAGATGCAGGAGGCTCTTTCCGAATATAAGGGAAAAACCTCGACCTCCTGTCCGTCGCCGGAAGAGTGGCAGTCCGCCTTTGGAGATGCGGACGTGGTTTTCTGCGTTACGATAACAAGTGTTCTTTCAGGCGCAAACGCATCCGCAAATACGGCTAAAGAAATGTACGAAAGCGAGTATCCGGGAAGAAGGGTTTATATTTTTGACAGCCTTTCAACAGGACCGGAGATGATTTTGATAATAGAAAAAATAAAGGAGCTTGTTTTGGCAGGAGAAGACAGTGAAAGCATCAATTCTAAGGTACTGGATTATATGAAGCACACGCACCTTTATTTTTCGCTGGCTTCTGTCGAAAATTTTGCGAAAAACGGAAGAATAAACCCGATTTTGGCAAAGGGTGTCGGACTGCTTGGAATACGTCTTGTCGGACAGGCAAGCGATGAGGGTAATTTGGAGCTTCTCAACAAGTGCCGCGGCGATAAAAAATCAATAGAGTGCATTATCAGGCACATGAAGGACTGCGGCTATAAAAACGGCAAGGTCATAATCGCACACAACAGGAACAAAGAGGGCGCGGCTGCTTTGAAGGATGCGATAATAAAAGAATTTGCCACGGAGGACATAAGAATTAACAGGACGAAAGCCCTGTGCAGCTACTATGCAGAGCCTAAATCGATTCTTGTAGGGTTTGAAGCTTAAACATAAGTACGGTTTTTTATATTGATGCAGTGCTTCAGTCGTGTTACAATGAAGCCATATCGGTATAACGAAAAAAGGAGAAGTTATGGGTTTATTTGATATGTTTAAGAAAAAGGAGCCTGTCCGTTTTGAAGAAATTGATTCGATTGATAAGGCGAAGAAAGCGTGCAGGAGCCATGATTTGGAGCGGATGTACATTCTTTCGCCAATTTTTGGAGGCATGAAGGATGAAAGCAATATTCTGTATGTGCCGGTGGGTATAAACAAAATCAAAGAGGGGTATGACGCCGTCCTTGCAGATCTTGTGGAACAGGGTAAGGCCAAGTCCTTCAATTGCAACCCGCAGTACAGGGGCCGCAGTATCGTACCCTGCAAGATCACTATCGTATCAAGCAACGGCAGCGAGGAAGTGTTTCGGGAAACCATAAATGTATGGTGAGAGGCTTTACGTTTGCCGCCGGATTTTTAAGGCGGCATGGCTTTTTGGATTTGCGTATTCGTCAGGAAACTCTTTTAAGGTAATGAATGCTTGAAAGAGTTTCTGCCGAATCGCAGATCAATGCGCTGTTAAAACGGCTGTCCACAATTTTAATAATGCCGTGCAGATATTTAAAACAGATTAATTGGATAATTCGGTATATTGTTTTAGTGTTTTTTACAGTGTTGTGTTATAATGGAAGATGCAGGCAGGTAAAGCTTTGTCAAAGCTTACCGGCTTAAAGCAAACTCGGGAGGACGGTACGTGAAAATACAGGAAGCTTTTGAACAGAATCTGAAATTTATCAGCAGCTCCGCACTTGACGCGGGAGTTATGGAACGGCAGTTTGTAAACAGCGGAAGGCATGCTTTTATTACGGCCGGAACGGTCAATCTGCCGAGCGGAAAAATAAGAGTGGGAGACCCGCTTGCCTACATGAGCAGCGGAAGGTTTTCTCCGAGGCCGGACAGAGATGTTGCTCCCGGCGAGTATCCCGTGGAGCTTTCCGTGGTGAAGTCCGTTGTTGCCGGGCTGAGAATATGCACCGCAAGAATTAAGTTTAAGCCGACGAAGGCGGAAAAATACGAGCTGGTACGACCGGCGGACGGCACGGAAGCCGCAAAGCTTGCCGACGGTGCGATGACGGGATTTCCTGTTGATGCCGGAATGATGGCTTTCATAAGCGAGGAAGGCTTTGAGGATTATGTGAGCTTTATTGACAAATGGCATAAAGATAACCCCGGAGGAAACCATTACGACGATTATTTTCAGGCAGTTTTGGCAGAAAGCTATGAGCAGAATCCGGAGTACCAGAGAGAAGGCGGAGATTTTGCGGCATGGACCGTTCCGGGGACTGAAAACCGAATGGTAATGGCGGCTTCAGGTTTCGGCGACGGATTTTATCAGTGCTACTGGGGAATAGATAACTCAGGAGAAATCTGCGAGCTGGCGGCGCCGATGATAAATGCCGATATTTTGGACAAGGCAGATGAAGATTATCTTAAAATATGGGACGAACCGGAATATTTGTGCATAGCGACGGAACACGTTATAAACGGTGAGCCAATCGGATATATTTGCAGGGAAGAGCCGTCGGAAAAATTTCCTGACACGGGCTGGAGAATTTACGGCAGAGACGAAAACGATTCCTATTGGAATGATCCTTCCAACTTTAAAATCACCGATATACACGGAATCGCAGAGGACTATCCGGACATGGCGCCGCTGCTTAAATCACCTGTGGGAGCTGCTTATTTCTGCGTGGACGACGGAAAGTTTATTCCCGATAAAGGGGAATAAGCCGTAAGGCAACGGCTTTACGGCAGTAAAGGCGCATGTTTTATAGTCATATGTATATGCGCGCACATTCGCAGAGCATGTACCGCATGAATGAATAAAAACGGAGGTCAGCAATGGTAGGTAGGAACGCAAATTTTATGTCAAAATTATGGGTGAATTTAGATTATCTCTTTAGAAATTCTTATATGTCGGTATAGCCCGTATTTTCGGGCTTTCCCGGCATTTTAGATATGGGGAGAAGTTCTTATATACCCTCATAACCTTTTAGGTTTTCCCTCTCAATGGTAGTAAAAGAAGTAGTAAATTGCTCTGCGGCTATGCTGCAATCAGCCTTTCCATTTCAGCCTTTGCGGAAGCGAATGTTGCGTGTGCGTAATAGTTCAGCGTCATTGTGATATTGGAGTGTCCCATAATATACTGTAACGCTTTGGGGTTCATTCCGGCATTGGCTAAGTTGGTGCAGAACGTATGGCGCAGGGTGTGGGGTGTCATTGCTTTAGGTAAGGCTTCCTCATGGCACTTGTTGTACTTTTTCGCAAGTCCCCGAAACATGGTAGCATAGTTCACATTCGTTTTCGGGCAGCCGTCCCGGTTGAGGAAAAGGAAATTGCTGTAACCGTCAATAGTGGTCGCTTTCGCTCCCTTGCGGTTCTCCAACACGCGCCCCAACGCTTCATACACTTTTTCACTCATTGGAATTTGTCTGATACC
>CANRAZ010000085.1 GCA_947628705.1 uncultured Lachnospiraceae bacterium | reverse complement strand
CCGTTTGCATTGCTGATGTTGATATTCATTCCGTGTACACTCCTTGAAGATATATGGCTCTCAAAGCATTTGCAACTGCTTAGAAAGTCAAATTGTATAGCCTCAATATATACAATTATAGCACATGCGGTATGGTTTATCAAGGGGTTTTGAAAAAAATTTTTTATAGTTTTGTTATGTTACAATAGATGTGACATAACAGGTATAGAAAAAGTGGCTGAAAAAAGAAAAAAGCAGGCACTCCGCAAAAGAGAAATGCCTGTTTAGCTTGCTGTATCAATCTATCGTAGTTTCTTGAAACTTCTCTATGCCTACTGTACTAAAGTATGCAGACGGGACGTATTCCCGTGAAACATCGGGCGTGTATTTTATCGGTACTATGGAGGAACACATCAAAGGTATTTCCGAAAGCTGTGAGGCGGCAGGAAAGAGCCTTGCCGTAATAGAGCTTTCGGTAGATTACGACGCGCTGTTTGACAGCGCCTACGGTATATACGTAAAGGGTGATAAATTTGATGAAGCTCTTAAAAAATATATCGCTTCAAAGAAAAGCATGGACGGCGAAACCGCTCGGAGCCTTGATGCAAATTATAAGCAGAAGGGAAGAGAATGGGAGCGCTTTGCAAGAGTAACCTTTTTGGAATGTGACAAAGACGGAGCAGAGGAGATTTTTTCACAGAACTGCGGAATCAGGATTCAGGGAAATTATTCACGTTCTGATTTGCAGAAGAGCTTCCGGCTTTATGCGAGGAACGATTACGGCGACAATAAATTCCGCTACGAGGTTTTCGGCGACGATTATTTAAATGATAACAAAGAGGTAATGGACAGCTATAAAAATTTCATACTTCGTGCGGGCGGCAACTGTGCTTTTACGGCAAAATTCAACGACACGTACTGGCAGAGCCTGCTGCGTGATACTGCCTGTGACACCAAACATTCAAGACCGTGCGTGCTTTATCTGAACGGAGAGTACTGGGGACTTTACGTGCTTGAAGAGGATTTCAGCGACAACTATTTTGAAGACGTTCATGGGGCTGCTAAAGAGGACGTCGTTCTTTATAAGGGAGATGCGGAAGCCCTTGCGCTTGGCTATAAGCTTGATGAAGGAGAACTGCCTGAAGGAGAGACGGACGAGAGCTATTATTTCAATGAATTGCTTGATTTCTTCAAATCCCACAGCGGCTTGGAAAGCGAAGCGGATTATGAAGCCTTTACAGAGCTTGTGGATCCTGATTCGGTCATTGATTATTTTGCGGCTGAGTGCTGGATTAACAATAAGTGGGACTGGCCGGGCAAGAACTGGTCGATGTGGAAAACGGTGACCGACAGCGGAACAGAAGGCTATAGTGACGGAAGGTGGCGTTTTGCTTTTTATGACGTTGAGTTCGGAGGAGTTTCAGGAAGCAGCGACGCCTATGCAAACACCGTAAAAGACGATAATTATAAAACCTACGGACTTTTGGATTTAAGCACAAACAATCCTGCCGTGTTATGCTTTGCTTATATGATGACAAACGAGGGGGCAAGGGAGCGGTTTAATGAAAGGCTTTTAGGACTTGCTTCCAATGAATTTGAGCAAAACCGAGCGCTTGAAAGGCTTGACGAATTTGAAAAAATTTACGGCCCTCTGTACGACGGCTTTTTTGAGAGATATCCGGGAACAGGTGATAAAAACAATGCTCTTTACGGAGGATATGCAAGCAGTAAGTGTATCAGAGATTTTCTGAATTCAAGGGAAGACAATATACAGAAGATGGTTGATTACATAAACGAAAATTACGGTAAGAGCGGAAGATAAGACATAAGAAAAATAATAACAGAGTTATTAAAGCACATGGCGGCAATTTTAATGCAATGCTTCCGTGTGCTTTTTAAAATCCGATATTTTCTGCTTTTATTTTAAGAATGCGTTCTACGCTTTCATCAATTCTGTCTTCGCTGATCTCACCGCTTATCACTGCGTCTTCAAGACCTGCGACCGCTTCCGAAAGATTTTCCGGCATGAGCAGTATATCGCAGCCGGCCTGTACGGCTTTTACGGCAAGCGTTCTGGAGGAATATAAACCTGTGACAGCGTTCATGGAAAGAGAATCGGTGATTACAACTCCGTTATAACCGAGCTTCCCTCTAAGTTCGTCATTTATCATAACGGAGGATACGGATGCAGGCAGATTGTCAACATTAGTCATTGTTATATGACCGACCATCACCATGTCGGCGCCGGCATTTATTCCGCTCTCGAAAGCAAGGTATTCCTCCGACGCAAGCTGTTTAAGCGTTTTGGACGAATAAGCGTTTCCGTAATGAGAATCCTCAGCAGTATCTCCGTGACCCGGAAAGTGCTTCAAGGTACAGCTTACGCCTCCGGCCTTAAAGCCCTTTACGGCGGATGCGACAAGAGATGCCGTTTCGGAAAAGCTGTCGCTGTAGGCTCTTTTCCCTATTACCGTGTTTTCCTTATTTGACCATGTGTCCGCCACGGGAGCAAAGTCAAGGTTAAAGCCTAAGGAGGCGATATCCCTTGCAATGGTTAAGGCGTTGTTATAGGCGGTTTTGGTTCCCGAATTTTTATATTCAAACATTGGAGAAAGCTTTGAGGTTCCAAGCTTTTTGGCGCATCTTGCAACAGCGCCGCCCTCCTCGTCAACTGCGAGGAAAAGAGGAATTCCGTAAAGCTCTTTGGAGTAATTTAAGGCGTTTGACAGCATGGATTTAGTCTGCGGAACTGTTTCCAGATTCTGTGCAAAATAGACCAGACCGCCAATCGGATATTCGGAAATCTTTTTCTTTAATTTTTCATCGGATTTTGTGACCGTGCCTTGTCCCGTAAGACCTTCAGGAGTGCAGATGAACATCTGACAGATTTTTTCATGCAATGTCATTTCTTCTATTATCTGCTCAACGCTTTTTCCGGTCGTGTTTCCCGGTTTGTCCGAATGAGCGGGAGCTTCCGTTATACCCGCGGAAGGAGTAGAAACCGGAGAAGGAGCGGACGCTGTGGGTACGTAAGAAGGTTTAAACGTGGGACTTGGAGCTTGCGAGGAAGCCTGCGGAGACGGCGGCCGCATTGTCGGCGTCTGAGCGGGGGTGATTTGGGGAGCGGCGGATTGTAAGGTTGGAGCCGCAGTCGGCGTGAGCGAAGCCGGAATAGAGGGCGTCGGGGTTGGAGTCGCCGTTTCGGACTCGGTAAGAACGGAGCCGGGAGCAGAGACGCTGACATCTGATGAGGTTTTGTTTGGAGATGATGCGGCGGAAGGAGCAGATGACGGAGAAGAGGTGGGATTCTCTTCATTTTTTCTTGATTTAAAAGTAAAAAGGCACACAATGACTGCGGATAAAACAAGAAGGACTGCAAGGAGCAGAAGGCATTTTCCGGTTTTTTGTTTTAACAGCTTCATATCTTTCATCTTGGCTCCGTTTTCCGCAATATGCGTTTTCAGAATTTTCTGCCTGTAAATTATTATATCATGTCCTTATTATATATCAAGCCGGCATAATATGTCGATGCTCATAATGTGGAAAATTGTTTTGCAAAATAAGCGGAAAAAATACATGAAAAAAATAAATGGCAGGAGTTGCTAGTCAAGTACTTCTTTACTTTTTTTTAATAATAAGATATATTCATAGTAAACAAGTCGGAATTGGATTTGATTTGCATTCAGAAAAGAGGGAAAAAATGAGAGTATCCACAAAGGGACGTTATGCTCTGCAGCTGATGTTTGATCTTGCCGTGTATAACTCAGGCGAACCGATAAGCCTGAAGGATATTGCAAGAAGGCAGGGAATTTCGGAAAAATACCTTGAACAGATTATTGCCGTCCTTAACAAATCGGGCTATGTTAAAAGCGTCAGAGGAGCACAGGGCGGTTATATGCTGAAAATGAAGCCTGAGGAATATACCGTCGGCATGATACTCAGGCTCACGGAGGGCGATCTTGCACCCGTGGAATGCGTGGTAGACGGGAATGAGTGCGACAGACAGGTAGGATGCGTAATGTCGGTTGTCTGGAAGAAAATGTACGCTGCAATAAATGAAGTAATAGACAGCATTACGCTTGCGGACATGCTGGAGATGCAGAGCAAAGCAGGGGACAGATAGCGTTTTTGCTTCGCTCTTTGTAATGTCGGGCGGCGATTCGAAAAATAGCGGAGGATCTTAGGAGCAATGGACTATAAAATGATTTCGTGGAACGTAAACGGGTTGAGAGCATGTCTGGGAAAGGGATTTATGGATTTCTTTAGTAAGGAATCCCCTGATTTCTTCTGCCTGCAGGAAACAAAGATCTCGGAAGGACAGCTTGAGCTTGAACTTCCCGGCTACTTTCAGTACTGGAATTACGCCGAAAAAAAAGGCTATTCCGGAACTGCGGTATTTACAAAGCATGAGCCTGTTTCGGTTAGCCTTGGAATGGGCGTTGAGGAGCATGATCATGAGGGAAGGCTGATAACTCTTGAGTATGAAAATTTCTATCTTATCGACGGCTACATTCCTAATGCGCAGAACGAGCTTAAAAGGATAGACTACCGCATGAGGTGGGAGGACGATTTTCGGGAATATATTTTAAATCTGTCTGAAAAAAAGCCTGTTATATACTGTGGAGATTTAAACGTTGCTCATCAGGAAATCGACCTTAAAAATCCAAAGACAAACAGAGGAAACGCAGGCTTTTCAGATGAGGAAAGAGGGCGGTTCTCGAAGCTTCTTGAGGCAGGCTTTACCGATTGCTTCAGGTACCTGTACCCGGATAAGGAGGGGGCTTACACATGGTGGAGCTACCGTATGAGGGCAAGGGAAAAGGACGTCGGCTGGCGTATCGATTACTTTATAGTATCAGATGCGATAAAAGATAACGTTAAGGAATTTAAAATCCATAAAGAGGTCATGGGCTCTGACCACTGCCCGGTAGAGCTTGAAATTTCAATTTAAAATAAAAATGAAGCCGTATGAAAACCGACGGCGGCAGGCTCATTGCGGACGCGGTCGTGTATTTGCTTATTGGTGACGGAGGGTACAAATGGAAAGGCGAGACAAGGTAAATTATTATCTGGATTTGGCAGATGTGGTGGCAAAAAGAGGCACCTGTCTCAGGCGCAACTTCGGAGCGGTCATTGTGAAGAATGACGAGGTGATCTCTACGGGGTACGTAGGCGCGCCGAGGGGCAGGAAAAATTGCAGCGATATCAACATGTGCATAAGGCAGAAGATGAACATTCCAAGGGGGGAGAGGTATGAGCTTTGCAGAAGCGTCCATGCGGAGGCAAATGCGATAATCAGCGCATCCCGTGATAAAATGATAGGCGCGTCGCTCTATCTTGCCGGCAGAGAGGCTTTGACAGGAGAGTATATAAAGAATTCAAGCAGCTGTTCAATGTGTAAAAGACTGATAATAAATGCAGGAATTGAAAAGGTCTATATCAGGGACACAGAGACGGATTACCGTGTGATAGAAGTACATGACTGGATAGATAAGGATGAGTCGCTTGACGGCGTTTTCGGGTACTGACATTTTTTCTGTCAAGGAAAATGCCGCCGTAATGCAAGCCTTGACTTCTGAAACAGTCACGTAAGCTTCGCTTACTGAAATTTGCGCAGAGCAAAAAAATTTGGAAAGGTTTAATGCGGGGAAATATAAATGAAGATTGAAGAGCTGGACTTATTCAAGGACATCAGTAAAGGTGAAATCGAAAAGCTGTTGGACTGCTCGAAAGCGATAAAGAAAAAATA
>CANRAZ010000084.1 GCA_947628705.1 uncultured Lachnospiraceae bacterium | reverse complement strand
GTTGGATGAACCCCACATTTTCTCTGGCATTCTGGAATTTCGTTTGTCACTGGAATTTACTTTGGCATTCAAGCAAATTTTCCCTCCTGTTTTTCGTTCATAAAAAATATCAAAACCGCCTATGCTTTCTTTCCCTCGACAACCACCGCCAACTGCCCCTTTTCCTTTTCCGCCCATATTTTCATGCCCATTGCTTCGGAAAACTCTTTTGCAATCGCAAGCCCCAATCCGGTTCCCTTTTTGCTTCTTGAAACATCGTCCGTGTAAAATTCGTCAAAGATACGCTCTGTGTCTACTTCGGACAGTACTTCGTTTCTGAAGCGAAATTCTAAATTATCCTCGTTTTCGTCTATGTTAATTTCAAGGTCTCCGTCACCGTGCTTTAAAGCGTTTGCAATAAGGTTTTCAAAGATTCTCTTAAGCATTTCCTTATTCGCGTTAATTTTTATGCCGGAAGCCTTGTTGCTGTAATTTATGCTTCTTCCCATCTCAGAGTAGTCCTTGTAGAAGCTTACTATTACTTCCTCAAGCAGATTTGCCGGAGACAGAATTTCAGTCTCCGGCTGACGGTCCGCCGAAATATATTTTGTAAACTCAAAGAAGGAATCGATAAGCTCCTCCATTCTTTCAAGCCTTCTTCGGATTATTTCAAGTTCGCGCTTAAGCTCGTCTTCCGGAAGCTCTGAGCTAACTGCTATTCCGATGTAGCCGAGCGCAGAGGTAAGCGGAGTCCTTATATCATGGGAAATATTCGTTATCATCTTTTTGAGCTTCCTGTTCTGGACAGCGTACTGCTTTTTCAGCGAGTTAACCTCAGAAAGCATATTATTGCATTCGCTTACAAGCTCCACTATTTCCTTTACGGCAAAGTCGGAATGGATAAGACAGTTCGAGTCATCTCTCATTAAGGCAGCAAGCTCGCGGCGAACAC
This sequence comes from uncultured Lachnospiraceae bacterium, assembly GCA_947628705.1. Classification (GTDB taxonomy): domain Bacteria; phylum Bacillota; class Clostridia; order Lachnospirales; family Lachnospiraceae; genus UBA3775. The sequence continues at coordinate 5,156 of CANRAZ010000084.1, read as the reverse complement.
GCACAAGCTCCCTTTTGGCAAGAAAAACATAAATGAGAAGACAGCAGATTATAATAATACAGATCGTTATTGCAATTTCCATAGAACTCCTCGCCCCGGAACATACCGCGTCAGCAATATGTCAACGGATTTTCTCAACATCTTCTCCATTTCCGGTTATTACGCTGCCGCGCCTCCTCCTTATTTTTCCGGCTTCCGCTTTGTTTTTTACGCCGGCTATCTTACCTCGCTCTTTTTTTACACATTGTATCCAACCGTACTAAAGAGTATAAAGGCCGCGAAGCAGACGATATAGCATCTTGCAACGTAAATGCCTGTCGGATTATTTGCAAGAAGCCTGAACATTCTGTCCGCTTCATAATTTGCGAAACTGTTTTCCGTTTTAACGGTCCCGACATTTTTGCCGACAAGCCGACACAATAAATCAATACTCATCTGTGCTATAAAAACCAACGGAATAGCAACCGTGTTAAATATTGCCGTCTTACGGCAGATAAAGGCAAGAGCGTTTAATATCCCTGCAAGCGCAATAACGACCGGAAGCTGCATGAGGGAAATTTCCATAACCGTCCGAAATCCTGCTGAAAACTCTTTTCCGTTGACGATAAGATTTGCAAAATACATAATAAATGTATTAAGGTAAAAGAATATGAGACAGCCCATTACCACAAACGACAGCTTACTAATGAAATATTTTCTTTTCGAGATAGCGCTGCTGAGAGTATTTTTCACGCTCCCGTTTGAAAAATCAGAGCTTACCGCCATTACTGCAATAAAGATGAATACGTAATAGAGATTAATATTCCATCTTAAAATATCTCTGTCAAGCTCATATCCCTTTAAATATTTCTTCGTTGTCTCTCTAATCTCCGACATCGAACCGTTGACGCCTGTGTACTGATATTCGTTTTCGTATTCTTCGGCTACTTCCCCTGCGCCGACATCAGAGGGTTCAATAGAAACGCTCATTGATATGCCGCCTGCCTCGATCAGATATATGCTTGTACCAATAAGCAACAGCATAATAATCAAGGCTATTATAAGATTTTTACATTTCGGCACTCTGTAAAAATCAGACTTTATAATGTTAAACATCGTGCTGCACCTCCTCTACTAACGTTATAAAATAATCCTCAAGAGTAAGACCCTTCTCTACTATTCCGTAAACATTGATTCCGTTTTCAATCATAATTCTGTTTACGCTGAAGGAATCCTCCAAATGATCGTAAAGCTTTAATCTGTTTTTATCGATTACCTTATAATCAGAGGAGTGAAGCACGTTTTCAATTACCCAGACCGCCTTTGAGGAATCGTCAGTCTGGATCTCGATGCACTTTCCGCATTCGGCATCCAACTCTTCCTTAGTAAACTGCTTTATTATTTTTGACTTTTCAATTATGCAGAAGCTTTCCGCAACGCTGTAGAGCTCGGAAAGAATATGGCTTGAAATAAGAAAGGTAACGCCCTCCTCTTCGTTCAGCCTTTTTATCGTATCTCTCATTTCACTTATTCCGATCGGGTCGAGTCCGTTGATCGGTTCATCAAGTATGACAAAGTCAGGATTGTCCATAATCGCAAAAGCAATGCCGAGGCGCTGTTTCATTCCCAATGAAAAGCTTTTGAATTTTTTACCGGCATTATCGTCAAGCTTTACCGTTTTAAGCGCATTATTGATCAGTTCTCTGTCGACTATTCCCTTTTGTATCGCATAATATCTGAGATTCTGATATGCGGTCATATTGGGAAAAAACGCCGGATTCTCAATCAGACAGCCAATGCGTTTTTTAACGTTCTCAAGTTCGGCATCAGGTCTGCCGAACAGCTCAAAGCTTCCGTCGGTCTTGTCGCTCAGACCTGCAATCATCTTCATAAGAGTCGTTTTCCCTGCACCGTTTCTGCCGATAAGCCCATATATGCTTCCTCTGCGTATTACGATATCCGCACTATCAAGAGCGGTAAACTTTCCGTATTTCTTGGTCAGCTTATCGGTTTTAAGTACTATATCTTCCACCTTTGCTCCTCCTGATGTTTTTTGTTCTCTTAATATGTAAACATCTTAAAACGGGAAGTTAAACAAACTCTTAAATCAAATCTTAAATAAACCTTAAATTTTTACCGCCGCATTTTACTGCACTGTCTGTTTTACCGTTAACAAACCCTTGAGGCTGCATATCAGCTTACTTCATCTTGTAGCCTACCGACCAAACGGTTTCAATGTAATCCTCATCAGGACTGCACTTTTTCAGCTTGCTTCTCAATCGGCTTATATGCACATTGATGGTATTTTCGTCCTCAATATATTCATCTCCCCACACAAGCTCAAAGAGATTGTTTTTAGTAAATATTCGCCCCGGATTTTTTACAAACAGCACAAGCAGGTCAAATTCGTGGTGAGTAAGGCTGAGTTCCTCGCCGCAGCAGCTGGCTTTGTGAACGGCAGTATCTACGGTTATGTCCCTATGGCAAAGAATTTTTCCGCCTCTTTCGGCAGGAGCAAACCGTGAAGCGTGGCGAAGCTGAAGCTCAATCCTTGCAAGCAGTTCCTCGCCGTGAAAGGGCTTGGTAACATAATCGTCCGCACCCAGCTTGAACATCTCCACTTTTTTGTCAATTTCGTGAATCGCACTCATAATGATTACCGGAACCTGCTTCCTCGTTTTAATCTCGCGGATCAGCTCTCCACCGCTTTTGCCCGGAAGCATTATATCCAAAAGCACTAAATCAACGTCATCATTAAAAACCAAAAGCCCTTCGGTGCCTGAAAAGGCGGAAAGAGCGTTATATCCGTTCAGTTTAAGAAGAGTGCATAGCATTCCGTTTATATCGTCGTCGTCCTCTATGATAAGTATGTTTTTCTTTTTTTCACAATTCATGCGTCTGATTCCTTCTCCTTGTACCGGACATTCCTCAATGTAAGCATTTTATCATATACAGAGCAAAAAAACATTTGAAAAAAAGAAAAAAATCCAAAAAATATTTATCGCTTCAATAAAAAAAACTATATTAAGAACTTATTAATTTGAATCGTTGACAAAAAAATACCTCTGTGCTATAATTCAGTACTAATGAGCAAAGACGTTCAGTTCCGGGGGAAATTTCCCCTTTTCTCCGGAGCGAACGTCTTTATTTTTTTCGGAAAACATTTTCAGAAACCTTTATTAATATGCTTTTAACTAAGAAAATAAAATTTTCCGGCTCATATATTTTACTGAAAGGATAGGAAAACCATGAAATTAGAAGGTCAGGTACGCATTCCGTCCGGTTGCGCCATCGCTGCGGTCATTTCCAGAGAGGGAAACAAAATGACCGGTGAGTCAATCATCAACGGAATGAAGCCGATGCACGAGCGTTCCAACGGTCTTGGCGGAGGCTTTGCAGGATATGGCATTTATCCTGAGTACAAGGAGTTTTACGCTCTCCACATTTTTTACAACGACAACAACTGCCGCAGCGAATGCGAAAAGTTCTTAAAGGAAAGTTTTGAGATAGTCAAGGCTGAAATCATTCCGACACGCAAGATACCTGCAATTACAGACGAGCCTCTTATCTGGAGGTACTTTGTAGCTCCTCTCCGTTCTGTTCTTGCTTCAATGCAGCTTGACGAGAAGGAATACGTTGCCAGGACCGTAATGAGGATTAACATTGAGTTTAAAGGCTCATATGTATTTTCGAGCGGCAAAAACATGGGCGCCTTTAAGGCTGTCGGTTTTCCTGAAGACGTAGGAATATTCTACAAGCTGGACGAGTACGAGGGCTACTCATGGACCTCGCACGGACGCTATCCTACAAATACTCCCGGCTGGTGGGGCGGAGCTCACCCATTTACTCTTTTGGACTATTCGATAGTCCACAACGGCGAGATTTCTTCTTATGACGCAAACCGGCGTTTTATTGAAATGTTCGGCTACAAATGCACGCTTCAGACCGATACCGAGGTTATCACCTACATAGCCGACTATCTGCTCAGAAGACAGGGACTGACGCTTGAGGAAACCGCTTCCGTTATTGCCGCTCCGTTCTGGAGCACGATAAGCAAAAAGGACGACGCCGAAAAAGAAAAGCTTACATATCTCAGGACCATCTATTCCAGTATGCTTGTGACAGGTCCTTTCTCAATTGTTTTAGGCTTTAACGGCGGTCTGATGGCTCTTAACGACAGACTGAAACTCCGTTCAATGGTTGCGGCGGAAAAAGACGATAAGGTATTTATTGCCAGTGAGGAAGCCGCTATCAGAACCATGGAGCCTGACGCTGAAAATATTTACGCTCCTGCAGGCGGAGAACCTGTAATCGTCAGAGTCAAGGAGGGAAAATACTAATGGCAATCAATTATAATTATCCTGAATTTGAGGTTGTAAGAAACGACAGCCGCTGCATCAGGTGCAGGGTGTGCGAAAGACAATGCTCAAACGAAGTTCATTCATACGATGAAGAGGGGCATGTGATGCTGAGCGACGAATTAAAGTGCGTTGACTGCCACAGATGCGTTTCGCTTTGCCCTACACGCGCTCTTAAAATAGTTAAAAACGACTGTACCTTCAGAGAAAATGCAAACTGGTCGGGCGATACCATAAAAGAGATTTACAAGCAGGCCGGCAGCGGAGCCGTGCTTCTTTCTTCCATGGGTAATCCTAAGCCGCTTCCCGTCTACTGGGATAAAATCCTTATCAACGCTTCACAGGTCACCAACCCTTCCATAGACCCTCTCCGCGAGCCGATGGAAACAAAGGTATTTTTAGGAAAAAAACCGTCCTCGATCAAGCGTGATGAAAACGGAAATATCAAGTGCGAGATTTCTCCTCAGCTTGAGCTTTCAATGCCTGTAATGTTTTCGGCAATGAGCTACGGCTCGATCAGCTACAATGCGCACAAGAGTCTTGCGGGAGCAGCGACCAGACTCGGTATCTACTATAATACAGGCGAGGGCGGTCTGCACGAGGATTTCTACTGCTACGGACCTAATACGATCGTACAGGTCGCATCGGGACGTTTCGGTGTTCACAAGGACTACCTTGAGGCCGGAGCCGCAGTCGAAATTAAAATGGGACAGGGAGCTAAGCCCGGCATAGGCGGACATCTTCCGGGCGCTAAAATCGTAGGCGACGTATCAAAAACAAGAATGATACCTGAGGGCACGGACGCAATTTCCCCTGCGC
>CANRAZ010000083.1 GCA_947628705.1 uncultured Lachnospiraceae bacterium | reverse complement strand
GGGTTCATAACAGAACCGCGGACCGTAGGACGGATACCCATGTGGCGCTTGCGTCCTGCCTTACCGATATTGATAAGCTCATGGTCAATGTTTCCTAACTGACCTACCGTTGCGCGGCAGATGATAGGGACCATTCTCATCTCGCCTGACGGGAGACGGAGCGTCGCATATTTGCCTTCCTTAGCCATAAGCTGCGCGCTGCTTCCGGCAGAGCGTACAAGCTGACCGCCCTTTCCGGGATAGAGCTCAACATTGTGAACGAGAGTACCGATTGGCATATTCTGCAGCGGCAGACAGTTGCCTGTCCTGATTTCGGCTTCCGAGCCGTTCATAACGGTAGCTCCGACCTGAAGACCGTTAGGCGCAAGAATGTATGCCTTCTCGCCGTCTGCATAGCAGATAAGCGCAATGTTTGCAGTCCTGTTAGGATCATACTCTATAGACTTAACTACAGCAGGAACTCCATCCTTCTTTCTCTTGAAATCAATTATTCTATACTTCCTTCTCTGACCGCCGCCCTGATGTCTGACGGTGATTTTGCCCTGATTATTACGGCCTGCATTCTTTTTGAGAGAAACCGTCAAGGATTTCTCAGGCTTAGAAGCCGTGATCTCCGCAAAATCAGAACCGGTCATGTTTCTTCTGGAAGGTGTATATGGGTTATACTTTTTTATTCCCATTTTTTTAACTCCTTTCGTTCAAGCTTTCAGACTCTAATCACAGTCCGCTGAAAATTTCAATATCGGCGCTGTCCTCTGTAAGCTGTACAACAGCCTTCTTTCTGTCCGGGGTGTAGCCAACCGTCATTCCGCGTCTGCGTTTCTTGCCTGTTACGTTTGAAGTATTTACATTGCTGACCTTAGCTCCTGCAAACATCTTCTCAACTGCTTCTTTAATCTGAGTCTTTGTTGCATCCTTATGAACATAGAAGCAATATTTCTTCTCAGCCATATAATTCATGCTCTTCTCAGTAACTATAGGAGAAAGAATTACGTCATAGTATTTCAAATCAGCCATTACGCATATACCTCCTGAATCTTCGCTACCGCATCCTTTGTTATAACAAGGTTGTCATACTTAAGAATGTCGTAAACACAAATGGAATTTGAAGGAACCGTACGGACTCCCTGAAGGTTTCTGGCTGAAAGAACAACCTTGTCGTCTGCATCTGCCGTAACCACAAGCGCTTTGCTTACCTTAAGTCCGTCAAGAAGGTTCTTAACCTGCTTTGTCTTGATAGAATCAAAGTCAAGATCCTCCATTACGAAAATCTTGGACTCCTCGACTCTGCTCGTGAGAGCGGATTTGATTGCTGCGGCCTTTTCCTTCTTATTCATTTTCATTGAATAATCTCTTGGCTTCGGTGCGAAAACAACACCGCCGCCTGTCCACTGAGGTGAACGTGTCGAACCCTGTCTTGCATGACCGGTTCCCTTCTGACGCCACGGCTTTCTTCCGCCTCCGCTGACCTCAGAACGTGTCTTAGCGCTCTGTGTTCCCTGACGCTTGTTGGCAAGCTGGGTAACAACAGCCATATGCATTAAATGCGTATTTATTTTTACTCCGAAAACTGCATCGTCAAGTTCCATGGAACCTGTCTGCACGCCTTCTTTATTATAAACACTTACGTTTGCCATTGATGTGATCCTCCTTTCTTAACCGTTATTTACAGCTTTTAACAGCTTCTCTGACAACGATTAAGGATTTCTTGGCACCCGGAACGGCACCCTTTACTAAAAGCATATTGTTTTCAAGATCAACTCTGACAACCTCAAGGTTCTGGACAGTCACCTTTACGTGACCCATGTGGCCGGGCATATGCTTGCCCTTGAACACGCGGCCCGGAGTTGTTGCAGGGCCGTTTGAACCTGCGTGTCTGTGATATTTTGAACCGTGCTTCATCGGTCCTCTTGAAAGACCGTGTCTCTTGATACCGCCTTGGAAACCGTGTCCCTTTGAAAGACCGGAAACATCAATCTTGTCTCCTGCCGAGAAAATGTCAGCCTTGATTTCCTGACCGAGCGAGTATTCAGATGCGTTCTCAAATTTGAATTCTCTAATGTATCTCTTGTTTGCCACGCCGGCTTTTGAGAAAACACCTCTTCTAGGCTTGTTTACCAGAACTTCTCTGATGTCACCGTAGCCTACCTGAACAGCCTCATAGCCGTCCTTCTCAACGTTCTTAATCTGAGTTACAACGCAAGGACCTGCCTGAAGAACCGTCACCGGAATGAGCTGACCGTTTTCATCGAAGATCTGTGTCATTCCGACTTTTGTAGCTAAAATAGCTTTCTTCATAGTTAAAACCTCCTGTTTGATCTACAGCGGACCCCGTCGGGGTCATACTAAATGTTCACAAGATGACTTACTTATTTGGTGATCATCTTGATGCCGATGTAAACACCGGCCGGCATCTCAAGCCTTGTCAAAGCATCCTTTGTCTTCTGGCTTGGAACAATGATGTCGATGAGCCTCTTATGAGTTCTCTGCTCGAACTGCTCACGTGAATACTTGTACTTGTGAGTAGCTCTAAGGATCGTGATTACCTCTTTCTTGGTAGGCAAAGGCACCGGCCCGCTGACCTTGGAACCTGTCTTCTTTGCCGTCTCCACAATCTTAGCGGCGGACGCATCGATAAGCTGATGGTCGTACGCCTTAAGAGTGATTCTCATTACATTACTTGCCATAAAAATAGCCGCCTCCTTTTCGCACTTTTTGCAGTACGACAAGCGGTGACTGTACACTCTTCCGTGTGTTTCCTGTTTATCGGTAAAAAACAACCAAGCAATTTCTTGCTTGGTCTCCATACCATAAAACATGCGTTGCACACGGCTTATCTGCCTGAAGCAGAACTTATGTCTGGTACAGTGACTTGTCGTCAGTATTTATAACTTGACATTCGCTCCGTGTAAAAACCCGCTTTCGCGGCAACCTCACACATCAACGCTATCAACGTCACAACGTCCATCATTATATAACAAGCCTTGGCAAATTGCAAGTTTTTTCCAAAAAAAGTTTTAAGAAATTTTTCACAAAGTTTTCAGCGTTTTGCAGGCGCATTTATGTGCATATCGTACAGGGCAGGCATATAAACAGTGAAATGCCTGCCAATGTCCTTTAATTCCATATAGAAAGGAACTGCTGCTGATATTCATCGGGAAGCTTTATTCCTTTTAATACGCTCTTGCCTTGGTTATCGTCTCCGTCAATCATCATGGTTGTTTTATAGATTTCATTATTATACTTGAAAAGCTCCATGACTGCCTTATAAAACAGACCGTCATCGTAAAAGCCGTAAATTTCGCGTCTGGTCTCATAGTTTTCCGTAATTAATACGTCGTCTACAAGAATCTCGTCGCCGCTAAGCTTAAAAAGCATATCCGTCTGCTCTTTGGTAAGGACATTCATGGTGTCCAAATCCTTCAGCTTCGCAGTCATTCTGTATTCATTTATATGAGAGTCGTCTGAAAAGTAGCCTTTTGCTTCCTCCAGCATATCTTTTTTAACATAAACAGTGTTTTTTCCGTCCAGCAGGTAATCATGTTCAGGATCGCCTTTAATCTCAAAAAAAACCGACACATAGAGAAGGTAAGACCTGACGCTTGCAATTTTATCTCCCTTGACGGCGTTCAGCTTATCGCTCACAAAGGAACCGATGTAGCTGTCCTCCTGCTCTTTGCTGAGAATGGTATAATCAGTGCCGCCAACGGAAACGACATTAGTCCCCTCTTTATAGTGGGCGTCGTAAAGGTCGTCCTTGTCGCCGCTCATGATAAACAGAATCATCAGCACAACAAGCAGCAGATATGCAGGAAGCGGCCACCATTTGATAAGCCTGCGAAATTTAGAACAGTCTCCGGCGTTTTTTTTATGGGACGGCACGGCGCTTTCAGCACCGCCTTTTTTTTCCGTATTTTCTATACTGTCCGTTTTTTCCGTCTTTTCTATACCGCCTGCTTTTTCTGTTTTTTCCACAATCTCTAAATTATCTGATTTTTTCTTACTTTTTACTTCAATACCGTTTTCTTTCATCTTTACACTTCCGCAGCTAAAATTGCTGCCGTTATTTTCTCTTTTAAGACCTCTCCCATCTTCCGCTTGCTCCGCACGGAAGCACCAGATTATTTGAGCTTACCGGAAGTCCGATTTCGTCTGCCGTAACTCTTCCATTATGCAGGGAGTTAATTTCGGTTTCTATAATATACTTAAGTACGGCAGGCTGAAGACCCGTAGTATAAGAATTGATAAGGAAAAAAACCGGGTCGTCAGACAAAAGCTTTGACGTAAGCTTCACAAAGCCGTAAAGAGAATCCTCCAGCTTCCATATTTCGCCTTTCGGACCTCTGCCATAAGACGGGGGATCCATAATTATAGCGTCGTAGGTGTTCCCTCTTCTAATCTCACGTTCAACAAACTTAACGCAGTCGTCCACGAGATATCTTATGGGAGCGTTTTCAAGTCCGCTTGCTGCCGCATTGTCCTTTGCCCAGTTTACCATGCCCTTACTGGCATCCACATGGACAACGCTGGCGCCGGCAGCCGCCGCAGCAGCCGTTGCGCCGCCTGTATATGCAAAAAGATTAAGAACCTTTACGTTTCTTTCCGGCTGTTCAGCCCTTGCCTTTTTTATTTTTTCCGTAAACCAGTCCCAGTTAACCGCCTGTTCGGGAAAAAGCCCCGTGTGCTTAAAACTGAACGGCTGCAAAAAGAAGCTGAGGCTTTTGTTGAAGCTTTTATAACCGATTTTCCATTTCTCAGGGAGAGAAAAAAACTCCCATTCTCCGCCTCCCCTGCTGCTCCTGTGGTAATGAGCATCGGGCGACCTCCACCGTTTGTCTTTTTTTTCGGTTTTCCAAATCACCTGAGGGTCAGGACGGACCAGGATATAATTTCCCCATCTTTCAAGCTTTTCACCGTCGCTTGTGTCGATAACCTCGTAATCTTTCCAGCCGTCAGCAAGCCACATAAATTCCTCCGCGTTAAGTCTTTCTTTAAGTCGGTCAGGCTCCGACCGCCTTAAAGCTGTATTTGTTATGGAGCATAAACCAGTCAGGCAACCTCACATAAAAGATTGAAAAGGCTCTGCACGCCGGCAGAGCCTTAAGTTATTTTCTTAAATTTTCAGCTAAAAATCCATAGCCTGAATTATTCAGCTGACGTTGTCTTGCCAAGGCTTGCCTTAAGGGCTTCAAGCTCTGCGTCAATGTCAGCTCCGCCTGCATACTTGTTAGTAAGGTCGCGAAGCGTTTCCTGAGGCTCGGAAGAATTAAGCTGAGCCATCGCATTAGCCTGATCCAGCTTCTTATTGGCAAGCTGCTCATACTTCTCAAAGCTGGCAATTGAATTGTTGGAATCGGCAATGCTGCTTGTCATGCTGTTTACTCTTTCCTGAGCTTTTGCAACGGCAAGCTTGCTCTTTATTGATTCCTTACGCATTTCAATTTCTTTAATGTCATTTGTGAGCTTGTCATGCATTGCGCGCATCTTGGAAGCATTGTCTGTCGCTACGGTGTATGTATCCTGAAGCGAAACAAGCTTTGCAGAAAGAGAAGCCTTCTCTGCAAGGAATTTTCTTGCGTCCTCCTCATTTCCTGCTTCAACCGCCTTTATGGCATAGCTCTGCATTTTGTTGATCTGCTCCTGACACTCATCGAGGTCACGCTTTGCAGCTGTTTCCTGTGCCATTACGGCAGCTGTTTCCTGCTTAACCTTTGCGAGATCGCTTGTAAGGTTGCGCAGACACTGGTCTATCATCTTTTCAGGATCCTCTGCCTTATCAAGCAATGCGTTGATGTTAGAAGCCATGATATCCTTAAATCTTGATAAAATTCCCATTACATTGTCCTCCTCATAATTGTCATTCTGTGCGCTGTTGCACAAATACATTTTTATTTTAACTGTTTTTAGGCGGTACGTCAACAGAAAAATTAACGTGCGGCTTTATAATTTATGATTTCCACGCAATATGGTAAATGCAGGCTGGACAAAATTTGATTGAGTATGATATAATTGAAGCATAATATACAGACGTACAAATATAGCTTGAAACCGGGGGTGAATGCTCATGTACGGTAAGGAAGCAAGCAACCGAAAACAAGAGATAGACCGCCAGCACTACACTATTCCGAACC
>CANRAZ010000082.1 GCA_947628705.1 uncultured Lachnospiraceae bacterium | reverse complement strand
CCGAGACTTGTTTCCATTGCGGCATTAAGAAGGAGAGGTTTTACCCCGGAATCCCTTAAAATGTTCATGGATCTTGTCGGAGTCAGCAAGGCGCAGAGCTCTGTGGACTATGCAATGCTTGAGTACTGCATCAGAGAGGATCTTAAGCTAAAAAGACCGAGAATGATGGCTGTTCTTGACCCGATTAAGCTTGTTATTGATAATTATCCTGAGGGCAAAACAGAGATGCTGACTGTCCCTAACAATCAGGAAGCACCTGAAATGGGCAGCAGAGAGGTTCCTTTTTCAAGAGAGCTCTACATCGAAAAGGACGACTTCATGATTGAACCGCCTAAAAAGTATTTCAGGCTTTATCCCGGCAATGAAGTAAGGCTTATGAGCGCCTACTTCGTAAAATGCGTTTCTTACGAAACAGACGGCGAGGGAAATGTAACCGTCGTCCACTGTACCTATGACCCTGAAACCAAGAGCGGGACAGGCTTTGAGGGTAGAAAAGTCAAAGGAACCATACACTGGGTGAGCGCGCCTCATGCGATAAAGACAACGGCAAGGCTTTATGAGAATCTGACTGATGAGGAAAAGGGCGTTTACAATGAGGAAACAGGTGAAATGAACATTAACCCTAATTCTCTCACCGTAATGGAAAGCTGCTATGTCGAGCCAGCTCTTGCAGATGCAAAGCCTTATGACAGTTTCCAATTCCTAAGAAACGGATTCTTTACCGTTGACTGTAAGGATACTGCGCCCGGACATCTCGTATTTAACAGAATCTGCTCGCTCAAGAGCAGCTATAAACCAAACTGAGTTATGTGAGGAAAAGATGAAAGAACAGCTTTACACTATACCTGTAAACGACGCCTTTGACGCTGACTGTGAATGTCCGATATGTTACATGTATCAGGAGCTGCAGAACAGTGCAATTGATTTTGTTATGGGTACAAGCTACATGGAAGACGATGTCAGAATGGAAACGGATAAAATAGGTTTCTGTGATACGCATCTTCCTTTGCTCTACAAAAACCAGAACCGTCTCGGACTTGGCCTTATGATGCTTACGCATATGGACAAGACGATGAAGGAAATGGAAAAAAAGATGAACCAGAAGGTTCAGGCGCCGTCCCTTTTTAAAAAGGGAAAAACTGCTTCAAGCGCCGTTAAGGAGTACTCGGACAGGCTGGAGGAAAGCTGTTATGTCTGCGAGCGTATGAAAAACATGTTCGACAGATATGTTCACACGACACTTTATCTTTATGATAAGGACGAAAGCTTTAGAAATAAATTTGCGTCGTGCAAGGGCTTTTGTACAAAGCATTATGCGCTTTTATATGAAATGGCACCGACTGAGATAAGCTCGAAGCTGCTCGGAGGCTTTATTGAGACTCTTAACAAGGTTTATATGGAAAATTTCAGGCGCGTAAGAGACGATTTGGAATGGTTTACGGATAAATTCGATTACCGTTATGCAGACGCACCGTGGAAAAATTCCAAGGACGCGCTAATCAGGGCAATTCAAAAGACAAACAGCGTGTTTGTTGAAGAAAAAAAGAAATAATTGCGGGGGTTAAAAATGTATCAGCAAAGCAGTTACGGCGAATGTCTTGTTCACCGCAGAAACACATTGGCAGGGACGCTTATCAGATTCATACTGATAGCAGTGATGGTCACTTCAATAACCGGAATGCTTGTATTCTTCAGTTCCAGCGCAATAACTCTTTTGTTCATATCGTTTATTTTCTTTTCGGTAGATTTATTTCTTGTAATCTACATGTTCCCAAGATTTACGGTTGACTGGGAGTATGTTTTTGTTGACGGACAGATTGATTTTGACCAGATTTTGGGCGGCAACGCAAGGAGAAACAAGGACAGGATTGATTTTGAAAAAATGGAAGCAGCCGCTCCGACGGGTTCTCATCATCTTGACAGCTTCAATTCCGTGGAGATGAAAACCCTTGATTATTCCTCACTGTCCGGCAAAGATACCTTTACGCTTATCTGTCACAAGGACGATGCAATGGTCAGAATACTTTTTGAGCCTGACGAGGCAATGATCAATCTTATGAAACAGAAAAGCCCCAGAAAGGTTTTTACGGACTGATTAAATCAGCGTAATTTTAGACATGCTTTATCTAAAGAAGCTTTATGCGCCCTGTGCGTGCTGTAAGCAGCAGACAGACTATAAGAAAGGAGATTATATATATGGGTACAATTATTAATGAAGGAATTACATTTGACGACGTTCTTCTGGTTCCGCAGTTTTCGGAAGTAATCCCTAACGACGTGGATTTATCCACCAATCTTACCGCTTCAATTAAGCTTAATATTCCGCTTATGAGTGCAGGAATGGACACGGTTACCGAACACAGAATGGCAATTGCAATGGCAAGACAGGGAGGAATCGGAGTCGTTCATAAGAATATGAGCATCAAGGATCAGGCGGCAGAGGTCGATATGGTAAAGAGGTCGGAAAACGGCGTAATAACCGATCCTTTTTCGCTTTCCCCTGAGCATACTTTGCAGGACGCAAATGAACTGATGGGCAAATACAGAATCAGCGGCGTTCCTGTTACGGAAGGAAAAAAGCTTGTCGGAATAATCACAAACCGAGATTTGAAGTTTGAAACCGACTTTTCAAAGAAAATAAAGGAGTCCATGACCTCCGAGGGACTTATCACGGCAGAGGAGGGAGTTACCCTTGAGGAAGCAAAGCAGATCCTTGCAAAGGCAAGAAAGGAAAAGCTTCCTATCGTTGACAAGGAGGGCAACCTTAAAGGGCTTATTACGATTAAGGACATTGAAAAGACGATAAAATATCCGCTTGCGGCAAAGGACAGTCAGGGAAGGCTTCTTTGCGCGGCAGGCGTGGGCGTGACCGCCAATATACTTGACAGAGTTGAGGCTCTTGTGAATGCAAAGGTCGATGCGATCGTAATCGATACTGCTCACGGTCATTCCGCAAACGTGCTTCGTGTAGTAAAAATGGTAAGGGATTCATATCCTGATTTACAGATAATCGCAGGTAACGTTGCCACGGCAGAAGGCACGGAGGCGCTTATTAAAGCAGGCGTGGACACTGTCAAGGTCGGAATCGGGCCGGGCTCGATCTGTACGACCAGAGTTGTTGCCGGAATCGGCGTTCCGCAGATAACAGCCGTTATGAGCGCATATGAGGCGGCATCAAAGTACGGAATTCCAATTATTGCAGACGGAGGCATCAAGTATTCGGGCGATATAACAAAGGCAATTGCCGCCGGTGCAAGCGTGTGCATGATGGGTTCGATCTTTGCAGGCTGCGATGAGTCTCCGGGTTCATTTGAGCTTTTCCAAGGCAGAAAGTACAAGGTCTACAGAGGCATGGGCTCTATTGCGGCAATGGAAAACGGAAGCAAAGACAGATATTTCCAAGAGAATGCAAAGAAACTTGTTCCTGAAGGAGTTGAAGGACGTGTCGCTTATAAAGGTATGCTTGAAGATACTGTTTTCCAGCTTATGGGCGGACTCCGTTCCGGAATGGGATATTGCGGATGCAGAGATATCCCTGCTTTGCAAAAGAACGGGAAATTTGTAAAGATTTCCGCAGCAGCGCTTCGTGAGAGCCATCCTCACGATATTCATATAACAAAAGAAGCTCCTAACTACAGCGTTGAGGAGTAAAACGGTAGAGCGTAAATTAAAACAGCCGCTTTTTGCGGTCCGGAGGAATACATTATGCCAAGAATGTCAAAACAGGAGTGGAAGAGACGCAGAAGAAGAAAACGTATGATTATGCGTTATTCAATTTTAAGCGGTTTTGCCGTTATTGTCATTTTGCTGATGGTTCTGATTGTAAAAATCGTCAGTTCATTGGTTTCAGACGACGGCATAATTAAGAAGGCCGGTGATGTAAAAATACAGAAAAAGCTTCTTACTGTCAGCAACAGTTCCAGATCGGGACAGGAGCTTAGTAAGGTAAAGAGCATTATAATACATAACACAAGCGAACCCGGACAGACAGCTGACGGAATGTGGGATTATTACGAAAAGCTCAGCGAGAACGGAACCATATCCGAATCAATGCATTTTATAATCGACACTGACGGAAGCATTATTCAGGCTATACCTTGCACGGAAATTGCTTTCCATGCGCTTAGCAAAAACAGCGAATCCATCGGAATCCAGTACTGTCACGAAAGCACAGACGGAGCAATGTCGTCCAAAACCTACAAGTCAATGGTTGAGCTTGTCGCAAAGCTTTGCAAGGAATACGACCTTAAAGCATCGGACGTAAAGCTGCATTACGATATTACCGGAAGGCTCTGTCCGCAGTACTACGTTGATAACCCTGAATTGTGGCAGAACTTTATAAGCGACGTCAGCAAGAAGCTTAAATAATAAAAAAGCATTTGAATATTATTATATGTCTTGGTTAAAACAGGGCTGGGAGTGTAAGAGGTTTTAATGGAAATCGAAAAATACGGTGAAGAACTCAGAGAGCTTTTTATTGAGCTTTGCAGGATATCTTCTGAAACAGAACATGAAGATGAAAAGCTTTCCTTTATAGCAAATTGGTATGCTGACAACGGATTGCTTGATTTTGAAATTGATTCGGTTGGAAACGTGCTGTATTTTTTCGGTGTAAAGGCGTATAATCCGATACATCTTTTTACGGCTCATACCGATACGGTTTTCTCACAGAATACGGTTTTAAAACCGGAAATTGAAGATGATGTTCTTTACTGCCCGGGGAGCGGAGACAACACGGCAAACCTTGCCATAATGATGATGACCGTCAAGTATCTCTCGGAAACAGGCTTTGAACCGCCGTGCGGCATGATATTCGCCGCAGACATTTGTGAGGAAGGACTTGGAAACCTAAAGGGCATAAAGGCTGTTATGGGAGAGTACGGAGTAAGAGTCGAGGAAATGGTTTCCTTGGATCTGTCCTACGGCACTGTAATTAATCAGGCGGTCGGCTCGAACAGGTACAACATTTCCGTAAAGACAAAAGGCGGTCATGCGTTCCACGATTTTGGCAACAGCAGCGCAATTGCCGTAGCGGCAGAGATCGTTGACAGCCTTTACAGACAGGAGCTTCCGAAAAAGGGGATTTCAACCTATAATGTCGGAAGAATAGAAGGCGGCTCCGGCGTCAATGTCATTGCTTCGGAATGTCATTTTCTTTATGAAATACGCTCTACTGTGAAGGAAGATATTGAATATATGGACAGCGTTCTGAAAGA
The DNA here is from genome assembly GCA_947628705.1 of uncultured Lachnospiraceae bacterium. Lineage (GTDB taxonomy): Bacteria > Bacillota > Clostridia > Lachnospirales > Lachnospiraceae > UBA3775. The sequence continues at coordinate 1,382 of CANRAZ010000082.1, read as the reverse complement.
CATTGTTGAAAATGCTGCGGCAGAGGGCGTTAACATAGAATGTGAGCTTATCGGCGAAAGACCTTGCATGGGTAATGTTGATAAGGACAAGGAGCAGTTCCTTTTGGACAGGGCTCTTTCCGCGCTTAAAAGCGAGTGGTGGAGTGAAGCCGGCTACAGATTTGAAGGAAATATGGTTCCGGGCTCAACTGACTGCAACATCACGCTTTCAAAAGGAATTCCGTCAATATGCTTTGGTCTTGCCTATTCGGAAGGACATCACACGCTGTCGGAATTTACAAGACTTGACAGCCTGCTTCCGGGCATGAAGACTTTGATAAAATTTGTGACGGAATAGGATAACGGGATAGGTGGTTCAAGAGAGCCTATCCCCAATTACTTATTACAGTTCGTATATTCTTTCAGAATCTCATCATTTATATCGATTACCTTTTTTATCGCCTCCGGTCCGGGTGCGCCCAGAGTCATTCTCTTTTTTATACAGGTATCAAGTGAAATAGCTTCATAAATGTCAGTATCGAACAGTTCGGAGAATTTTTTAAATTCTTCAATTGTCAAATCGTCAATTGCGCATTTCCTTCCGATGCAATAAACCGTTATTTCACCGATTACCCTGTGGGCGTCTCTGAAAGGCATTCCCTTGTTTACAAGGTAGTCCGCCGCATCGGTAGCGTTTGTGTAGCCGCCGGTTGCGGAGGCGTACATGTTTTCCTTGTTAAAGGTAATAGATTTTAACATTCCGTTGAACAGCAGAAGACAGTTTTTAACAGTGTCGATTGCATCAAATGCCTGTTCCTTGTCTTCCTGCATATCCTTATTGTATGCTAACGGAAGGCTTTTCATTGTTGTTAAAAGTCCCAAGAGAGAGCCGTAGACACGTCCTGTTTTGCCTCTTATCAGTTCAGCAATATCAGGATTTTTTTTCTGAGGCATGATAGAAGAGCCTGTTGAGTAGGTGTCTGAAATTTCAACAAAACGGTACTCGTTAGTATTCCAGATGATTATTTCCTCGCAGAAGCGTGAGAGGTGCATCATAATCATTGAAAGGGCATTAAGGAATTCAATAAGATAGTCCCTGTCTGAAACACTGTCCATGCTGTTAAGCGTCGGGCCTGTGAAACCAAGAAGGCTTGCGGTGAGTTCCCTGTCAAGAGGATAGGTGGTTCCTGCAAGTGCGCCGCTTCCAAGAGGACAGTAATTAAGCCTCTTGTGAACATCGGTAAGCCGCTCAAAATCACGCTTAAACATCTCCATGTATGCACCGAGATGATGAGCTAGTGTGAGAGGCTGCGCCTTCTGCAAATGCGTAAAGCCCGGCATATAGGTCTCCGTGTGCTCCTTCATAAGGGAATGTATCGTTTCAAGCAGTGAGAGGACAAGGC
>CANRAZ010000081.1 GCA_947628705.1 uncultured Lachnospiraceae bacterium | reverse complement strand
CAGGATATCCTTGATACGGAGCATATCACGATCGTGGCATGCGGTTCGGCATATCATGCAGGAGTTGCGGCGCAGTACGTGATTGAGGATCTGGCAAAGATCCCCGTGAGGGTCGAGCTTGCGTCCGAATTCAGGTACAGGAAGCCGGTACTGGGAAAAAGCGAGCTGGCAATAATAATAAGCCAGTCGGGGGAGACGGCGGACAGCCTTGCGGCGTTAAGGGAAGTAAAGGAACAAGGAATAAAAACGCTTGCGATAGTAAACGTCGTGGGTTCGTCCATAGCCAGGGAGGCAGACAAAGTCTTCTACACGGTTACGGGACCTGAAATCGCAGTTGCGACCACGAAAGCCTACAGCGCGCAGCTTATAGCAGGGTACATACTGGCGATTGAGTTCGGGCGTGTAAGGAAAGAGATTTCAGAGGAAGAAAGCGCAGGCTTAATTGCAGAGCTTAAGAGCATTCCGGGCAAGATAGGGAAGATACTGGAGGACAAGGAAAGGCTGCAGTGGTTTGCTGCGAAGCAGGCTGCGGCGAAGGACGTGTTCTTCATCGGAAGGGGGCTTGACTACGCCGTTTCGCTTGAAGGAAGCCTGAAGGTAAAGGAGATAAGCTACATACATTCGGAGGCATATGCGGCGGGAGAGCTGAAGCATGGAAGCATATCCCTGATTGAAGACGGGACTCTCGTGATAGGGGTTTTGACGCAGAACGAGCTGTATGAAAAGACTGTGAGCAACATGGTGGAGTGCAAGAGCAGGGGAGCATATCTGATGGCGGTAACAGCCTACGGGAACTACAGCATAGAGGACACGGCTGACTTTGTAATGTACATACCGAAGACGGACGTTCACTTTGCGGCCTCGCTTGCGGTGATACCGCTGCAGCTGATAGGGTATTATGTGTCCATTGCAAAAGGTCTTGACGTGGACAAGCCGAGAAATCTTGCAAAGAGCGTGACGGTGGAGTAGAGATGATGGAAGGGTAAAGACGGAAGCTAGTGCATTAGGATAATGTGAGCCTTAAAAATTTTAGGATAAAAAATTTTAACGTGGGGTATCATTAAAAAGAGTGTCGGAAATCCCGACTGTCTTAGCTGAAAAATGCTGGGATAGTCGGGATTTTTTCTTTTTATCTATTTATAATGTTTTTAATTTTTTTTCACATACACATAAAGATATTCCTTGAGGCAAATTAAACTTTTTTATACTAAAAATGATGAAATGGTGAATTAAAAAAGTTAGCTGCTCTTATTAAAATCTGTTTAAATAAGTGCGTCTGATTTTAAGGGTAAAAACAGTATAAAAATGTCGCTTAATTGAATCTTCTTTTGAATCTACGTCTTCTGAACGATAAAGAGCAAGAACCCTAAAACACAGGCGTTTTGCTGCCTGACAAGCTTAAGTCCGCTTAAAAAAATATAATCAAAAAAATATTTTTTGTGTCCGCTTTTCTTGATAGCTATGTTACAATGTAGTATAATAATCGTAAACCTGCGCATTATAGAGTTATGGAGCAGTTATAAACCTGCGCACTCAGGAATATTATGCTTCATATAAACCTGCGTATTGTGGAATGAGGCATTATTATGATACTGAAACGAAAAATGTATGACAAGTTGCTGACACTTAAAACAGAGCACCTCGGCAAGAAAGCCTTTCTTATTGAGGGTGCAAGGAGAATCGGCAAGTCTACGATTTGCGAAGAATTCGGCAAGCATGAGTACAAGAGCTATATTCTCATAGACTTTGCAAAGTGTCCCGATGAGGTCAAGGAATATTTTGTGAAGCACATAAACGACCTTGATACTTTTTTCATGCTGTTATCTACCTACTACGGAGTAAAGCTGTACGTACGTGAGTCGCTCATTATCTTTGATGAGGTGCAGATGTACCCGAAAGCGAGAGAGTGCATCAAGTATCTCGTTGCAGACGGCAGATATGATTATATCGAAACAGGTTCGCTCATCTCGATAAAGGAGAATGTGAAAGACATTGTCATTCCATCGGAGGAGCGTCACCTCAGTATGTATCCGCTTGATTTTGAGGAATTCTGCGATGCACTGGGCGAGGAGCAGATATGCGGATATATCCGCAAGTGCTTCGCTGATAAAGTCCCCCTTGAAAACGAACTGCACCACAAGGCGATGCTTCTGTTTAAGCAGTATATGCTCGTGGGTGGGATGCCGCAGAGCGTTATTGCATTCCTTGAAAGCCGCAAGGACTTTGACAAAGCAGATGTGGAAAAGCGTGACATTCTCTCGCTGTACCGCAGCGACATCATGAAGATCGACAGCAAGTACCGGAGCAAAGTCCTCACCATATTCGACCAGATACCGGGGCTGCTGTCACAGCACGAAAAGCGTGTGGTTTTCAATGACGTTTCGGCAGGCAGCAAAGCCGAACAGTATGAGGATACATTCTTTTGGCTGTCGGATTCCATGATTTCAAATGAGTGCTTTTTGTGCAACGACCCAAATGTGGGTCTGTCGATCAACGAGAACAGGGCGTATGTAAAGTGCTATCTCGGAGACACGGGACTGCTGGTCAGCCATGCTTTTGACGAGAACGAACTGCTCGAAGATGAGGTCTACAAGCAGATACTTGGTGACAAGCTGAACATGAATGAGGGTATGCTTTACGAGAATGCCATTGCCCAGATGCTGACCGCAAACGGTCACAAGCTGTATTTTTACACGCAGTACAACGAGGACAAGCACCGTAACGATATTGAGATAGACTTCCTCATATCAAACAACAGCAGACTGAAATACAAGATGTTTCCGATAGAAGTCAAGTCGGGGAAGAGTTATTCTATCGAGTCGCTCAAACGTTTCAAGGAAAAATACAAGGCTCGTATAGGTGAGTGCTATGTGATACACCCACGCAATCTCAGCTTCAAAGATGGCATAGTATGCATACCGCCTTACATGACGATCTGTTTATAACAAAAACACCGCCGCTCGGTAAGAACCTGAACGGCGGTTTTTTATTTCTACATTCCCATTATTTCTTTCATTTCTTCTTGCAATCCTCCCCAAAATAGTTTATATTTTACATTATTTTAAACCGAATATCTATTGCAGAATTACAAAATGGGAGGTAACCCCAATGACCGATGATACCGGATATATTATGAGCCTGCGCAAGCTTGTCGGACACCGTCCGATAATCATGACTGCGGCTGCTGTGCTCATACTTAACGATAAAAACCAGCTTCTTCTTCAAAGGCGGAGCGACAACGGAATGTGGGCATACCCCGGCGGTTCGATGGAGCTGGGTGAAAGCTTTGAAGAATGTGCAAGGCGTGAAGCCTATGAGGAAACAGGGCTTAAGTGTCTTGAACTGAAATTTTTCACGACCGCGTCAGGCAAGGATGTTCATTACATCTATCCGAACGGTGATGAGATTTATGCTGCCGAGGTTTCATTCATATGTGAGAAATATGAAGGCAGTCTGAAATTGCAGGAGAGCGAAGCAAGCGAACAGCGTTTTTTCGACTTGGACAAGCTGCCTGAGGACATAACCCCGAATAATGTCGGCGTGATAAAAGAACTGACGGACTACATGAAGAAGAAAGGGCAGGCAGTGATGAAAGAGAATTTGAAAGGGCAGGGCAGGTAGTGATGAAAGATAATCTGAAAAGGCTTGCCGGTTACTATAAGCCCTATCTTAAAACCTTTATTGCGGATATGATTTTTGCTATGCTTTCGGCAGGCGTTACACTTGTAATTCCTCTGGTGGTGCGCTACATTACCCAGACGGTGGTTTACATGGACGGCAGCGAGGCTCTCAGAACCATTCTGATTCTTGCCGCTGCTCTTGTGGTGCTCGTCATTTTTCAGGCAGGCTGTGACTATTACATTTCAAACTATGGGCATGTTATGGGAGCGAGGATTGAATATGATATGCGTGCCGAGATATTCAGCCACTATCAGAAGCTGTCCTTTTCCTTTTATGATGACCAGAAGGTCGGACAGCTGCTTTCAAGAATAACCTCTGACCTTTTTGATATTACCGAGCTTCTGCATCATGGGCCGGAAAATATTGTTATTTCCGTGATAAAAATCATAGGCGCGCTGATAATTCTTGCCGCAATCAGTCCGTGGCTCACGCTTGCGGCTTTTTGTCTTGTTCCTTTTATGCTTGCCTATGCCTACAGTCTCAACAGAAGAATGAAACGGGCTTTCCGGCAGAACAGGGAAAAGATTGCCGAAATCAATGCGCAGATTGAGGATAATCTTTCAGGCATAAGGGTGGTAAAATCCTTTGCCAATGAGGATATTGAGCGCGAGAAGTTCAAACAGGGCAATGACCGTTTCCTTCAGGCCAAGAGAAACAGTTACTTTTATATGGGAAGCTATAATGCAGGGCTCAAGGCTTTTACCACGATGATAAATGTTGTAGTTATTGTTGCAGGAGGCGTCGGGATAACTCAAAACTGGGTAGATGTTACTGACTTTGTCACCTTTCTGCTCTACATAAACGTTTTTACCGAACCTGTTAAGGTGCTGGTTGACTTCACTGAGCAGTTCCAAAACGGTTATTCCGGTTATGAACGCTTTCTGGAAATTCTTTCAATTGAGCCGGAGATAAAAGACAGAGAGGGTGCGGTTGAGCTTAAAGACGTAAAAGGGACGATAGATTTCAAGAACGTTTCCTTTAAATATTCCGACGGAGCGGATTCGGTTCTGCGAAACATAGACCTGCACGTAGAAGCCGGGGAATATGTCGCACTGGTCGGAGCTTCCGGCGTGGGTAAAACGACCCTGTGTTCTCTCATTACAAGATTTTACGAACCGACGTCAGGCACGATAACCGTCGACGGAATCGATATAGAGGATGTTACGCTGAAAAGCCTAAGGGAACATATCGGCGTCGTTGCACAGGATGTCTATCTGTTTATGGGTACCGTCAAGGAAAACATTGCCTACGGAAAGCCCGGTGCAAGCGACGAAGAAATTATTGAAGCCGCAAAGAATGCAAATGCGCATGATTTTATAATGTCACTGCCAAAAGGCTATGACACCGACATAGGCCAGAGAGGCGTCAAGCTTTCTGGCGGTCAGAAGCAGAGGCTGTCGATTGCAAGGGTATTTCTGAAAAATCCGCCGATTCTTATATTCGACGAGGCAACCTCTGCGCTCGACAACGAGAGCGAGCAGGTGGTGCAGGAGTCGCTTGAAAGGCTTGCAAAGAACCGTACTGCATTTATTATAGCCCACAGGCTCACAACAATTGAAAATGCTGAGGAAATCCTTGTGCTTACCGACAGCGGAATCGCAGAAAGAGGAACGCATGCCGAATTAATGGCAATGGACGGGGCATATGCAAGAATGGTAAAGATAAAGGAGCAGCATGCTTTCGCACCGTCGTGAGATTTTGTATTATTTGTAGATTAATTAATAAAACTACCTGCAAATTAGAAATATTCACGGTATCACTTACACATAGTAAGCTGTAATGCGTTACAGCTATGGACGGTTATAAGGCTGTCATATTTTGCAGCAGTTTTATATACGAAGCAAAAATTATTTTCGCAGCCGCTCTACAATACCAATGCTTTTCCTAACGTGCTTTTTCCGCTGCCGTTTAATCCGCATACAATAATTCCTGTTCCCATAAATCTGATCCGTTTAAATAATATTTATCGCTAATTTTTTCTGCCAAACTGAAAATTATATTTTTACAAATGACAAAGCATGATATATTCTTCATTGTTCTCTTTTACAATTTCAAATCCGGTTTTCATATACATTCTTACAGCATAATTTGATTTTTGGACCGCAAGTGACGCTTGTTTGTATCCTCTGTTTTTCAAAATACAAAGCATTTCTTTCATTAAAGCAGTACCTATGCCTAAGCCGCGATATTCCTTATACAAGGAAATGGCGAAGGACGGAGTGTTATCATCAATATGCCCGTAATCGTTCATAATTCTGACCCAAACGGCACCAATCACTTTGCCGCCTGCTTCCGCAAGCAGTCCTATATCGTCTTTTTTCTTTCCAAAATCGGATATGTATACCTGTAATTCCGGCTGATTGATAATTGATTTAGCGGGCGCGGACATTCCTTCCGGCACAAAAATAGCCTCATACAGAAAATCCTCAAGCAATTTATATTCTTTATCTGATATTTCACGAATTGTGTAGTCCATAGATTCCTCCGCCCATCCCGGTTTATAATTCTATTTTATTTGTGATTAACAAAAGCTTATTTATTCTTTTTGGATTTCGGAAACGGCAATTCGTTATACATAGCCTTGAAAAGGCCCGCTAAATATTCCTTGTTTTCAACCTCGTCAACCAAAAGCATTTCCTTTGCTCCGTCATAAGGCAGTTCATAAGAAGCTGACGGCATATAAGCTATTGCCGATTTCACCGGTTTTACAAGCAACCTGTCGTCATATATGCCGCCGATAATTTTGCCGCGATAGTAGATAATAAACTCGCCCATCATCGGTCTGTAAGTAATTTCTTCCAAATCGGTCAACTGTTCCAAAATGAATTGCAGATATTCTTTACTTGATGCCACAATCTTTTGCTTATGTGTGATAAAGAAGCAATAGAAGTGCAAAAAATTTTGCCGTTCCTATCCGACACTTGGCCATTGTGT
>CANRAZ010000080.1 GCA_947628705.1 uncultured Lachnospiraceae bacterium | reverse complement strand
GCGCCGCGCACCGTCTCCGGCATACTGGACAAGCAGGAGTACCTCGGACGGATGGTGAACTTCAAGACCCACCGGCAATCGTATAAAAACAAGCGCAAAATCGAGAATCCGCCGGAGCAATGGGTCGTATTTGAAAACACGCACGAGGCTATCATAGACGAGGATACCTTTGCCCGTGTGCAGGAGTTACGCAGGAACAAACGCCGCCCGACGAGAACGGGAAAAAGCAATATGTTCTCTGGCATCGTCCGATGTGCCGACTATGGGGAAAAGCTGTACTACTGCACGACAAGCTACTTTGAGAAACGGCAGGATCACTTTGTATGCTCCAACTATCGGAGTAACACTGGGAACTGTTCCTCCCACTTTATCCGCGCTGTCGTTCTCGAGGAAGACATACTGAAACATTTGCAGCTTGTGGCGTTCTGTATCTCCAATTATGAAGATGCGTTTTGGAAAGCTCTAGGCGCAAAACGAGATGCATAAACGAGAAAGGAAATGTCCGGCAAGCGGCGGACGCTCCAGAAGTCCGAAAACCGTATCGCCGAGCTTGACAGGCTTTTCAAGCGTATCTATGAGGATGTGGTAGCGGGATGGCTAAGCGAGGCGAGGTTTCAGATGCTTTCCGACGACTACGAGAAGGAGCAAACGGAGTTGTGGGAAAGGATCGCTGTCCTGGCCAAGGAAATTACCGAGCAGGAGGATCATGCGGACAATGTAGACCATTTCATCCGCACGGTGAAAAAGTACCTCTGCCTGACGGAACTGACGCCTGCGACCCTGAACGATCTGGTCAAAGCGGTCTACGTTCACGCGCCGGGCAAATCCAGCGGGCACCGGGTGCAGGATGTGAACATCAACTACAACTACATTGGGATACTCCCAGTCTCACTTTTGAACGACCTCATAAACGGAAGTGTGGCATGACCGAAATCATTCCGCACGCCTAAAACAATCTGAACTTGTTTTATTGGATGCTGCCCTCCTCGTACTCCGCTTTTAATTGCTCAAATTCCACAAACAATGTTCCGGAATCCGTGATCCAAAAACATTTTTTATTTTCCGTCAATATACATATTTTTCCAGAAGTCCTTCTTTATATGCCGTCATTTTTTCTATGCCTTCCTCTGACATAAGGAAAAATTCATTAGTTCTGACATTTGAATAATAATTAGAATCAAAAAAATCATCTATAGTACTGCATGGCTTGCTCTCAATTTTTTGATAACAAAATACAGGCGCTATAAGTAATTCCCTGGTTGTTATGTAAATTGCATCATCTTCATCAACTGTATCCAGCTTTCGGTCCAGAAACACCAGATATGTGTTCCCCGGTATCATTGCGTTAACATATCCCATATTAATAGATTTTTCATCTCCGTCAAAAATATCACTGCTGGCTTTTCCTATATCGATCTTATCTCCCTGTTCCAAACCTTCTCCTGCGAATACATGCTCAACTACTACGCTTTGAGAAGTGCAGTAGTATCGGAAAAAAGTTTTTCCTTCACAGCGTACAGCCAAAATATAATTGCTTGACGGCAAGATTTCATTCATTCTTTCCAGCTGCATTTCTAACAGTGCATCCGGAAAAAGACCCACCTGAAATTCATTAAGCGGTTCTTCTTCTTCATTATAATCGAGGTAAGAAGCTTTACAGTAAAGTCCGAATGCCAGCGCTGCAAAAAACATCGCTGCTGTTATTACAAAAACATATTTAAGTTTCATGCCTGTTCCTGCCTTTCCTCCACAGTTGCGTTTTTCACTGTGTAAACCTTGTCCGCAAGCTCAGTTATATCTTCCTTGTTGTGGCTTGCAATAAGTACGAGCGCGCCTCTCTGTTTTTCCTCTTTTATCAGCTGTCTTATGTCAGTAACGCCATCTTCATCAAGCGCATTGGTAGGCTCGTCAAGCATGAGTATTTGCGGCTTTTCCATAATTGCCTGCGCTATCACTATTCTCTGCTTCATTCCAAGAGAATACTTTCTGAACGGTTTTTTGTCGTCAGGGTTAAGTCCGACCCTTGTTATTGCTTCTCTTATCTCTGATTCACCTATTTTCTTGTTCAGCTTTGCAAGCTGCTTTAGGTTTTCAAAACCTGTAAGCTCCGGATAAAGCCCTGCGTTTTCTATTATGATTCCCAAATCAGGCAAAACCTTCATATCCTTATGCAAAACCTTACCGTCAAGGCGGATTTCCCCTGAATGAATTTTAATTAAACCTGAAAGAGCCCTGAAAAGCATTGTTTTACCCGAGCCGTTATGTCCGACAAAGCCGTAAATCTTACCGCTTTCCATCGAAAGATTGACATTTTTAAGAATTATGGCTTTTCCTATTTTGATTTCTGCATCTGTCGCTGTAAGTTTCATATTTCCTCCATCAAACTTTCTTTATTTTCATATGCTCAGCTTACTGTTTCTCTGTCGTTCACCAGAAAGTTACATCTGTTTACTGCTATACAACCCACGATCACTATAATAAGAGATAAAATAACCAGCGCTAAAACAGATGAGTTAAAATCAATATTCCACCCGTTAGTTTCAATAATGCTTTTTAATTGTGAATTTTTGCTGCTGTGAACGCTGAAAACTATATGTGTATATGGATTTATATTAAGCAGCATTAGAAGGATCGCTGCCTGGCTCTCCGTTTTTGCAGCAATGTCTCCCATCAGCATAAAAAGAGCTATTGACATTAGTTCAAATCCTGCAACACCGGTAAATCCGAAATTACTTCCCATTAAAACAGACAGCACATTGATCCCCAGCGTTACTGCAAAAAGGTACAGAGAATATATCGCAAGATAGTATACCGTCACGATCACCGCCGCCCCGTCAAAGCTTACAGAACCCAGGAATGCAGCAGCTAAAATTCCCGATAAAGCCGTTATGGCAGAGTATGCTAAAGAAAAGACATACAACCTCATTGCTTCCGCTAAAAACCAAGCCGTTCTGTTAATATTCCTCGAAAAAAAATATATTCCGGCGCTGCTAAAGTGTCTGTATATATATGTTCCATAAAAAATCTGGAATAATATGAGCGGAATAAACCAGAAGAATGCCTGGTAAGCATCTGAGAAACTACAGCCCACCTGTATGTGTGAAAAACAGAGAATAACCGAAGACGCGGCTATTTCCCTGCCGCCGTCATAATTCACCAATATACAGAAAAACCCTGTCAAAGCTCCAATAAAAAGAAATCTTGCATAATATTTCACCGCATGTCCTCTTTTCTGATTCTGAATTCTGTAAAAATCACCGATAACACCGCTATCATGATTAAAAATAAGAGCCAGAAATAGTAATCCTTGCTTTCAGTGCCAAACATCTTAATGACGGAGAAATAATCCGTAAAACCAACGCCGCTGATCCTGCCGGCAACCGACAGGAGAACAAGTATCACAAAAATCGGAAAATACGCAAACGCCTTATACTTGAAATTAAATATAGCAGTGACGCTGCAATTAAATACTGCAAAAATCCCCGAAATAACGCCAAAAAGTAAAATGTTCACCGTTACATACAGGAACCTGCTTCTGGCATATAACGATGAAAGGAAATAATATTTTTCCTCCTCTGCCGTGCTGAAAAAATTGAATCCTGACGAGTCGCCCCGTGAATCTGGGCTAAATGAAAGAACTCCTAAAACGCTTTCGAGAAAGAAAGGTAACGTAAAAATAACAAACGTAACGGCAAATACTGCAATAAGCTTCCCATACCAATATTTTCTGCCGCCTGTTCTTGAGCGTATGTACGTTCCGATGCCCGAGTCTCTGTCCGTAAGATACGCGCAGGAAGTCGGAATAATAACCAAAAGAGGATAAAATTCCATCAAGAGCCTGCCTGCAACAGACCAGTCGGACAGCACAAGCATTTTAGCGTAATCCGGCATTTGTGTTACATACTGAATTTTCAAATTTGAAATAACATTAATCAGAAAATTTATTATAACAAAAACCAGAAGAAGCAGGTATACGCATACCGATGACTTTCTTCTTACAAAAACCGATATCTGCATTCTGACAGAATCAAGCATTTTAAGTCCTCCATAAAAGCGGCTGACCGGATCGCTGCCGGTCAGCCTTATTTAACACGACACAAACAATATTACATACATCCATCAATGCTTTATTATTTAAATTCTGTTTCTGCGTTTCTTGCTTAATATGCCTTACTCTCCCATCTCCGGTTCAGCCATCCAAGGTCCGAATGGCACGCCCTCAAGCAGTTCATTCCCCGTCGTCACTCCGTTTACGCTGTAACTGCTTTTAACCGGAGTGTCCGACATGTTTTTTTCTGAATAACCTTTATAAATCCAAACGCCGATTCCCACGCAAAGAAACAGCCAGATAACAATAAGCAGCCTTCTGCGTCTTTTATAAACAAGCTCTGTACCGCTTGAACGTTTTTTCAGCTTCCTGCTGCTGTATCTTTCCTTCTTCATAAAACTAAAACCTCTTGTTATCAAAAGCGCCGGCAGACATGCTTATCCGCACCAGAAAATCATTTCTTGAAATTCTGTAAAAATCTTCAGGCATTTCTGCCGCAGCACTGCTTATATTTCCTTCCGCTGCCGCAAGGACAAGGATCGTTCCTCCCGACTTTCTTAGGCTTAACGACCGTTCCGCTCTTTCTTTGTTCAAGAAAAAGCTCTTTTCTTCTTTCCGGCGTTAAAAGGCTGTCCCACTGAGGAAGCTCATAAAGCCACTCCGCACGGCACTCGACCATGTTATAGTAAAGCTTTTCCTTGTCAAACGCAAGGCTTACGACAGTGTCCTCAGTCATTTCCTCTATCGGATTAGGGGTAATCAAACTGTCATTGATTCCGTCGAGAAAGCCCACAAAGGTCTGGAGCTTCATGTTATATTTTTCCGCAAGCTCCTTAACAGTCCCCTTCACCTCGGTATCAGGATCGGAAAGCAGCTGCTTGTAAACCTCCTGCTCCTCCGCAAAGTAAGCGCCCCAGAAAATCTGTCCTTCTTTCTGGTCCATGTCCTTTGCGTATGCCTTGTCTCTCCAATCAGTCAATAAACTCATTTTTTAATCCTCCAAACAGTGTCTTTTTGTTTTTACCTGCAGCAGCGTTTTCACTTAAAGGCTTCAACGCTGACCCACATTGCAGGTCTTACTCCTATTACATCAAAGGTTACGTCATTACCGTACTGCTTAACCTCTCCGGCAAAATCCACATTTGCGGCATAGCCGGGCTCATTGCCTATTATATCCATACTTCCGGGAGAACGCAACCAATATGTTGCATATTCGTTTCCTCCTGTTGCGACCTTTTTTTCGGCAGTATACGGAGTCGCAGCACATTTAGGGTTTGTTTCACTGAAATAGTCTTCCATATCCTCCATGCTTAGAAGAAATATCCTGTCGTCAGTATCATGTCCTCCGTTTACTCCGTAGGTTTTATTGTCCTCATTTTCTATTTCTACGCTTGCAATATATGTACGTTCCCCTTCCGTAAAGGCCGTCGACAGAAAACTCTCGTTCAGCCATTTTCTGATATCGCTGTTTTCCCACTGACAAACGCCAGATTTGCTGTAAGGCATCACGTCAAGCACATATTCCGAGGCAAGAAAAACCTTGTTTTCATCTGCATCAAGCACAATCCACGAGACATTTTCCGATTCGCCGTCAGCTCCCTGAGGATAATTTCCAAAAAATACTCTTTTCCCGATGAGGGTTTCCGTTTTTCCGTCCTCTATTTTAGAAAAATCAGCGCTTTCCTCCGTATCACGGCTTTCCCACCAAGAATAGTCCGCCTCCTTTTGAGGAATATCCGTATCGACTCCATTTCCATTTTCTTCGTCGTCCGAGTCTCCGCTGCTTTGGCCGTCTCCGCCGACGGTACCGGCTTCTCCAATCGGATTTCCCTGCGGCGCGCCAGTTATGCTTACATTGTTGACGGGTTCACCGTTCCTGCCCTCACTGCTCATTTTGTCCATGCGTATTTTGGCATAGAAGGCCGCCGCAAAAACAAGTATTAACAGAACAATAATAAAAAGCCCTCCGAAAAATGAACCTATTTTTCCTGCACCGTCTTTTTTTCGTTCCGACCCGTCTTCTTCCGCATCGTAATAAACATCGTATTCAAGCTTACCGGCTTCGCCGCCCTCGTCATATTCTTCTTCAAATTTACCGAGTTCAATGTCACCGTCATAATCTTCTTCAAATTTACCGAGTTCGATATCGCCGTCATACTCTTCTTCAGATTTATAAGGCTCGCTGTCACCGCCATGCCCTTCTCCGTCAGACCTGCCGCCGTCGGAGTGAGACTCATCATCAAAACTATGCGCGGCCTTTTCCGTCAAATACTCTTCAAAGTCCAGCTCCGGCGTTTCCGCAGATTGCCGCAAATCTTCAAAATCCGAGTTTTCTCCCGTTTCCTCCGTCTCGTCCGGCTTTGACTCACGGTTAATGATTTCCTGAGCATCGGAGCTTTCTTCGATATTTAACGCGTCCGTACCCTCAAGATTTTCTCCCGTATAAGGTTTTTCCGCAGCATCGGTTTTTTTCTCAAATAAGGCGTCTTCGGAAATACCGGTTTTTTCTTTGCTTTCAACCTTCTCTTTCCTGAACTTCCCGAAATCTATTACATTGTCATTCTTTCCCTGCCGCTTCATCTTCCTCCTCCGTGGC
>CANRAZ010000079.1 GCA_947628705.1 uncultured Lachnospiraceae bacterium | reverse complement strand
ATGATGTCGGCAAATTATGAGGACGAACAGAAACGTCTGAAAATTGCCGTTTCTGAACTGACGGCATTTATTGATTCCGCTGAACAGAAATCTGCTGATGTAACAGCATTTCTCGCAATCGTGAAAAAATACGAACATATCACGGCAATTACTCCCGAAATTATTCACGAATTGATTGAGAAAATCATTGTACATGAGGCGGACAAGTCAAGCGGTAAGCGTACACAACAAATCGACATCTATTTCCGCTTTGATGTTGCGGTTTCAAGCGTGACAACGGAAACAGGGAAATTTGGCAGAAAGACTGCATAATCGCTATATTATGCGGTCTGATTCAGGAGATGAAAAACTTCTTTATTGCTATGGGCGTTTGCAGCCGCTCTTAAAGTAACGCATCTGTCAACCGCTTCATTTGAGGGCGCAGATATTTCGCATGTAAATCCGTCGCGAGCTCTGTTTACCTTGTTATAGCTTCCCGAAAAAAGCACCGGATCTACCGCTGATACTACAGTTTCGGTTCCCCGCATATCTTTTATAAGGATCGGCGCATCATACAAAACGGCTGTTTCACTGTCAATCGGATTGCTTCCGTCAAGCGTATGATATATTTCCACACCGCTGTCAGAAGATGAAACGGTAAGTTCAAATTCGCTTTCATAAATTCCGCTTTCGGCTGAAAAAGTCAGAGGAGACGGTTTTTCTCCGACGGAATAGACATACTTGCCAGTCTGGAGGTTTACATTACTGTCCTCTCCGTTTCCTGAACCGCTCTCCTCACTGCCGCCGTTTTCATTTACGGAGTTTCCTCCGCTTTGGCTGCCGGAATTGCTTCCGCCGTTGCCTTCTGTGCCGCTCGGAGCTGTGCTTGCACTGCTTCCGGCGCCGTTTTCCGACGTTTTTTCATCTCCGTTATTCTTCTTTTGGCAGGCAACAGCAAAAAGCGTAAAAATCATGACTACGGCAGTCAGTACGACAGTCAGCCTGACAACGCTCCTTGAAATTATCTTCTTAATGTTTTCGCCCATTGTCCGGTCATTCCTTTCCCTTATCCTCTTATGTCTCTGAGCAATACAAAAACTAAAGCGACACGCCCGTTATAGTTCCTCCGCCGACAACAACGCCTCCGTCATATAACACAACAGCCTGTCCTTTGGTAATGGCTCTCTGCGGCTCGTCAAACTCAACGTGGATACTGCTCTCCGACGTCTGCTTAACGGTCGCCCAAGCTTCGGCGTGACGGTAACGCACCTTGGCTTTTAAACGCATCGGTTCTTTTATTTCCTGAACAGAAATCAGATTTACCCTGTCAGCATCCAGACCTCTTGAAAAGAGGTCTTCATTCCTGCCGAGCCGCACTACGTTCCTTTCCGTGTCAATCTCCTTCACATACAGAGGCTCCTTAAGCGAGAGTCCGAGCCCCTTTCTCTGTCCCACGGTATATGAAATAATTCCCTTATGTTTTCCTAAAATTTCTTCCTCCGGCCCGACAAAATCCCCCTCCGGATATATCCTGCCTGTGTATTTTTTTATAAAGTCAGCGTACTTTCCGTCAGGCACAAAGCATATGTCCTGACTGTCGTGCTTGGCGGCATTAGCAAAACCGTTTTCCTCTGCGATTTTTCTGACCTCTGATTTAGTCATTTTTCCAAGCGGAAAAAGCGTATGAGCAAGCTGCTCCTGCGTAAGGGAATAAAGCACATAGGTCTGATCCTTCGTAACGTCCGCCGATTTTTTCAGTTCGTATCTTCCGGTTGCTTCATTAAATTCAATAACAGCATAATGCCCCGTGACCACATAATCGTAATCAAGCTCTTTCGACCTTTGAAACAGCTTTTCAAACTTTAGGTGACGGTTACATTCTATACAGGGGTTAGGGGTCTGTCCGTTTTCATACGCCTTAATAAAAGGCTCAATAACATACTCTGCAAATTTGTCGGAAAAATTAAAAACGCAGTGAGGCATTGAAAGTCTTCTTGCAACTGATTTTGCATCTTCAACATCATCAAGGCTGCAGCAGGTGTGTTCCTTTTTCAGCCCGACGTCCTCATTGCCGAACAGCTTCATCGTGACTCCCATACATTCATAGCCTGCTTCTTTCATAAGACATGCCGCAACGCTTGAATCAACTCCGCCGCTCATCGCTATAAGTGCTTTTTTCATTCGCCCCTCATTCCGAAGCATTAGCGCTTCATTACAATTAATTTCAGTATTCCTTTTTTACCGAATCCAGCCCATACATATCCTTGAACCGCTGAATTTCCGCATCATCTCTCACAAACATTATTTCGTGAAATTCACCCGTGCGAATATTTTTAAATCCGGCAACCTGCTCTCCGTTGCATATGCTGCACCTGATTATCGGTACTAAATTCTCCTTGTCATACTCCTTAAGAGCCGGCTTTGCTTTCTTTTTCCCAAACATAGGACTCACCTTTTCTTTTTTTAACAGCCGAAAACCGTAAAGGCATCGTAGTCAGATGAATTATAACATAGCGGATAATAAAAGACAAACATATAATGAAATAAAAAGAGGCAGGCAGCTCAACGACGCTTTTACACCCTGTCGCGCCGCCAAGACTGCTCGCCTCTGTTTTATGTACCGTTTTTAATTTTCATGCACTGCGTGCTTTAAAGCATCTCTTTTGTAGACCAAACCGAATCTCCCAGTCTTTCCTCAATCTGTGTTGCCGCGTCGAGCGCCTTTCCAAAAGCTTTAAACGCTGCCTCTGCAATATGGTGATTATTGCTTCCGCTAAGCTCTCTGATATGTAAATTCATCATTGCCGAATATGAAAATGCGTAGAAGAAATCATGCACCATCTCCGTATCCATATCCCCTATTTTAGGAACGGTAAAATTCATGTCAAAGGACAGATAAGGTCTGCCGGACATATCCGCCGCGCTCATCACAAGCGCCTCGTCCATCGGAAGAATAAAATAACCGTAACGCTTGATGCCTTTCTTGTCTCCCAGAGCCTTCAAAACAGCCTGTCCCAAAACTATTCCGCTGTCCTCAATCGTGTGATGCGAATCAACGTCAACGTCTCCCCTGCACTTCAAATCAAGGTCAAAAAGCCCGTGCCTTGCAAAGCCGTTAAGCATATGGTCGAAAAACGGAATCCCTGTGTCAATTCTGCATTCTCCGGTTCCGTCTAAATTAATTCTTGCAGTTATTTCTGTTTCTTTTGTTATTCTTTTAATCTCCCCAATTCTTGGATCCATCTTTTTCCTCCGGAAATGAATTTGCTTTGTGCCTTATAATAACACAACTTTTTAATAACTGCAACTAAGTTCGCCAGTCTTTTTACCGCTCCTTTTTCCTGCCCATCAGAAACGCTGCCGCCGCTGCCACAAGATGAACCGTCAGAACAACGCCTATGCTTCCGGAAATTCACTGCATTATTTCAAGTTCCATACTGCATAAATTTTATGATAAACCTAGCAGCTGTTTCTACTCTTCTCCCGTATGTTTTTTCCATAAATATTTGTCATATATCTTACGAATGAATTTGACAATAACAAATAAAACGATAACCGAAATCATGACTATTGCACATATCGCCAAATCTCTCTTGGCAAAATAACCCTCTACCACACCTTCGTTTTCAGAAAGACAAATCTTATCGCCATCGACATTAAAATACAAATATGCCGAACATTCCACTAGGTTTTCTTTTTTTAAGTCAGCAGACGTCGTAAATGATTCCAAACGGAACTCAATTTTTCCATACTCTTCATTAAGCATGTCACGTCTTATTTCCAAACTCATTTCGTGTTCGGAATAGTCCTCATATGAATCATTCCAAAATTTTTCATCTGTTAATTCCTTTTCTATGTTGACCTCATCTGATGAGATAAAAAGCAATCCATCCGCTTCTACATTTTTATACTCATTTCCATCAAACACCTCCTGTCTTTTCGACCAGGAATATTTTATTACTACAGTACAGCTGTCATTAAAATCAACCGCCTTGCATCTTCCGATGTCCTTAAATTTAACATACATTGAAGGCATTAAAACATTTCCACTTGCGACCGTTGCCGGAACAAAACAGGATAATATAAGCCCTACAAGCAAGAAAGCCAATAAAAATTTTTCTATTCTTGACCTTTTTCTCATTTAATTATCCCTCCCATCTGTATGCTTTTTCCAAATTACCTGCCATAATTTTTAGTATGAACAGCTCATTATATAATGTCATAAAGCTCTGTATCGTTTGTTACCATTATAATTATAAATAATCTATAAATCATCACATTTTCATTAAGTAATGTTACATTTATGTTAAATTCTGAGATTGATATGCGTAAAATAATAAAAACATGTGGGTTTGATGCCGAACAAATCTGAAATTTTTATTTGAAAAGTACAGTAAAATTCCCACTAACAAATGAAAAAACTCTTTAGTCGGACTTAAATCCGTCCGATAAAAGAGTTTCTCCGTTTTACCTGTTAAACAGTTTAAACATTATTTGCCGTTTCCCCAAGACTCCGGGAAAGGATCGTCTGCTAACCTGTGTAAAGCAAATCTGCCGTTTTCATACAGGAACAGTTCGAGAAGTGCTCCACTGATGCCTGATGCCCCCGTAAAATACCCATACTCCGGTTTAATCTTATCGGGTATGATCCTGTCGTAAGCTATCGGCCAAACGCCTTCTCTCCCTCCTGCTTTCGATTCCTGCTCCCCAATAAGGATTTCCGCCGCTATTTCCGCCGCGTCTTTCGCATCTCTGCCAAACTCCTCATCTGCAAAAACAATTGCAAGATTGATAAAGAACTGAAGAAGTCCGGCTGCTCCACAGCACACACAGACGGAATTCCAATAGCCCGCTGACATTTTTTCCGGAACATTCAGAAATCTGAGACCTCTGTACAAGCCCTTAATATCCTCCAAATATGCTTTATTATCCGTGATTTTGTATAATTCATAAAACAGCTTGGAGGTTCCTGCCGGCCCGTGGCAATTTGAAACATAGAAGATTGGCTTTTCATTAGGATCATCGTGCCACGGGACCAAAAAGCCGTCTCCCATTTTAACTGAAATAGCCTTTATATGTTTTGCAGCTTCAATTGCAGCATCCAGATACTCCCGTTTGCCTGTCTGTTTATATGCGGCTGCCAAGGCATATCCCACGCCTGCCGTTCCTCCTTCAAAATTCGGAACTCTGTCAACGCCAACGTGCAAAGTGCTTTTCCATGCATATCCTCCTCTTTCATCAGCAATTGCTTCGTTTACGATTTGAGTAAAAGCCAAGTCGGCAAGCTTATACAGCTTTTCATCTTTCAAAAACTCCGACGCATGGAAAAGATAAAGAGCAATTCCGGCATCATAGGCCATTGTTCTGTCCGAAGCCCACGAAATCCCTCCGTCCGAATCGTACCTTGCGCTCTGCACAAGAAAGTCCGTGATCTCGATAACAGTTTGTAAATCCTTTTCTCGTTTGAATTTTTCATACAGTACGATCAGTACTTCCGCAATTCCGGTTATTCCGGAATAATAGCTTAACCCTATTCCAGTGTCTTCTTCTATTCCGTATTCAAGCAAAACGGCCTTTGCGGCATTTACGGTTTCCTTCCAGTGCTTGTGGAGCAAATCCGCTCCCAGAGAAATGCGGTCCAAATATATGTCGTCATTTGTGATCTCATATAATTGAAGGTAATAATACAGTACTCCTGCCGAACCGTTATAGTATGAGCCGTTCTTGTTTTCATTTCCCGGCGTATTCCAATAAATGCCGTCTTCCGTTACAACCTTTACGCTTTCGAGATAATCGTGCGTTTTCACGGCAATTTTCAAATATTCGTCATTGTTCTCAGCCTTCCTTCTGTTAAAGGCTTTTCCAACTTTAAATCCAAATCCGGAATAATCCAATGCAGTTCTTTTCATAAATCACTTTCTCCTTACGAATATTTTTTATCGACCAACGGCGTGGAAAGATATTTCAAAACATCGTCATAGCCAAATGTAACAAAGGTTTTTCCTTTATATTCAGGTTTTTTTGCAAGCTCCTTAGCAAGATATATAGCCGCTCCCGATGATATTCCAAGAAAAATCCCGTCCGTCTTTGCAACTTCATTTGATGTCCTGTAAGCATCCTCTTTATTTACCTCTATAACCCTATCGTAGGGAACTCTGTCAGCTCTTAAAATTATCTGAGGAAACGAATTTTTTGGCGTACGCCTGATGCTGTGAACTCCTACCAATGAATCCAAATCGTCTGCAACAGGTTCAAAGGCTATTACCTCCAGATTCGGAAATTTCTCTCTAAGCGCCTGACTCACCCCTGTTATTGAACCTCCTGAACCTGCACCTGCAATAAGAACGTCTGCCTGATCCACATCCTCCAAAATTTCCTGTCCTGTGGTGCGGTACTGTACTTCACGGTTTGCCTCATTGGCGGACTGTACCGTAGGAAAATATCTTATGCCCTCACGCTTACTCTTTTCCTTGTAATATTCTACGATAAAGGCTGCGCTGTCTCCGTCTTCGGGAAGCTCCGCCATTCCCTGCAAAAGCTCCGGGTCGGCTTCCTCCATCCTTTGAGTGACTGCCCCGTATGCCTGCAGCAGCTTAATTCTCTCCTCGGTCGCCTGTACAACATATGCAAGCATTTTATAACCTCTCTTTGCCGCTATGGCTGCAAGTGCGATTGCTGTGTTCCCGCTTGAAAATTCAACTATCGTGTCACCGGGCTTAATATCCGTGTCCCTTTCCAAAGCATCTATCATGGCTGCCGCAATTCTGTCCTTTAAAGAGCCCAGCGGATTTACGCTTTCAAGTTTAACGAGAATATGCGCATCCAGTTTTTCCTTTTTTTCTAAACCGTCCAACTCCAGTATCGGAGTGTGTCCGATAATTTCCTCAATGCTGTGTTTAATATTGCTCATTGGTTTATC
>CANRAZ010000078.1 GCA_947628705.1 uncultured Lachnospiraceae bacterium | reverse complement strand
TGAGCCGTAATGCAAATGAAGATATGGGCGAGGCCTTCGGCTTCAACCTTGTTTACAGCGGTAATTTCTTTGCACAAGCTGAGGTTAATCAGCACAAGAGAACCCGCTTTGTGATGGGTATCAATCCTTTTGACTTCGCATGGAAGCTTCTTCCGGGCTATGATTTCCAGACGCCTGAGGTGATTATGGTTTATTCTGACCGCGGTATAGGGCAGATGAGCCGCACCTTTCACGATTTATACAGGAATCACCTGATAAGGGGCGAATGGAAGGATAAGACCAGACCGATTCTTATTAATAACTGGGAAGCGACTTATTTCAATTTTGACACTGATAAGCTTATTTCCATAGCGGAGCAGGCTTCAAAGCTTGGAATCGAGATGCTTGTAATGGACGACGGCTGGTTTGGCCACAGGGATTCCGACAACAGTTCATTAGGCGACTGGTTTGTTTATGAAAGCAAGATTAAGGGAGGACTTAAGCATCTTGTAGATGAAGTAAATAAACTGGGACTTAAATTTGGCATCTGGTTCGAGCCTGAAATGATAAGCCCTGATTCAGAGCTTTATAAAAAGCACCCTGAGTGGGCAATACAGGTTAAGGGCAGAGAGCTGACAATGAGCCGTGAGCAGTATGTTCTTGATTATTCGAATAAAGAAGTAAGAGACTGCATTTACGGCATGATGAAGGCAATACTCGATTCCGCTAACATTGAGTACATCAAGTGGGACATGAACCGTCAGCTGACAGAGGTAGGCTCCACAAGCCTTCCTGCCGACCGTCAGAGAGAGCTTTGGCACAGATATGTGCTGGGAGTTTACGATGTAATGAACAGGCTTACCACAGACTATCCTTATCTGCTGCTTGAAAACTGCTCGGGCGGAGGCGCAAGATTTGATGCAGGCATGCTTTATTTCTCACCGCAGATATGGACGTCTGACGACACGGACGCAATTGAAAGGCTGAAAATTCAGCACGGCACGTCTATTTGTTATCCGCCTTCAAGCATGGGCGCGCATGTTTCCGACTGTCCTAACCATACTGTCGGCAGAACGACTCCGTTTGCCACAAGAGGCGACGTTGCGCTTGTGGGAACCTTTGGTTATGAGCTTGACGTAACAAGGATTTCTGAACAGGACAGAAACTCAATTCCGGCTCAGATTGAAAAGTTTAAGAAATACAATCCTTTAGTCAGAACCGGAGATCAGTACCGCATAGGAAACGTTTTTGAAGACAATATGTGGGACGCATGGATGTTCGTTGCAAAGGATAAGTCAGAGGCGCTGCTCACTGTTGTTTCCGTGCTCGGAAGACCTAATTATCCTTCAAGAATCTACAGGCTTAAGGGTCTCGCTCCTGATTCCGTTTACCGTGTTGAAGAGCTTGGACTTGAGCTTAGCGGAAGAACTCTTATGAATGCAGGCCTGTCGATAGAAATGTACGGCGATTTTACAACAAAGACCTTCCATCTTGTAAGGATAGGCTGATTTAGCATTATTTGCATTAATTATCGGAATTAAAACAGCTGTGGGGCGTTGACCCCGGCCGCTGACCGACGGTCGATCCTGCGGCGATGAGGATATTTGATGGAAGCAGTAAAACCGTATAAATCAAAATTCAGCTACAGTTATGCTCTGGGGGCTTTCCCGACCTATGAGCTTCTTAAGTTCAGGCCGGAATGGGTCCTTGAGGTATATGTCCATTCTACATATACTGACGCTGAGAAGCTTAAAGGCCTGTGTGATGGAGCAGGAGTAAAGCTCTGCGTAAACGATAAAGCCATTGCAAGATTAAGTGATAAAGAAAACGTATACGTGATAGGTGTTTATGAGAAAAAGCTTCTTCCGATAGATAAGGATAAAAACCACCTTATGCTTGTAAATCCCGGCAATATGGGAAATGTGGGAACGATAATCAGAACTGCGCTTGCGTTTGGAATACACGATATTGCAATAATTTCTCCGGGAGTCGACGTGCACAATCCGAAGGTGGTCAGGGGAAGCATGGGAGCGATTTTCCACATGAATATCTCTTACTTTGAGGATTTTAAGAGCTATAGCGATTTGTACTGTCAGGGCAGGGACGCAGATGAGAGAAGGTGTTTTTCCTTTATGCTCACTGCAAACGAACGGCTTACCGCCGACAAGGCTCCCAAGTCAAAGCTGTTTACGCTGATATTCGGAAACGAGGCGGCAGGGCTGCCTGCGGAGTATGCAAAATGGTCAACTCCAGTGCTTATTCCCCAGTCTGATGAGGTGGACAGCCTCAATCTGACGGTCGCCGCCGGAATAGGAATGTATGTTTTTACGTGCTTAAAGAAAGATTAACGCTTTAAGAAAAAGATTTGTCAAGGGAAATACTTGACAAATCTTTTTTATCTGTTATACTATCACACGGTGATAGAAATGAGTAAATCAGATACTAACGTATGGCTTAAGGAAATTGTAGAGCTGTCAACGCTTTACGATTTTTATAAGGAGCTTTTAAGCGAGACGTCAAAAAAGGTATTTGAAGGCTACGTGCTGGACGATATGACTCTGGCGGAAATTTCCGAGCTTACCGGAATAAGCAGACAGGGGATCCATGACAGCGTCAAGAGAACCGTGAACAGGCTGAGAGAGTATGAGAGCAGGCTGCGTCTGGCTGAAAAGTTTAACTGCGTAAAAAGGGACATAGAAAAAATAAATCAGCTTGCACTTGAGGTGAAAGCCGGAAGGACGGAAAAGGCTGATGAGATCATCAGTATTTCCAGAGACATTATAGACAGTTACTGACTGATTCGGAGGTTGGTTAATGGCTTTTGAAAGCTTATCGGATAAACTTCAGAACGTATTCAAAAATCTGCGCGGTAAAGGCAGACTAAACGAGGCTGACGTAAAGGCGGCGATGCGTGAGGTAAAGCTTGCGCTGCTTGAGGCGGATGTAAATTTTAAGGTCGTAAAACAGTTTATATCCTCCGTGAATGAGCGTGCCGTCGGACAGGACGTGCTTGAGGGTCTTAATCCCGGACAGATGGTTATAAAGATCGTAAATGAAGAGCTTATAAAGCTCATGGGCGACACAACGACTGAAATTGAGCTTAATTCTTCGGGAAAAACCGTAATCATGATGTGCGGTCTGCAGGGTGCAGGCAAAACCACTACTGCCGCAAAGCTCGCAGGGAAGTTTAAGGCCCAGGGCAAAAGGCCTCTGCTTGTTGCCTGCGACATATACAGGCCTGCCGCAATCGAACAGCTTCTTATAAACGCTAAAAAACAGGAGGTTCCTGCTTTCGAGATGGGAACGTCCCATAAGCCGGTTGAAATTGTAAAAGAAGCGTTTAAAGAGGCGGATAAGAACAGCTTCAACGTAATAATCATTGATACGGCAGGACGTCTTCATATCGACAGCGATATGATGGAGGAGCTTAAGGAAATAAAAGAGTCCTGTCAGGTAGACCACACGGTTCTTACAGTCGACGCCATGACAGGTCAGGATGTTCTCAATGTGGCAACGACCTTTGATAATGAAATCGGAATAACCGGAGTTATTCTTACAAAGCTGGACGGCGACACAAGAGGCGGCGCCGCACTGTCGATAAGAGCCGTTACGGGAAAGCCGATACTTTACGTCGGAATGGGCGAGAAACTTTCGGATCTTGAACAGTTTTATCCGGACAGAATGGCGAGCCGCATACTCGGAATGGGAGACGTGCTTTCGCTCATTGAAAAGGTAGAGGCTGACATTGATGAGGCAAAGGCCAAGGAGATGGAGGCGCGGCTCCGCAAGGCGGAATTTAATTTTGACGATTTCTATGAGCAGCTTCAGCAGATGAAGAAGATGGGAGGAATCTCAAGCATACTTTCCATGATGCCGAATATGCCGGGGCTTGACGAAGTGGAGATCGACGACGATGCCTTCAAGCAGACTGAAGCAATCATTCTTTCCATGACAAGAAAAGAAAGGGAAAGACCCGATATTATAAACATGTCCAGAAAGAAGAGAATTGCTCTTGGCGCAGGCGTCGATATAGCTGACGTGAACAGACTTATGAAGCAGTTTGAACAGATGCGTAAGATGATGAAACAGATGTCCGGAATGATGACGGGCAAGAAAAAAAGGTTTGGCGGCAAAAAGTTTCCGTTCGGCTTTTAATTCTCGGCCGAAAATTCGGAAGCCGGCGTTTACGGCTGCGGAAAGGCCGTTAACGCTTGTTTATGATTAAGCCAGTTATATAGGCAGGCTTGCCTGCTTTCATATAAGCGGTAATACTATAAGGAGGTGAAAACATGGCAGTTAAAATCAGATTAAGGAGAATGGGACAGAAGAAGGCTCCGTTCTACAGAATCGTTGTTGCAGATTCCAGAAGTCCTCGTGACGGACGTTTTATTGCTGAGGTAGGTACCTATGATCCGACAGTTGAGCCGGCGGCAGTTAAGGTTGATGAGGAAGAAGCCAAGAAGTGGCTCGCAACAGGAGCACAGCCGACTGATACAGTAGCAAGATTATTCAAGCAGGCTGGTATTGAGAAATAATCGGAGGTAGTACAGTGAAGGAATTAGTTGAACTGATAGCCAAATCACTTGTTTCTCATCCGGATCAGGTTGTTGTAACTGAAACACAGAATGGACAGGACATCTTAATTGAATTAAGAGTTGCGCCTGAAGATATGGGTAAAGTCATCGGCAAACAGGGCCGTATTGCCAAAGCGATCCGAGTGGTTGCCAAGGCTGCAGCAACTATGGATGACAAAAAGGTTACTGTTGACATCGTACAGTGAATAAAGGGGACTGGCTCAGTCCCTTTTATTATTTTAAACGGCATGCCATGTCTGTCGGCAGGGCTTAAGCGATACGTTTTGAAAAGGGAAGGCATATGGATTTGTTAAGAGTGGGCGTGTTCAGCAATACGCATGGAATCAAGGGGGAAATAAAGGTATTTCCAACTACTGACAATATAGAGCGTTTTGATTATCTTAAGGAAATTGTTATGGACTGCGGCAGGGACGGCATGCGGGATTTTACAGTCGTCGGCTGCAGATATTTTAAAAACACGGTAATTATAAAGCTTAAGGGAATTGACGATATTAACGATATCGAGAAATATAAGGGTGCGGATATATTTGTGACAAGGGAAAATGCACAGCCCTTAGAGGAGGACGAATACTACATTGCGGATATACTTGGCGCGGACGTCTTTTCCGACGAAGGAGAAAAGCTGGGGGTTCTTAAGGAATGTCTTCAAACAGGCGCCAACGACGTGTATGTAGTTACGATGAACAACGGGAAAGAAGCACTGTTTCCAGTCATAAAGGAATGCGTGCTTGATATAGACACTGAAAACAAGAAGGTTGTGGTTCATATTATGCCGGGACTTCTTGACTGATAAGGAGGCTGATGTGAAATTTACAGTAATGACTCTTTTTCCTGAAATGGTGCTTGGAGGCCTTCATACCAGCATTATAGGCAGGGCGCAGGACTCCGGAATCATTGAAATAAACGCTGTGGACATAAGAGATTATTCAACAGACAAGCACAGGCATGTGGACGATTATCCCTACGGAGGCGGCGCCGGAATGGTAATGAGCGCCGAGCCTATATATGCGTGTTATGAGGATATAACAGGGATATCAAAACGTTGTTCGGAAGGAAATTCTGATGAATGTCAGATGACTGAAGCTTTGGCGGGGCTTGATAAAAATACCGCCGAAGGCAGCGGCACGGCATTGTTAAAAAGACCAAGGCTTATATATCTTACGCCGCAGGGAAAAACCTTTGACCAGACCATGGCAAAGGAGCTTGCAAAAGAGGACGAGCTTATTTTTCTTTGCGGACATTACGAAGGCGTGGACGAACGCGTGCTGGAGGAGATAGTTACAGATAATGTATCAATAGGAGATTACGTTTTAAGCGGCGGAGAGCTTGCTGCGATGGTTATGATCGACGCAATCAGCAGAATGGTGCCCGGAGTGCTTACAAATGAAGAATCCGGCTTAAGCGAAAGCTTTGAAAACAGTCTTTTGGAGTATCCGCAGTACACCAGACCGTTGAATTGGAGAGGGAAAAAAGTACCTGAGGTGCTGCTTTCAGGGCATCATGCAAACATTGAAAGGTGGAGACGCGAGAAATCTCTTGAAAGGACGCGGAAATTCAGACCCGACCTGCTAGAAAAAGCGGAGCTTGATGCGAATGACAGCCAATTTCTTAACAAACTGAATCAGAGGCAAGACTGACTGAAGGCGCATTAATAAATTGAGTCGGATTTATTCTAAAAACCGTTTCCGGTTATTAGCGGCATTGCAGAAAATTTTGCTTGCATTGGCTTAAATGTTATGTTATAATCTTGTTTCGTGAGACGCGGTGTTCCGCTGTACAGAATTGACTGTAGTAAGAACATCGAAATTTTTAAAGGAGGTCGGCACGATGGATTACATTAAGAGCATCGAGGATGCGCAGTTAAAAGAGTCCGTTGCTTCTTTTAAGGTTGGCGATACGATCAGAGTACATGCTAAAATTAAAGAGGGCAACAGAGAAAGAATTCAGGTTTATGAAGGAATCTGTATTAAGAGACAGAACGGCGGAGCAAGAGAAACCTTTACGGTTCGTAAGAATTCCTATGGCTGTGGCGTTGAGAAAACGTGGCCGCTTCATTCTCCTCTTGTTGAGAAGATCGAGGTTGTCAGACACGGTAAGGTTCGCCGCGCTAAGCTGTTCTACCTTAGAAACAGAACAGGAAAGTCTGCAAGAGTTAAAGAGCAGATCAGGTAATTTAAAAACAGTATCCCCTGTCAGCGGCAGGGGATATTTTTTGTCACGAAATAAGGTACTTTATTTTCGCAGCGCGTAAACAGTTTCTCCGTAAGAATCCTTTAAAGAATATCCGAAGTTAAATTCACTGTAAAAAAGAAATAGGTTGTAGGTTTGTCAAATACTTCTTATCCTCCTCATATTGGCGCATCCTTTTGTAATACTCGGCCTGGGCAAACCAGAGCTCGCGGTATCGGGTGTTCGCTTCTAAAAGCTCGTCGTGGGAG
>CANRAZ010000077.1 GCA_947628705.1 uncultured Lachnospiraceae bacterium | reverse complement strand
TGGGAAAGTATAGCAAACAAAAGAATTGATGTCAATGTTGACAGAGATATAAACGGCGGCTAAAATTTACATAGGTCACAGGGAGGCGTATATAGATGAAAAAGAGAATTCTAGCGGCGCTTGGCGTCACGGGCACGGCTGCGGCAGGGACGGGAATTGCTTATTTTGCCTATAGAAAAGCATTTTATTCTTCTCCGAAAAGAAAAGAAAATATTTACAAGCTTCCGGACGGGGAACAGTATGAAAAGGAAAGAAGGGTGATGCACAGCCTGATTTCCGAAATGGATATGATTCGCTATGAGCAGGTTTTTATAAAAAGCTTCGACGGACTGAAGCTTGCCGCACGTTATTATCATGTGAGTGACAACGCTCCTCTTCAAATTCAGTTTCACGGTTATAGGGGAAGCGCGCTTAGGGATTTTTGCGGCGGAAATAAGCTTGCAAGAGAGATGGGGCACAATACGCTTGTAGTTGACCAAAGGGCACACGGAAAAAGCGAGGGACGGACAATATCCTTCGGCATAAATGAAAGGCGCGACTGCTTGAGCTGGATTGAGTATGCCAACAGAAGATTCGGAAAAGAAATCCCTGTTATTCTGTCAGGGGTATCTATGGGAGCGGCAACGGTCCTTATGGCAGCTGAATTTAAGCTTCCCGAAAATGTGGTGTGCATTCTTGCCGACAGTCCGTATTCATCGCCAGAGGCGATTATCCGTAAGGTGTGCGGCGATATGAAATTTAATGCCGGACTGATGTATCCGTTTATTGATTTTGGCGCAAGAGCTTTCGGTAAATTCGATCTGACAGAGGCAAACCCTGAGGACGCCGTAAGAAAAGCAAAAATACCGATAATGATTATTCACGGTGAAGACGACAGATTTGTCCCATGCGAGATGAGCAAAGCAATTCGTAATGCGTCTCCTGAGCTTATCGTAAGGGAAACATTTCCTAAAGCGGGACACGGAATAAGCTATGTAATTGATACCGCACGTTATAAGGAGGTCACCGGAAAATTTATTCACAAGTGTCTTGAAGAATACTATGGAAAACATAAAGCAGATGAAAAGACGATGATAAGCTGAAGTTTATAAGCGTCATCGGACATAAGACGATAAATAAAAAAAGAGGCTGCCGCTAAATGATTCCATCAAGGACGATTCAATCACAAGCGGCAGCCTTTTTGTCAGTTCCTTTGCAAATTAGAGAAGCTTAATCGGCTGATGGACAACCTATTAAGCAGCATACTGATAACTGCAAAATTATTTCTTCTTCTTTACAACAACTACTACCACAACGACAACTACAACAACTACTGCTGCAATTATTCCAATGATAAGACCTAAATTACCGCCGTCGTCATCAGCGCCGTCAGTTGTTGAATCAGCAGCCTGTGTAGGAGCCGGTGTAGACGCATTATTATCCTGATTATCAGCAGATTCGGTAGGAGCCTCGGTAGGAGCCTCGGTCGGTTCTTCAGTAGGAGCTTCAGTCGGTTCTTCGGTTGGAGCTTCAGTAGGCTCAGCCTGAACCTGATCCTCAGCCGGAGCATCGTTAGCCATGCCTGCTACGGTAAACTGAACCTTAACATTAGTAGGGAGGCCGGCATCCTGAGGACCCTTGTCTCCGTTGATGATGGTATAAGCTGCATAGCCGTCTGACTGCCAAATCTCATCAAGCTCCCAAATTCCGTATTCCTGATCTGATGCCATGTCGGAAGCATCAACTGAAAGAATTTCCTTGTCGTCAAACCAAACCTTCATGTTGGTTACAAGACCCTCAGGATATTCCATTCTGTCTTCACTGATTGGAAGGTCTGTGTAAAGTACAATGTAGTTAAGCTTGGTATCGCCGTTCCACTGTAAATTTGACAGAGAACATTCGAAAGTGCCGTTTCCTGTAATTTTCGCATCCTTGACATCTGCAGGGAAAATGGTAGCTACGTCCTTGCCGGCTTCTTCATCTTTTACCCAGCCGATAAGACCGGAGCTGAGATAGTCATAGCCTTCAGGAATCTGAGCATCGGTACCGTTGAGACCGTAAGCAGTGTCAGCCCAGCCGTTACGGAAAGTGTATTTGTCTCCCTGAATACCAATATACGCATGGTAATCATCAGCCAATGCAACACCTGCCATGCAAAGCAGCATTGCTGCTACAGCTGCAAGCATTGACAGTTTCTTGAAACTTTTCATTTTAGTTTCCTCCTTTTAAATTTGGACAGTATCTCGTACTGCTCGATATAGGACAGTGAAAAAGCATCCTAAAAAGACACATTATAAATCACTGTGCTTAGCCCCAATTCTACTACATTTTTACATTTATATCTAGTGGCATACTTTATAATATTTGGCATTTAATCTGTAAAAAATGCACAAAAAACAGTTAAATAACCGACAAAAAACAGGTCTTCTTTGTGCGATTTTTTGAATTTTGCCTAAAATCATTTTTTAGAAATCCGGTGCTTTTGAGGCCGTATCGTAATGTCGGTCACCGTCATTCTTTCGGGAGCTTTAAGAACGCGGCATACGGCGTCAGCGATATCTTCTGCTTCAAGTCTGGCTTCCTTTTCGGCGGAAACGGTGAAATCCGCATTTCGGTAAAGAGCGGTGTCCGTCATGTCGGGGTAAATGTTTATCACCTTTACGCCGTGCTTTCTTGTCTCTTCGAACAGGCTTCTTCCGAAGCTTGCAAGCCCTGCCTTTGCAGCGCCGTAGGCGCAGCCGTGGGTGTTGATCCTGTCTGCGGTGACTGACGATATGTTTACAATACAGCCGCCGTTTGTTTTTAAATTTTTAAGAAGCAGGTTGGAGAGCAGCAGGGGTACTTCAAAATTTACGGCGGCGATCTCATGGATTTGAGCGGGCGTCAGCGTCTCATGGGTCCCGTAATAGCCTACTCCGGCATTGTTGATCAAAATATTAAAGCTGCCGTCCTTTTCCAACTCCTTAATCAAAGCAGGGATTTCTCCCGTGTTTGTCAAATCAAAAACAATCGGCACAAAATTGTCGATTGTATTTTCCGAAAGGACTTCTTTAAGGCACAGCCCTTCCATGCTTCTTCCTATGCCGTAAACCTTATATCCCTCGCTTACAAGCTTTATTGCGGTCGCTTTTCCGATGCCGGAGGAGGCGCCGGTAAGCAAAACTTTTTTTCTTTCCATAATGCTAAGCTTTATCCGTCTGCGATTTAAATATAAACGGTTTTCTTAATTGTTCATACCATGCAATCTGGCGGAAGCTCCCTTCTTTTATTTTTTAGAACTGTAGTATAGTTTTTATTCATACTGTGCAGCTATAAAAAGCTTGTCTGTTTCGATATGCTTGAGCAGCTCGCCCTTTATGTCGGAAAGCATCTCCTCCTGCAATTTTTTTGGAAAACAGCATATTCCGTCTATAATTTCATAAGGGAAAGCAGTAATTCTGCTGAGCCGTGCTTCCTGCATCTGTTTGATGTATTCGCGGCTTATCCTGAAGCCCCCGATGCTTACGTCGGTTATTTTCAAGGCGGCAGGATTGGAAAAGAAATCCGTAATCATATCCCTGTACTGCTTTTTATAGTTTTCAACGGGAAGTATGGGGTCAATGCAGAGCCGCACCGAAAATCCTTTTTCGATAGCTGCGTAAATTGCCGTTTTCCGCTGTTCATATCCTGACGTCCCATGCTCAAATGCCTGAATCACGCTTTTAGGGGAGAGGGTATAAGCAAAAATAATATCAGGTGAGGGCTCTAATTCGTCAAAGAGCCTGACTGACGCGCATTTTGTTCTGATTTCAACAGTCAGGTCATCTTTTTTTAGCGCGAAACCGCACCAGTCATGTACAAATCCTGTAATCTGTTCAAGAGCCGTAAGGTCGGTATCGTAGGAAATGCTGAGACTGACAGGATGTTTGTCAAGCAGTCTTTCGACGTCTCTAAAGCTGTCCTCTATGTTGACAAATATGCAAATGTTTCCGGAAGGGTACATTCCCTGCAAATAGCAGTATTCACAGTCATAGATGCAGTTCTTTATTTGAGAAGTATAATAGAAATGCTCGTGTCCGAAATTCTGGCAGGTTCTTGATGCGGGATAAATCCTTTCCCCGTTGTTGACTGCAAGTATGAGCGCAGGCGAGGATTTCTGCAACGCAAAATCCTGATTGGAACGGTTGAATATTTCTTTGTAGCTGTCGATGTATATTATCTGGGAGCCGGAAAAACGTTTCAGTATTTTTTTAGTAAGAGTATAGCAGGCTGCCTGCTTTTCGACATAAATGTGGCTGAAGCCCGTTTTGAAAAAATGATTGACGGATTTTGATAAGGGCATGGCAGCAGGCGCATTTAGTATTTTTTCATGCGCAGGAAGGCTGTCGCTGATAATACCGTTGCCAATAAGCTTTTCTTTAAATGTTCTTAAAAGCTGAATACCGGCTTTTTTAGGCGCAGGCAGCTGTGCGCTGTGAGTTTGAATAAACGAGTTAACCGTATCAAGAGAGCTTTTGCCGCTGCATTCGCAGTAAAGCAAAAGCTTTTCCAGTTCATATCTCATCGTAACGCTGCAGGACAGAAGCGGAGCAAGTGCGCCGGCCGATTCGGAAGCATTACGGAGCAGCTCTTCTTTTGATTTTCCGTTCACGGAAAACGCTTTTAGATTTAATCCGCATGATTCATAAGTTGTTCCGGGCGCCTCGCCGCCAGAGGCAGAAAGCCCTGCAAAAAACCTAAAACACCGTAAAAGCCTCTCTGCTGTAATGTCAGACGGACCGATATTGATTTTTTCGCCTGCTTTTTTGGCTTTAAGACCGGAATCGGTAACATATTTAAGAAATACCATTCTTCCGGTTTTAAAGTATCTGACAGCAGTCTGGTAGCATGATGAGGCCTCCATATCGAAAATTACGTCGGCCTCCGATTCCGAATCACAAAGAAGCGAATTACTGTACGATTTCATTTGTGAAGTGTTTTCGGCAGGTACGGGGAGTGTGATGCAGACCGCTTCACCTGCACGAAAATCTGAAATATTCTCTGCATAAGAAACCGTATTTCGGCAATTGCCTGAAAATGTTTCTGAGCAGATATCTGAGAAAATATTTGAAATAATATTTGAGAAAAGCATATCCGGATAAAAGCACCTTGCGGTTGAAGCCTCAAATATTTTATTGCAGATAAATATTTTGCCGTAATTTTCCTCACTGTAAGAGGCGGACGAGCCGACGTTGAAAAAGAAATCCGACGGGCTGATTTTTTCTCCTGTGAAGAAGTCGGTAAGGCTTATAGAAGGAGAAATATTACCTGTTCCGGTAACGATAAGCTTTATTCCGTCGGCGGAAAAAACCTGATAGCCCTGTGCGTTTTTTTCGGATTTCAATTTTAATTCCTTTATGAAATTTGACGCCTCTCTATAAAGAGCAAAGGAAAGATAAAGCATTGTGCCTCCGTGTGTTATTACGCTATAAAATAAGCGAAGCATTTCTGCCTCGCTTATAGGTAGATTTATTGCTGCGTCTGCCGTAGCAGAGCCGCATTTTTAGCAAGCCTGCACAGCGGACTTGTCATCTGCATGATGAAACGGTTAGCGCGGCGGTTAACCTGCGTTACATCTTCTCAAGAAGCGTCTTGTAGAATTCAACATAGTCCTCTCTGCCGTTGTTAATAAATTCAATGGCGTCACGAGGATGCTGATTCAGGGTTCCGGTAAGAAGGTAAGGAAGGTCATAGCCCCACACGCATTCTTTTCTGAGTACTGTCATGTGCTTCTGAACAAACTGAATTACAGGGTAAATGTTGAACTTCGGGTTTCTGAGGAAGGAAAGAAGAAGCTCCGTCATGCAGTTTCCGGCGCCCCTTCCCATTCCGTTCATTGTAGCGTCTGCAATGCTTGCACCGAGGGTCAGAGCTTCCATCGTGTTGGCAAATGCAAGCTGTTGATTGTTATGAGCATGAATACCGATGTACTTTCCGTATTTTTCCGCAATGGAAAGGTAGGTTTCGGTAAGCTCTCTGGTATTTAACGGATAGAAGGAACCGTAGCTGTCAACAATGTAAACTCCGTCAACAGGACTTTGGCAGAGAATTTCAAGAGCCTGTGTAAGCTGAGATTCTGAAACGGTAGAAACTGCCATGATGTTGCAGGTGGTTTCATAGCCCTTGTTATGAGCGTCTTCAATCATCTGTATTGCGGTCGGAATCTGGTGTATGTAGCAGGCTACGCGGATCATGTCGATAGGGCTCTCGCTTCTCGGAATTATATCGTTCTTGTAGTCGCAGCGTCCGACGTCAGCCATTATGGAAATCTTAAGGTCTGTGTTGTTTTCTCCGACAACCGCACGTATGTCGTCGTCATTGCAGAACTTCCACTTGCCGTAGTCGTCCACATTGAAAAGCTCCTTGGAAGCTTTATAGCCAAACTCCATATAATCGATTCCCGCCTTGATGTTGGCGAGATATAAATCCCTGACAAATTCATCAGTAAACCTAAAGCTGTTTACAAGACCGCCGTCTCTTAAAGTAGCGTCAAGAACCTTGATATCAGGTCTGAATGTCATCAAATCGCCTTTTATCTTCATAATGTTACCTCTTTCCCGTGTAAGAAAGTACACGATATTTTATATCCTTATTCAATATATTGCTTTACGGCTCATGCAGGATATGTGGAATACGTACATCACAATATAGCACAAAATAGTAAAATAGGCAAGGGAAAGATTGAATCCGAATGCGGCCTAAAGGAAATAGATTACTTAAACATGGCGAAGCAGCGGAATACAGATTTGTAGATGAGATTAAGCCTATGTCTGCCATTTTCTGTTATGTGTACAAAAAGGTCATATATATGACTTGTTTGGAGGCCTAGGATAGGTCTATAGCCGGTGTAACTGCTTAAAAGCTTGGAAAATATGAAATTTAGATGTAATAAATCATGTCACTTTTACCGATCGTTTTATTACAAAGGAGCTTAGACAGACGATACATAGTATAATTGTAGAATTACAATACATCTGTTACACTGAATAATTAAAAGACGAAGATACCTCTTCTGTGTTATACTTTCATCGCTTAACAAAATCCAACTCAGAAAGAAG
>CANRAZ010000076.1 GCA_947628705.1 uncultured Lachnospiraceae bacterium | reverse complement strand
ACTACAACCGTTTCCCCGTGCGTCCTTTGGGCTGGCATACTCGCAGACAGGTACTGACGGATTATCTGCGGTCAGTGTGACAAATGTTTGACAAATCTATAGGTCAAGTATCTTCACCTTGACTTTTAATATTACTTTTAATATATTTTATATAAATATAGTTCAGCTTTACAATGAATCGCATTGCATCGCTTATCCTTAGCGGTATGTCTTGTCTTTGCGGGAAAAGGGAGAAAACATAAATGTCTGAAAACAGGTACAACATCGGTCTGCTTGTTGCCAATATCACGGACGAGTTCAGCAACAGCCTTGCCGTCGGCGCAATGAAAGCCGCCAAAAGGCTTAACGCAGACCTTATAATATTTCCCGGAAAATACATGGGATTACAGCGTCTTTATGAAAAATTAGACACCAAATACGAATATCAGTATAACGTTTTGTTCGACTATGCCGCAAGGGGCAGGCTTGACTACATTATTGCCGCAGTAGGCACCATCGCCTATGCCTTTGACAACGAACGCAAAAAAGAGTTCCTTAACAAGTTTGCCGGAACACCTGTACTTTGCGTCGCTTCTGAAATAGAAGGCTACGACTTTCTCCAGTTTGACAACGAATCAGGCATTATCAATGCAGTTGATTACCTCGCATCGCACGGCAGAAAGCACATCGGCATTATGGTCGGAGACCTTAACAGCTACGAATGCGTCCAAAGATTTAACGCCTACAAAAAGGGGCTTGAGAAAAACGGTCTTAAGTACAGCAAAAAATACGTAATGACCTGTGACATTTCGCCTGAATGCCGTGACGAAGCGGAACTGCTTATAGACAAGAATCCTGATATGGACGCTGTTTTATGCGTAAACGATAAAATTGCATCCGTAATTTATGAGGTCTTGAATGACAGAAACATAAAAGTTGGCGAAGACGTCGCAGTTGTAGGTTTTGACGACCTTCCGCTTTGTACAAAGCTTAATCCGCCTCTTGCATCAATCAGGGCAGATGCCCAGCAGCTTGGCGAAACAGCCGTTGAAAAGGCGGTGAACTTCTTAAATGGGATAAAGGACGAGCGTCACTTTGTCGGGACACAGTTTATTTCCAGACAGTCATGCTTTTCGCTTTCGCCAGTTCCTAACTCAAACAGCAATCTTTTTTCAGGCAATATTGAGAACATACGCAAAAATATTGATTCCTACATAAATAATATTTCCGAAAATACCGAAACCTCCCGAAAGCTCGAAAATACTCTTAAAAAATTTGTCGAGCAGCTTTACCAAAGCTGCATCAAGAATAAAACCTCCGCAGGTGACTGTGAAAAAACAGAAACCTGCATTGCCGCGCTTTCTTTCGTAATGGAGTACTCAAAGCTTGCCTCTCTGCTTGACGAGGCATATGTATGGCTGGTCAGAAACTGTTTAGAGGAAAATATTCCGTATGTAAAAAAGCTCGGAAAGCTCTTCCATACCGAAAAAGACTCCCTGATGAATGAAAGGCTGATTCAGGAATATTCCGAGCGCACGCACTATAACAACGTGTTTATCAGAGACTCCCTCATGACTGACGTATCGCTTACTGACAGCTATGCCAAAATTCTAAAACGGCTTTGCAACGTCGGAGCAATGACCGGATTTATCTATCTCCTTGAAAAGCCTGTCAGACACCTCTTCGGAGATGAATTTCCTGAAACAGACTGGATTTTTGAGTCCTATCATTACGGTGCGGAAGCATTTATCGTTTCCAAGGAAAATCAAAGAATACCGACTCCAAAGGTGTTTAAAAACGACTGTCTTTGTGTTGAAAGGCAGCATATCTTTATCGTTGCAGACTTATATACCGCCGACACCCAGTACGGTATTGCGTTGCTGGAGCCTGCAAGCGAGGCCTTTTTTAAGGACTTTGAGCTTGTAACCTATCAGCTAAGCTCTGTTGTAAGGACATTGGATATATTAAAAAAGCAGGATGAGCTTCTTAAGGAGCTGCACACGCGAAATCTTGCGCTTGATAAAATGTCAAAAATTGATTCAATGACCATGGTATATAACCGCAGAGGCTTTTATCTTGCCGCAGAGGAGCTCATCGGCAGACCTGAAAATCAAGGCAAAAGCTTTATAATCTGTTATGCGGATATGGACGGACTAAAGAAAATCAATGACACCTACGGTCACTTGGAGGGAGATTACTCAATTAATCTGCTCGCTGACTGCCTTAAGTTTGCTTTTGGCAGCGATGCCGTCATTGCAAGAATGGGCGGTGACGAATTTGCGGTGATATGCCCTCTTTCGGAAAACGTCTCGGCTGAACAGGTTCGTAAACGCAAGGAAGAATTTGTAAAAAATTTTAACGATTCCGGCAAAAAGCCCTACTTCTTCGACGTTTCCATGGGACTGATTGAATGTCCTTGCAGCGACACCTTTGATTTAAGCTCGCTGCTGAGTAAAACCGACGAAACTCTATACACCGAAAAAAGCCAGAAAAAAGCGAAAGCTTCCCTGTAAGCTTTTCATTGCCGTTAAGACATAAAAAGCCGCCGCAGGCGTTATGCTGCTTGCGGCGGCTTTACGGAGACGGTGGGATTCGAACCCACGTGCCCTTGCGGACAACTTGATTTCGAGTCAAGCTCGTTACGACCACTTCGATACATCTCCAATATGCTTTTTTCATGCGCACAAACGCATTATACTACATCGATGAGAATTTTACAATAAAAATTTCAACAGCAATTCTTTCATCCATATTTCCCTGCTTTATCTTCTCTTCCAGAGAAATTCCGTAATCAACTATTTTTTTGACATCTTCAAGCCTATAGTGGCCGGACATTCTCATATATTTTTCAGCAACAAAATCCCTTATTGAAAGAGCGTCCGCAATGCTTTTCCTACCGTATCCTTTTTCCTTCAGAAGCAAAGCCTGATATAGCTGATTGTAGTTTTTATTAAGAAGAAAGAGGACCGACATCGGCTTTTCGTGTGCCGCAAGCATCTGGTAATAAAGCTCAAGCGCCCTGCTCTCGTTTCCGTTCATCATTGCATCTATCATCAGAAAAATCCTGCTCTCCGGAATTTCCGAGCATATGCTGTCAATATCTTCTTTTTCGACGGAGCCTTTCCCCAAGCAATAAGCAGTAATTTTATCAAGCTCAGACTGAACTCTTGACATATCGGTGCCGACCTTGGAAATAAAATACTCACATTCCGATTTAGAGATAAGCAGATTTTTTTTTCTCAGAGCAGCCGCAACCATAGTAAGCAGCTCCTTAGGGTCAGGACTGTTTATTTCCGCAGCATAACCCTTATCCGACACAAATTTATAAAGCTTATTCCTTTTATCAACATCGTCTTCAACAAAAATAAAAAAGGTCGTTTCAGGAATCTCCGATACGCTTTCAAAAAATGCGCTCATGCTCTTAAACCAGCCTGAATTTTTAATTATTATCAGCCTTCTTTCGGCAAAAAAGGGGAGCGTGGCCGCAATTGAGCTTACCTCATTACAGTCTATATCCTTTCCCTCAAAGCTGTTAAGATTAATGTCATCGCTTTCAGGCAGCAAAGCCTCTCTGAGCTTGTCCCTATACTGATTTTTTAAAAAGGCGTCATTTCCATACAGAAGGTAGAAATTTGAAAAATTATTTTCTTTTATATCCTTGATTATCCTTTTCAAAACTGCCTCCGTCTGTTTCATTGTAACCGGCACGGGTTTAAGCAATCTGTGCTCAAAAGCCTTGTCGGTTCGCAAGCCGTTCTATAACCGCCCTATTTTTTCTCCCATTTTAACCTTAGTTTCATAACCCTCGTCAGAATTTATAACCAAATCCCTGTCAGGCACGAACCCTCCGTCCTGGAAAAGAAGTATTACAGATGAACCTCCGAACTCAAAATGCCCTTTTCTCTCCCCTTTTTTTACGTCCGACTCTTCCGGGCAGCGATTACAGATTTTACCGACGCCCATTGCGCCGACCTCCATTTGAATAACAGTTTCTCCGTTTGGGGCTGTTATAACGCTGTAACTTCTGCTGTTTTCTTTATAAACTCTCACATAGTCGCTTACAACAGGGTTCACGGAATGATAAAAACCCTTAAGCCTTCTGTCCTTACTCTTAACGCCTGAAACCGAATAGATATAATGATGGAAATCGTCAACGCTGAGACGGACAAGAACAAACCAGCCGTTTTTGAATTTATCCGCAAGCTTACGGTCACGCAGCAGAGAATAGACCGTGTACTCACTGTTCTTTATTGTAAATCTTGTTTTTTTACCGATTCTGCAAACAGATATCTTTCCGTCTGCCGGAGAAACGATACTGTCTGCGTCTGTCTCAACGGGCCTTTTTCCCGGCAGTATTTCCCTGATAAAAAAATCATTAAAGGACACGTATCTAGCCGGTACATAATCACAAAGGGAAATTCCGTTATGTTTTATAAACGGGTCAATTGCAAGAACAGATAGCGGATTGTCAAGCAGGATTCTTGTAAGTTTTGAAAAGCCTCCGGAATTAATAAAACCAAGAACCATCCGTCCTGCCGCAGTGGTATACAACGTGCGAAGAAAATTTTCGCTTAAAGACTTATTTTTTACGACTCTTCCGCTTCTCTCCTTGCAGCAGTCAGTCCTGATTTCCATAAATTACCTCCGCACAAAACACAGTCTCAATAAATGCTTCGTCCGACAAACTCATCTCAGACTATCAGCACCGCGATAAATAAAAGCAGAGCCAAACCAATGATTACGTAATTTGCCTTGCCGTAAATTTTAGGAATTTTAATATTAAATATGAAGAAAAATGCCGTCGCTATCAATGAAACAGAGTAAAACAGCGGCAAAACATATTTTTTTGATATCAGAGAGCCTACGCAGTATGCAAACGGAGCTATAACTGAAGAATTAGTCACGGGAAGCCCCTCATAGCTGTGACGTCTTTCGGTGGAGTTCTGCTGTCTTTCTTCTTCTGCAACGTTAAAATAAGCCAAACGTATCACAGCGGCAAGCACAAGGCAAACTCCGGCAATAACACCGATAAACTCAAGCCTGCCTCCGTTGTACAGCGTTATCCCAAGTATAGCCGGGGTCACGCCGAAGCAGACAAGGTCGCAGAGGGAATCTATCTGTATTCCGAATTTTTTAGCCGTTTCGGACCTTTTTATTCGCCGTGCGATCGTACCGTCAAACATATCGCAGAGCCCGGAAAACATAAGACAAAAAATAGACCAGCTGGTAATATGGCACATAGCGAGCCAGATACTGATTACAGCGGATGTCAGTCCAATATATGTAAGTATTACTGACGGATTATAGCATCCAATGAATTTTTTTCTCATGTGCCCCTCCACGGTGTTTACGATTGCCTTATCCTATGATTTAAACAGTCACCTGTAAGTATATACTTTTGAGACTGTTTTGTCAATTAAAGAAAGATACGCCAAAAAGGCACGGAAACTCAGCAAGCCCGTTAATTGCTGACTTCAGCCAAATCGTCAATGCTCTCATAGTGCCAGTCTCCGTCCTCATATACCTTTATTTTCACGCTGCCGACCTCGCAGCTTAAAAGCGTGTCCTTCAAACGTTTATCCGGATAATCCCCGTACTGTACGCCTTCCCTGTAAACCGTAGTGTAAGCGCCCCTTGCATACACTGCCGCCTGTGCGGATACGAATACCGCTTCAGGATTAATATAACGGATAAAGCCGTCTCCGACCGAGCCGTGGAAATGATGGTTTGCATAGAAATAATCACATTTAAGAAAATCCTTTTTGCCGCAGTCCTCCCAAAGCCTCAGAATACGTTCCTCAGTATTTGCATAATTATCCGCAGCATGATGGTAACGAAACCCCTTGTAGATTAACGCAAACGAAACCGAACTGTTATTCTCGTCAGACAAATCAGCCGCAGCATTGCCATGCTCGTCCAAGCGGCTGTTGAGAACGGTAATTTCAACGCCGCCCAAGTCACATATTTTATCCAAACGGTCAAAAGGACGAATCATGCGGCTGTCAAGATATTCAAACTGAGACAGGTAAGGATAGCGGTTTTCAGCTGCTTCCTTAAGCGAGCGTTCCGTCACCGAAATATCAGGAGTTCGCAGTCCGTTCTGTTTAAGAATATACTCCAACATTCCGTCATGGTCTTCGTGAAAATGAGTAAGCAAATAGTAATCGACATGAATCTCATTTCGTGTGAGATAAGGCAGGATTATATTTCTGGCACATTCCTGCTTGCCTGAATCAATCATTAAGTGCTTGCCGTTTGGAAGTGAAATCAGAGTTGCGTTTCCATGGTGAACGTTAAAATTAAGTATTTCAAGCGGCGCTTTTTTATCCTCTCTTTCGACCTTCAGCGTATATGGCAATTCAACTCCGTTGTCAAGCCTCACGTTGAGCAGGTGCGTTCCGGGCGGCAGCAACGGCAGCGTTTTCGGCGAAAGAATAAGCTCGGTACGAATAAGGGCGTCTCCCTGCAAAAGTCCCTCGGCGCGCGGTATTTGTGCGGTAAAAGGAATTTTTGCCCCACAAATACAGGCATCTTCAGCGTAAGGCACACTTTCTCTGTCACAGCGGCTTTCCTTGCTGCATGGCATTGTCACTCCTCCACAGCGGCTTCCCTTGCTGCATGGCAGCGTCACTCCTTCACAGCGAATCTCTTCAGGAGCCGAATCATAGCATAAAACATGAATTTTCAAATGTCTCGGACTGTTCAGGCAGTAAATCTCATGGGTTGGAGACAGTGAGTACGGCGGTCTTACGGGCTCCTGGGAAAGGCTGATACTGTAAAACGTCATGTCGCCGTAAACGCCTGAGATTTTAATGTTATTTTCTCCCTCAAAAAGATATATATAGGCGCTTGCCTCTCTTCTTGAAAAGGAAAATCCGATCCTGTATAGTATGGAGCTTCCTTTCCTGTCCGTAACGGTAAGCTCGTGCCAGCCGTCGCCGTAAAGCAGTTCATATTCAAAAGCGAACAGATAATATCCTGATTTATCCGCATTTACTGTAAAAACTTCTTCGCTTTCCGCCGAAAAATCAAGTTTGTCTTTATTTTCTAGAAGGTGTTTCATACTCTGTTCTTTTGCTAATGTGCGATAAAGAAGTAATAGAAGTGTAAAAAATTTTGCCGTTCCTATCCGGCACTTAGGGCTGTGTCG
>CANRAZ010000075.1 GCA_947628705.1 uncultured Lachnospiraceae bacterium | reverse complement strand
TGCAAGATTTTTGAGCGTTTTCGTTATCCAGAAGCATGAGCCGAACAGGGTTACGCTTGATTTTGAGCCCTCTGTGGAAATATTCGCAGAAAACGGCAGAGAAGAGGACGGCTTAGAGGCGGCAGGGAGTGCGGAACAGGCGGGTGCTGCAGCGGAGCGGACAGGATCAGAGCGTGAGGGACTGGAGACGGTTATCACCCTGACGTCTCCAAGCGGCAAGGAATATTTTCAGAAAAATGACGGTTCTATAGTTGTAGAAAACCCTGAATTGTGGTATCCGCACGGCTATGGCAGCCAGCCTCTTTACACTGTTGAGGCGAGGCTTTTTGAGAACGGTGAGCTGCTTGATGTCTGGAAAAGAAAGATTGGCCTTCGCACGGTGACCGTAAACCGTGATAAAACCGATTGGGGAGAAAACTTTGCCCACGAGGTCAACGGAATGAAGATTTTTGCAATGGGCGCAGACTATATTCCTGAGGATAATCTTCTTGGAAGGATTAACGGGGAAAGAACCAGACAGCTGCTTTCGGATGCCGTTCTTGCAGGCTATAACACCGTAAGGGTATGGGGAGGCGGTTATTATCCGGACGATTTTTTCTTTGACATCTGCGATGAATTGGGACTTCTCGTATGGCAGGATTTTATGTTTGCATGTGCAAACTATGAGCTTGACGACGAGTTTGAAGCAAATATATCCGAAGAAATTTACGAGGCAATAATAAGGATCAGGCATCATGCCTGCCTTGCTCTGTGGTGCGGAAACAATGAAATGGAGACCCAGACTTTGGACGGAGCATGGAAACCGTCGGTAAAGCAGAAGTACGACTATATAAAAATTTTTGAATATATAATTCCGAAGTTGGTCAGGGAAAATGATCCGATGACCTTTTACTGGCCGTCAAGTCCTTCTTCGGGCGGTAATTATGACAACCCTTGGAACGATTCCAAGGGCGACACTCATTACTGGGCAGTGTGGCACGGAGAAAGACCTTTTACCGATTTCAGAAGACATCTTTTTACTTATGTGTCGGAATTCGGTTTTCAAGCCTTTCCGTCTGAGAAAACGGTTGAGAGCTTTACCCTGCCGAAGGACAGGAACATTTTTTCAAGGATAATGGAAATGCACCAGAGAAATCCTGCGGCTAACGGAAAGATAATGAAGTATATGGGCGACACTTACCTTTATCCGGAAAGCTTTTCACGCCTGCTCTATCTTTCTCAGCTCCTTTCGGCGGAGGGAATAAGAATGGGGATTGAGCACTTCAGAAGAAATCGCGGAAGGTGCATGGGAGTAATCGTCTGGCAGTTAAATGACATATGGCCTGTTGCAAGCTGGTCATCGATAGACTATTACGGAAGGTGGAAGGCGCTCCATTACATAGAAAAACGCTCCTTTGAGCCCGTTCACATATCCTGTGAGGAAACGGGAGAGTCAATGCTGAGGCCGTATTGCACTTTAGAGCCTGAGAAGGCGGAGTTTAGCGCAAGGCTCCATGTTGCAAATGAAACGGCTGCTGATGTGGAAGGCGAGGTCACGTACCTCATCAGGGATAATCTGGGCAGACCCGTAGGAGATAAAACAAAAATTGCGGTTATTGTTCCGGCATACGACGGACTCTGGCTTGAAAAAATTGACATTGATGAGGCCTTGATTTTTGACTGTTATCTTGACTTTGAATTTGTCTCCGAGGGGAAAACGGTTTCAAGAGGAACTGCGATTTTTACACAGCCTAAGCATTTTAATTTTGCAGAGCCGAAGCTTAGAGTGGAAAAGAAAAACGGAAAGCTTTACGTTACTTCAGAGGCGTTTGCAAAAAATGTTGCGATAGAGGGAATCGACGGGGACGCTGTTCTTGAGGACAATTTTTTTGACATGAATCCCGGAACGAGGGAGATTGCAATCCTGAGGGGAGATGCGGAAAATTTCAAAGTGACGTCAGTTTGACGGAAATGCTGCAAGGATGAAAAACGGCTGTTTTAAACATATGGAAATGTCAGATAAAAAGGAGGCTTATATGCGTCTGGGAGCAATAGAAGCAGGCGGCACCAAAATGGTTTGCGCCGTCGGTGACGAAAACGGGAATATTTTTGAACAGGTAAAATTTCCCACGCTGATGCCGGAAGAAACCATGGCTAAAATTGTTGGGTATTTTTCGGACAAAGAAATCTCCGCTGTCGGGGTCGCGGCGTTTGGACCCGTGGGCATAGACAAAAAACA
This sequence comes from uncultured Lachnospiraceae bacterium, assembly GCA_947628705.1. Lineage (GTDB taxonomy): Bacteria > Bacillota > Clostridia > Lachnospirales > Lachnospiraceae > UBA3775. The sequence continues at coordinate 5,212 of CANRAZ010000075.1, read as the reverse complement.
TCCAAATTATGGGAAATTACTAGAGACTACAAAAGTAGAATGGAAGAATTTCGACTTGCTTGGAAGCTTAAAAGGCCTGAACGTCCCGATGAACATTGAAACTGACGTCGGAGGCTCCTGTATCGGTGAAGCGTGGAAGGGAGCCGCCAAGGGGCTTGACAATGTCGTTTATGTAACTGTCGGAACAGGCATAGGAGCCGGCATTATGGTGAACGGAAAAATTGTTCACGGAATGCTGCACCCGGAGGCAGGCCACATAAGAATTAATAAACGCAGCACGGACAGCTGTGACAGCGTTTGCTGTTACCATGAAAACTGTGTTGAAGGGCTTGCGAGCGGAACGGCAATCAGAGCCCGTTGGAGTCTGCCTGCGGAAGAGCTTCTCGACAGGGAAGAGGTTTGGGAGCTTGAAGCCGATTATATCGCGCAGGCGCTTGCAAACTATATTATGGTCGTTTCTCCTCAGAAGATAATTCTGGGCGGCGGAGTGATGCATGTTGAAAAGCTTTTTCCGCTGATCAGGGAAAAGACGAAGCAGTACATAAACGGCTATCTGGTTGCGGACGAGCTTGAAGACATGGATAGCTACATTGTAAAAGCAGGACTTGGCGATGATCAGGGCATAGTCGGGTGCCTTAAGCTGGCAGCGGACTGCCTGGGGCGGACATGATCTGCGTCGGTAAGGGCAACGGATCAAACGGAAAATAATACTTTGGAGAAGCAAATGGAGATATATGATTTTCACGCGCATATCTATCCGAACAAAATAAAGGAAAAGGCAGTGCGCAGCCTTGAGGACGGCTATGATATCGAGGTTAAATGTGACGGAAGCGCGGAGGATTTGCTTGAGGCAGGCAGAAAAGCCGGAATAAGCCGCTTTGTCACGCTTGCGGTTGCGCTTTCTCCTCTTCATGTGGAGTCGATCAATAACTTTATTCTTGAGGAGCAGAAGGAACACCCTGAGTTTATTGCTTTTGGCTCGGTTCATCCCGACCATCCCGATTCCTGCGGTGAGATCGACAGGATAAAAAAGCTTGGTATAAAGGGTATAAAGCTGCATCCGGATTCACAGCGCTTTAAGCTTGACGCGCGTGAAATGTTTCCTGTGTATGATTTAATGTCGCAGTACGGACTTCCTTTGCTCGTTCACTGCGGAGATTACAGATACGATTTTGATAACCCTGAAAGAGTGGCAAGGATAATTGACGAATTCCCGAAGCTTACAGTCGTTGCCGCGCATTTTGGAGGCTGGCTTTTGTTTGACAGAGCGATAGATGCTTTGAAAAACCGAAATTGCTATTTGGATTGTTCATCGTCAATAATGTATACAGGCAAGCGAAGGGGACTTGAACTAATCAGGGAGTACGGAGCGGAACGAATGATTTTCGGTTCTGATTACCCTGTGTGGAACCCTGCTGAAGAGCTTGAAACTCTTTGGTCTCTCGGACTTTCTGAAAGGGAGCTTGAGCTGATTTTTTCAAAGAATGCAAAATCGATACTCGGGATCTGAGGAGGAAACTGCAGTGAAGGCAGCCGGAATCTGCAGATTGGAGAAGGTGAGAGTGTTATGAATGAAGCTGACAGGATAAATGAAATTCTTGCAAAATGCGACCACACTCTGCTTTCCGTGACGGCTGCATGGAAAGATATAAGAGAAGTATGCGATGACGGAATAAAGTATAAAACGGCTTCCGTCTGCATACCGGCGTCTTATGTGGAGCGCGCGGCGGATCATGTAAACGGCAGAGTGAAAATATGTACCGTAATCGGCTTTCCGAACGGCTACGATACCACGGCGGCAAAGGTCTTTATGGCGGAGGACGCCGTGAAAAACGGTGCAGACGAAATTGATATGGTAGCAAACCTCGGAATGCTTAAGTCCGGCGACTATGACGGCGTGCTTAATGACATTGCTGCAGTCAGGAGGGCAGCCGAAGGAAAAATCTTAAAGGTTATCATAGAAACGTGTTTACTCAGTGAGAAAGAAAAGGTGGAAATGTGTAAAATAGTCTCCAAGAGCGGAGCAGATTTTATAAAAACCTCAACAGGCTTTTCGACAGCCGGCGCTTCCTTTGAGGACGTTAAGCTTCTTAGGCAAAACGTTGCGGAAGGCGTAAAAGTAAAGGCGGCAGGCGGAATCAAAACCCTTGAGGATGCAGAAGAGTTTATAAGGCTTGGAGCGGACAGGCTCGGAACAAGCAGGATAGTCAAGCTGGCAAAACAGATATTGATGTGATTCTTACAAGCCTTTAAAGAAACGTGAGGGATTAAGAAAAAATTTAGTATTGGTTCAACGTACGGTTTTAGCAAAATATGAGAGGAATACAGGGAGAAAACTAAAATATGAGCTTAACGGAAACAAGTAAATTTATCAGCCTTATACTCAGACATAAGCCTGAAACTATCGGAATCAGCCTTGACGAACACGGCTGGGCAAAGGTCGACGAGCTTATTGCAGGCGTTTCAAAAACGCGCAGGTTTGACATGGATATTCTGGAAGAAATCGTTCGTACCGACGAAAAAAAGAGATATTCATTTAATGAGGATAAAACCCTGATTCGGGCAAATCAGGGACATTCCGTTTCGGTTGACGTGGAGCTTAAAGAGGCAGCGCCGCCTGAAATTCTTTTTCACGGGACAGGTGAGAAATTTGTCGCATCAATAGATGAGCAGGGACTTATCAGCAAACGCAGGCTTTATGTGCATCTTTCAAAGGATTATGAGACGGCGGTTAAGGTGGGAAGCCGTCACGGAAAGCCTGTTGTCTACAACGTTAAAGCAGGGGAAATGCACAGAGACGGATTTAAGCTTTACCTGTCTGAAAACGGAGTGTGGCTTACTAAAAAAGTGTCTGTAAAATATTTGGAGAAGCTGCTTTAATAATTAATTCTCAGAGCATTACGCCGCAGCATTACAGTCCCAGCGATTTCAGAAACAGTATAGACAGCAGAATGGGAGCAGCAAACTTTATCATTACCTGATAAAGCTTTTTCCTTCCCATTTTTCCGCCTGATTTTTCAACCTCGTCTATAACGGTTTTTGGCTTAACGACCCAGCCGACGAGTATGCAGGTTCCGATTGCAACTGCCGGCATCAGAAGGTTGTTGCTTATATAATCCATCAAATCAAGTATCTGTGCGGTTGAGCCTGTGGGAAGCGTAAGCTCAAAATAGAGGGAGTTGTAACCCAGGCAGACTATTACGCCCGCGATAACGGTTACTGTAGCAACGATTATAACCGACTTTGCCCTTGAAAGCGAAAATTTATCCATAAAGCTGGAAACGATTGCCTCCATGATTGAAATTGCGCTTGTGATTGCCGCAAAAAGCACCATTGCAAAGAAAAGACAGCCTACAAAGTTTCCGATACCGCCCATGGCTGTAAAAACCTTTGGCAGGGAGACGAACATAAGCCCCGGACCGGAAGCAGCCATGCCGTCTCTGCCCGAAAAAGTATAAACGGCAGGTATTATCATAACTCCTGCAAGAACTGCAACGGCAGTGTCAAAAATTTCGATTTGGTTTACCGATTTGTTGAGGCTGGCGTCGTCATGCACATATGAGCCGTAGGCTACCATAATTCCCATTGCAACGCTTATGCTGAAGAAAAGTTGTCCCATCGCATCCAAAAGAACCGAGAAGAAGCCGCCGAGAGTCATTCCTTTAAAATCAGGGATCAGGTAAATTTTAAGACCCTCAAGCCCCGTTCTTGTTACTCCGTCGGCATCTGTATGGCTGATGGTAAGCGAGAAGACTGCGATAACTACTACAAGAATAACCAGAATAGGCATTAATACCTTTGAAAATGCCTCGATCCCTTTGTTTACGCCTCTGTAAACGACAAAGGTCACGGCAAGTATGAAAACCAGCATTAGTACGATCGGTTCGACATCGCCGGCGATAAAGGAAGTGAAATAGCCGTCTTTGGCGGACACGGTTCCGTTTCCCGTTACATATTCAAAAAAGTACTTTATGACCCAGCCGCCGATAGCGCAGTAGTACGGCATGATAATCGCAGGGATAAGACATGCGATTACGCCCAGCCATTTCCACTTCGGATGAAGCATTCCGTAAGCTGTAAGAGGGCTTTGTTTTGTTTTTCTTCCGATTGCGACCTCTGTAATAAGAAGCGTAAAGCCGAAGGTAAGCGCAAGCACGATGTAAACGGCGAGAAACGTTCCGCCTCCGTCCTTTGCCGCCAGATACGGAAATCTCCAGATATTTCCAAGACCGACTGCGCTGCCTGCTGCTGCAAGCACAAAGCCTATTGAACCCTTAAAAGAGTTTCTTTTCGTTTTATTTTCCATTTTATCCCCACTCCCTATTTAATTGTCTTTTTGAAACTGACTCTTGTTCCTCCATGCTAAAGATAATTTCCGGCGGAGCCTCTATAAAAACTCCACCTTGCCGTCCTTAAGCTTGTAGACCGCACCGCATACCTTAATACCGCTTGAGGCCTCCTCCTTGCGGATCTCAAGGCTGTTCTCAATTACTTCAATGCAGTGTCTGACGTTTAAACAACAGGCTTTGTAGTCATCTGTTTCGTCCCCGATCGCCTTTTGTATTTCATCGGTTATAAATTTTATGTAACCCTCGCTGTCACGGTTTACTGCCGCTGAAACAGCGCCGCAGCGTTCGTGCCCCATTACCACGATAAGCCTGCATCCTAAATGCTGCGTTGCGTATTCGATGCTTCCGAGCTGATGATTGCCGATTACATTGCCGGCAACGCGTATTACGAAAAGCTCGCCTATTCCGGCGTTAAAAATACACTCCGGCATTACTCGCGAATCAGAGCAGGTGATAATAACCGCATAAGGAGCCTGACCGTGTTCGAAGGTGTTTTTACGCAGCGCAAAGGAAAGGTCTCCGCTGCCTGTTTCAGAACCGACAAAATGCTTATTGCCGTCTTTAAGTTTCTTTAATGCTTCGTCTGCCGAATAAACAGAAGCCGTGTTGTCCATGGTGCCGCCCTTTCTATTGTCTTCTTCGATTTTGTATATACATATTTCGGATTATATCAGTTATTAATGCAATATTCAACAAAATAAACGCTTTATTTTTGTGCTATAAACATGAAAATGATTACCGGTGCGGACGTCCGTTCGGAATATACGGCGCAAATTACGTAAAAACTGTAGGTTTGTCAAACATTTGTTACACTGACCGCAGATAATCCATCAGTACCTGTCTGGGAGTATGCCAGCCCAAAG
>CANRAZ010000074.1 GCA_947628705.1 uncultured Lachnospiraceae bacterium | reverse complement strand
AAAATTTCTTGCAGGAGCTGTTTGAGGGAGGTAGTTATGGTCAGTATTGTCGTAAGCTGTATGGGTGAAAAAAAGGAATATGAATCAGGCACGTCCGCCGCTGAGATTTTTGAAGGATATAAAGCCGAATTCGATTCCCCCATCATGCTTTGCAAGGTGAACGGTACAATAAGGGAGCTGTCTTTCAGGCTTACTGAAAATTGCTATCTTGAATGGGTTACTCTTGATAAGAGTTCGGGAATGAAGACCTATGAAAGAGGAGTTACCCTTATGTTTTTAAAGGCTCTTTACAAGGAACGCAAAATCTCAGGTTTAAAACGTGCGACCGTCGAGTACGGTCTCGGCAGGGCGATTTATTGCAGGATAGAGGGCTGCATGGCGGATGATGCTTTGGCTGAGCGCGTTAAAGAAAGAATGCAGGAATATGTCAGGCAGAATCTTCCTATTGTAAAAAGCACGGTTTCAACTAATGAGGCTAAGGAGCTTTTCAAATCCTTTGGAATGAAGGATAAGGAGCTGCTTTTTAAATTCAGGAGATCGTCAAGCACCAATCTCTACAGTCTGGACGGTTTTGTGGATTATTTTTACGGGTATATGCCTGTGGAAACAGGAGAACTCAAGGTCTTTGACGTTACCTGTTATAAGGACGGCCTTTTGCTTATCTTTCCTTCGTTAAACGAGGCATATAAAATCGGGACTACCGACAGGCGTGAAAAGCTTTTTGAAACTATGGAAAGGTCTGGAGAGGAGGCGGCGGTTCTCGGCGTTGAAAATGTGGGAAGCCTGAACGAGCAGATTTCAAACGGCAGGATTTCAGACCTCATTCTTTTGTCGGAGGCGCTCCAGGAAAAACGCATAGCCGAAATAGCGGAAATGATAAAGGCTTCGGGCAGTAAGAAGTTTGTTATGATCGCAGGCCCGTCTTCATCAGGAAAGACTACGTTTTCGCACAGGCTTTCCATACAGCTCAGGCTTGTAGGCTACAATCCGCACCCGATTGCGCTTGATAATTACTATAAAAATCGCGAAATATGTCCGAGAGATGAGAACGGAGATTATGACTTTGAGTGTCTTGAGGCTTTGGATATAAAGCTTTTCAATGAAAACATGACTGCGCTCCTTAACGGAGAGACGGTAGAAATGCCGAGCTTTAATTTTAAGACGGGCTGCAGAGAATACAAGGGAGACCGCCTGAAAATGGAGGAAAACGATATCCTTGTAATCGAAGGAATACACGGTCTTAACGATGCGTTAAGCTACAGCCTTGCGCCGTCTCTTAAATTTAAAATTTATATCAGCGCGCTTACCCAGCTTAATATTGATGAGCATAACAGGATACCTACAACTGACGGGAGACTGCTGAGAAGGATCGTAAGGGACGCCAGGACGAGAAACACTCCGGCAAAGGAAACGATTGCGATGTGGGGCTCCGTCCGCAGGGGAGAGGAAAATTACATTTTCCCTTATCAGGAGGATGCCGATGTGATGTTCAATTCGGCTCACCTTTATGAGCTGTCAGTTATTAAGCAGTACGCTGAACCGCTTTTGTTCGGCATTGACAAGGATTGCGAGGAATATGAAGAGGCGAAGCGCCTGCTTAAGTTCCTTGACTATTTTCTTGGAGTGTCTTCCGAAAATATACCGAACAACTCGATCGTGAGAGAGTTCATCGGCGGAAGCTGTTTTAATGTTTAACGGTAAATTACGGCTAGGCGTATCAGTTTTGCTAGAATTTTACGAGCAAATTACGGCTAGGCGTACCAGTTTTTGCTTGAATTTTACGGATAGATTTGATAGAGTAACAGAGCGAGCAGCACAGATGATCGCGCCCATTCGGTGAGGAAAGTCCGGGCTTTACAGGGCAGGGTGCCGGATAACGTCCGGTGGAGGCGACTCCCAGGCCAGTGCAACAGAAAATAAACCGCCTGCACGTGCAGGTAAGGGTGGAATGGCGGTGTAAGAGACCACCGCTGCTTCGGTAACGGAGCAGGCTGTGTAAACCCCACTCAAAGCAAGACCAACAGAGAGCGATACGGCGGCCCGTCGTGCTTTCGGGTAGGTTGCGTTCTGCAGGCGTAATGCGTGCAGAGGAGCTGTGCGGCAACGTACAGTCAAGACAGATGATCATCCAAGACAGAACCCGGCTTACAGTGCTGCTCGTTTTTACTAATTGATTTTTTTTACGCACCTCTTTTCAGACTGATTTAAGCGACTGTTTTTATACGCCTCATGTTTTTATATCCGGAAAACGTTATTTTAATATTCGGCTCAAAATATTACAAAATTGTTACAAACATGCTATGTGGAATAAAATGTCGAAAAAAGCAAGAAATTATCCATGTTTTTTAATGAAAAAAAGGTAAAAATTGTTTAAAAGTGGGTGCTACAAGTGTAGAAAAACACTTTCTTTTTGTGATTGCAAAAAATGTTACGAAAAATATTAAACAAAAACGTAACAATTTCGTAATATATTATATGGACATATTGCACAATCAACAGTATAAAAATCATCCGGTTTATTGTAAAGAATACACAAAAGTTAAAAAATGTCGACGGAAAGCCGTTGTTATATTACCGAAAATGGCGGTTTTCTATTGACATATATTACGAAAATGTTTAAAGTTTGTGACGTTAAGAGAAAATTTCAGAAATGGAGGATAAAATGAGTAAAAAAGTAAAGCTTCTTATTACAAAGAATGAACCCTTTATCAAGTTCTTTCTTATCGGTAAGAAGACATTGTTACAGACAACGGCATATATATTCCTTGCAATGTCACTTTTCCTTATTGACATAAGTACCGCAGCAACCGGAAGAAATATTTCCTTAACAGATCACGCTGACGCAGCAGAAAACAGGGAGATAATGCTTTTCCCTACCGAAAAGCTTTCTATGGTGGTTCTATATGAAGGAACCGCACCTGAACTCAAGGACATTAAAGAACAGAATACAGAAACAGTTATTACTTATGACAGCAATGAGAACATTCCGGAGCTTCTCGGAGACGCTATAGATGCGGCGGAAGGAAGCAAAGAGGTACTTTCAAGCAAAGAATATGTTGCAGACAAGCTCATAGAGCTTCTTGCAACCGATGAAATCGAAAAGAATATTTCTGAAAAGAAGCATGATATTTCAGAAAAGGAAGAAGAGAAAAAAGTCAATTCCACATTAAGCCTTAAGGCCGACCAAAAAATAAAAGACGAAGCCGAGGCAAAAAAAGCCGAGGAGGCGGCAAGAAAGGCGGAGGAAGAAAGACTTAAGGCGACTTATGTAAATAATCCGAATATGGTAATTAAGCTTACGGAGAGCGAGCTTGACCTTATGGAAAGGCTTGTAGAATGTGAGGCAGGCGGTGAGGATATGGTTGGAAAGATTCTTGTCGCCAACGTAATAATCAACCGTGTAAATTCCTCTCAGTTCCAAAATACTGTTGAGGGCGTAATAAATTCCCCAAAGCAGTTTCAGCCTGTGGGAAGCGGTCTGATAAATAAAACCACGGCAAGCAGCGCAACTAAGGAAGCGGTGCGCAGAGCCCTTTCAGGAGAGGATTATTCAAAAGACGCTCTGTATTTTATATGCAGAAGATATGCTTCTAAATCAGGAGCATCGTGGTTTGACCGTAATCTTGAAAAGGTCGTTCAGCACGGCAGCCATGAGTTTTTTAAATAACAGGATATGCTTGCCGACCTGTGATAACGGTTAATGATGAAATTTTATGAGCTTAAAAAGAGTTTCGCATGCGTGCGGAACTCTTTTTACTTGTCTAAGCATGTATTATGTGTTATAATTCCAGTGATTTTTCGGGATATTTACTGAAAATGCGTTAAGACAGGAAAAACAGCGTGAAGCCTGTCCTGCCGTTTTGAGCGGACTGAAAACAGTTATTGCCTGTGGTTTTTAACAGGGCGACGGAATGGAGATTGTTATGGATATACTTTATAAAAGCACAAGAGGCGGAGAAAAGAGCGTTTCCGCATCTCAGGCTGTCCTTAAGGGACTTGCCTCGGACGGAGGGCTTTTTGTGCCTGAAAAAATGCCGAGGCTTGATGTTTCCTTTGAAGAACTGAGCAAGATGAGCTACCGTGAGCTTGCCTATGAGGTAATGAAGCTTTTTCTGACGGACTATACCGAAGATGAGCTGAAGGGCTGCATTGACAATGCCTATGATTCAAAGTTTGACAACGAGGAAATTGTTCCGATAACAAGCGCAGACGGCAGCTATTATCTGGAGCTTTTTCACGGGCCGACAATTGCTTTTAAGGACATGGCTCTTTCGATTCTTCCTCATCTGATGACCGTCGCCGCAAAAAAGAATGAGCTCAAAGAAAAAATAGTTATACTTACGGCGACCTCAGGCGACACGGGCAAGGCGGCTCTTGCCGGCTTTGCAGACGTTCCCGGTACTGCGATAATCGTTTTTTATCCTAAGCACGGCGTGAGTCCGGTTCAGGAAAAGCAGATGGTGACGCAGAAGGGCGGCAATACGCATGTGATTGGGATTGAAGGAAACTTTGACGATGCCCAGAACGGCGTAAAAGCAATGTTCAATAACAAGGAGCTTGCTGCGCTTATGAAAAAAAACGGTTATGTTTTCAGCTCTGCAAACTCTATTAACATCGGACGGCTTGTTCCTCAGGTCTGCTACTACGTTTATGCTTACGCAAGGCTTTTAGGCGAAGGAAAGCTTAACAAAGGACAGAAAATAAACTGCGTGGTGCCTACGGGTAATTTTGGAAATATACTTGCAGCATACTATGCAAAGCTTATCGGAACTCCGATAGACAGGCTTGTCTGCGCAAGCAATACCAACAAGGTGCTCTATGATTTCTTTAAGACGGGCACCTACGACAAGAACAGGGAATTTACCGTTACGTCGTCTCCGTCTATGGACATTCTGATTTCAAGCAACCTTGAACGGCTCATTTTCAGTCTTACGGGAGAAAATGCAGACGTGAATGCCTCTCTTATGTCGAAGCTTGCAGCCAGCGGAGCATATACAGTTTCCGATGAGATGATGAAAAAAGCAGACAGCTTTGAGGCGTTTTATGCGACCGAGGAGGAAACCGCAGACACAATTAAGAATTTGTACGAAAAAACGGGCTATGTAATAGATACGCACACCGCAGTTGCGGCAAAAGCGGCAGGAGATTTTAAGAAATCGGCTGGCGATGATGCGGTTACTGTGATTGCTTCTACGGCAAGTCCTTATAAATTTGCAAGGAGCGTGCTTACCGCAATAGATGAATCGAACGGAGCAATGTCGGACTTTGAGCTTATCGACAAGCTTAAAGAGGTCAGCGGCTGCGAAATTCCTCCTGCAATTGAGGAAATAAGGACGGCGCCGATAAGGCACAATACCGTGTGTGAGACTGCGGATATGCAGAAGGAAGTGGAAAAATACCTTAAGCTCGGCTGATTGCCTGACCGGCTGCTGCGCACAAAGCGGCGGCTTGGCGTTTGATATTTATGAATGGAGAGACGGTTTGAAGAAATTTCTTGCGTATTTGAAAAACAGCATATATAACATAATAAAAGGCATTGTAATCGGCGTTGCGAACATCATACCGGGCGTAAGCGGCGGAACGATGGCGGTTTCACTTGGAATTTATGACAGGCTTATTGCCTCAATAAACGGCATTTTCAAGGAATTTAAAAGGAGCATTGCGTTTATAGTGCCTGTTTTTGTCGGAGCAGGTCTTGGCATAGTAGGATTTTCCTATCTGATAGAATATTTGCTTGAAAAACAGACTCTTCCTACTGCGCTTGCCTTTATCGGAATGATACTCGGAGGGCTTCCCGTTATGATTTCTTCCCTGAGGAAAAAACAGAAAGAAATCGGTATGGAGAGGTTCAAGATAAGGCTCCAGGATGCAGTTGCCTTTTTAATCCTTTTTGCGGTTGCGGCAGGACTGCCTCTGCTAAAGGAAAGCACGGACACCCTGCAGACGCTTGATGTGACCTTTGGAAATGCGGTAATGCTGTTTTTCGGAGGAATAATAGCGGCTGCGACAATGATAATTCCCGGCGTAAGCGGTTCAATGGTAATGATGATACTTGGCTTTTATTACGGCGTCATAAACCTTGTTACAAGCTTTTTCGACGCTCTGCTTTCTCTTGATTTTGAAGCCGTGTTCAGATGCTGTCTGCTGATATTTCCGTTTGGGATAGGCGTTCTTTTAGGAATATTTTTTATCGCAAAGCTTATCAACTTTTTGTTTGAACATCACGGAGTTGTCACCTACAGCGCAATACTTGGACTTATTGCCGCTTCTCCGTTTGCGATCATATACAACACGGGGGCTTTTTCGTCGGCAGGAAGCGGAGCCGGATTTATCCTTTCGGTTACGGTAGGAGTGATCGTAATGCTTGTGTTGGGCTATGGAACCTATGTTCTCGGCAAACACGAATAGCAGGCTGAAGCCGCGCGGTAAAAAGACAAGCGCCAGAAGCCTGTTTTGTAAAGAATGTATACCGGCTGTAAAAGCTTAAAAATTTATATTTGCTTTAAAAGCATAAAAAAAGCATACCGGCTATAAAAGCTTAAAAAGAGGATTTGATATTATGGAGGATTTAAAGAAAGAGCTCGATAAAATCATGCAGGACGAGATCGACAGGGGAGATGCGCTCGGTACGGTCTGTCTTGCGTTTCAGGATAATCAGGAGGTTTACAGAGGAAGCTTCGGAGTTGACAATCTTACCGACAGGCGTCCGATAAGAGATACTGACATCTTCAGGCTTTTCTCCATGTCGAAGCCCGTGACAAGTCTCGCCGTAATGATTGCCTTTGAAAAGGGACTCCTTAAGGCTGACGATTATGTTGAGGATTATCTTCCGGGTTTTAGGGACATGAAGGTGCTTAAGACCGACGGAAAATCGGGAAACACGGAAGTCGCCGCAAAGAATAAAATAACGGTAAAGCACCTGCTTTCAATGACAGGCGGTCTCGAATATCCGAACGATCTCACGGATGTCGGGCTGCTGCTTGGGAAAAACCTTTTCTGGCCCATGGAGAATAAATATCCCGACGGAATGGTTCCGACGGTCGAGCTGATGAATAAAGTAGGAAATTTTCCGCTTTTATACGAGCCGGGAACCAAATGGAATTATTCACTGTCCGCCGATGTGCTTGGCGCGATGATAGAGGTCGCTTCCGGCATGACCTACGGAGAATTCCTCAAAAAGAATATATTTGAGCCTCTTGACATGAAGGACACGGACTTTTACGTGCCTGCTGAAAAGCTTGACAGGCTTGTAACCATGCATGACCGGCAGGACGGAAGCTATATTCCTTGGGACGAGCCCTTCCTTGGAACCATGCCAAAAAAATACAAACCTCTGTTTGAATCAGGCGGCGCCGGTCTTGTGTCGACCGTAGACGATTATGCCAGATTTGCTTTGACCCTTCTGAACGAAGGGACGCTTCCGGCAATGTTCAGTCGGAGCGGGAAGCCTGTCGTTATCATCTCAAAGGGAACGTCGAGGTATATGAGGACTCCGCAGCTTAACGAAAGCCAGAGGAAGACGGCGGACTGGTACTCGCTTCAGGGCTACAATTACGGGAACCTTATGAGGATTCTAGAAGACCCCGAAAAAGCAGAGCTTAAAGGACCTGCTATAGGTGAGTTCGGCTGGGACGGCTGGGCAGGCACCTATGTTTCGGTCGACCCTGTCAAGAGGATAGTGTTCC
>CANRAZ010000073.1 GCA_947628705.1 uncultured Lachnospiraceae bacterium | reverse complement strand
ATTACTACATGTATCTTAAGAAGACCTACAACGGCATAGACCTTGCCTATGAACAGGGGTCTCCTGATGGCAGCTGGCTTGGTGCGGCAATGCTTACGCATGACAGCATCGACTACGCCCACACGGCTTGTGGCTTTGAAACAAAAAACGAGGGGGAGGTTTACGACAGGTTCATATCCCTTGAGGGCGCAATGGATATCATAAGCGAAACGTTTTCGCCTTTTCTTAACCTGACATGCGACTCTGTCAAGCTGATGTACGGAACTCATCTTATATCCCACAAGGTCGAGGGAGCTGCGGACGGCATGTCCGAAATTGGTGACGGGATAGGCGTTGACGCCGTTTACGAGTTTAAGTTCAGCAACACGGGTCTTCCGGATTACCCGTACCTCATAGCAGACGTAAATATGCTGACAGGAAAGGTGACAACCGGCTCGGGCTTCTGGGCGCTTTCTTCGCCGTAACAGGTGCGAACAGTTCGGCTTTTGGGCGATTTACTTACTGTAACAAATACAGACATGCCGGACGGAAGAAGCGGTGCAAGAGAGCTTGTACCGTGCGCCGCAGCCGTTGGATTCTTTAGTGTTTGCTTGCAGTCTGAAAATAAAACGATTGACATTTATTCATTTTGCTGATAGAATACTCGTTAAATTGCGATGAAGGTGTTTTAAACTGTTATCTTCTGTCAGAGAGAAGGAATCGTTGGCTGCAAGTTCCTTTCAGTTCAGATTACAGCCTGCTTTCCCACCGGAGCCGCTGCCTGAAACCGTTCGTTCGGAAAGTAGGGCGGACGTAAGCGATGCGTTAAATCGCAGCCGAGAGCCTGTAAAACAGGAAATTGGGTGGTACCGCGAAGCTGACGCTCCGTCCCATTGAGGGACGGAGCTTTTTTAATGCGGTCATGCTTTATAAAGCAAAATATTAAAAAGCCATAGATCAGGACGGAGCAAAGCAATAATAAAAAGCAATAAATAAAAGCAAAAAATAACGGAGGTTCACATGAAAGAAAAACTTGAAGCAATTAAGACATCGGCGCTTGCAAAGCTTGAAGCTGCGACTGACCTTGATGTTTTAAATGAAATTAAAGTTGAGTATCTCGGAAAAAAGGGCGAGCTTACAAGTGTTCTCAAATCAATGAAGGAGGTCCTGCCGGAGGACAGGCCTAAGGTCGGTCAGATGGTAAACGACGTAAGAAACGTTATTGAGGAAAAGCTTGAGGAGGTCAGGAATTCTTTTGCCGCCAAGCTAAGAGAAGAAAAAATGAAGGCGGAGGTGATTGACGTTACTCTGCCTGCAAGAAAGCCCGATATCGGACACAGGCACCCGAACAGCATTGCCCTCGACGAAATGGAAAGGTTTTTTGTCGGCATGGGCTATGAAATTGTTGAAGGCCCTGAGGTAGAATATGATTATTATAATTTTGAAGCGCTCAACATTCCTGCAAACCACCCTGCAAAGGACGAACAGGACACCTTCTATATCAACGGAGACATACTCTTAAGAACGCAGACCTCGCCGTGTCAGGTCCGCGTAATGGAGAGCACAAAGCCTCCTATCAGGGTGATTGCGCCGGGAAGGGTCTTTCGTTCAGATGAAGTGGACGGCACCCATTCTCCTTGCTTTCATCAGGTGGAGGGTCTTGTAATTGACAAAAACATTACCTTTGCAGACCTTAAGGGAACGCTTGCAGAGTTCGCCAAGGAGCTTTTCGGTGAGGATACGAAGGTTAAATTCAGACCTCATCATTTCCCGTTTACGGAGCCTAGCGCAGAAATGGACGTTACCTGCTTTAAGTGCGGAGGAAAGGGCTGCCGGTTCTGTAAGGGAAGCGGCTGGATCGAAATCCTCGGCTGCGGCATGGTGCATCCTAAGGTTCTTAAGATGAGCGGAATTGACCCTGATGAGTACACCGGCTTTGCGTTTGGCGTGGGACTTGAACGTATTGCTCTCCTGAAATACGAGATTGATGACATGCGTCTTTTATACGAGAACGATACCAGATTCCTTAAGCAATTTTAAACAGACTGTCCTTTAAAAAGCAGGACAGTGATTAATATATCTGAAATATCGGAAAGGAAGGATTATGAATACATCTTTATCATGGATAAAAGCGTATGTTCCTGAGCTGGAATGCAGCGCGCAGGAATATGCCGACAGAATGACTCTGACAGGTACAAAGGTAGAGGGATATGAACGTCTTGACAAGGATCTTGACAAAATTATCGTTGGAAAGATAAACAGGATCGAGAAGCACCCTGATGCGGATAAGCTTATCGTCTGTCAGGTGCAGATTGACGAGGAGGGCACGGAGATCCAGATCGTTACCGGAGCCCCTAACGTAAAGGAAGGCGATGTGGTCCCTGTCGTTCTTGACGGAGGACGTGTCGCAGGCGGCCATGACGGCAAGCTCACGGAGGGCGGAATAAAAATCAAAAAGGGTAAGCTCAGAGGCGTTGAAAGCAACGGTATGATGTGCTCGATAGAGGAGCTCGGCTCTTCACGGGATATGTACCCTGATGCGCCTGAGCTTGGAATTTACATTTTTTCGGATAATCCGGCTTATGACGGAATCAGGCTCGGCAGCTCCGCAATATCCGCACTCGGACTTGATGATGTTATTTTTGAATATGAGATTACCAACAACCGTGTCGACTGCTATTCGGTTATCGGAATAGCAAGAGAGGCGGCAGCTGCCTTTAACAAGACTTTCGTGCCTCCTGTCATAAAGGAAACGGGAAACGGCGAAAAGGCTTCGGACTATATTGATGTTGAGATCAAGGCGCCGGATCTTTGCAAAAGGTATGTCGGAAGAGTCGTAAAAAACATTAAGCTCGCCCCTTCGCCGATGTGGATGCAGAGAAGGCTCGCTTCAAACGGAATAAGGCCGATAAACAACCTTGTAGATATCACAAACTACATTATGGAGGAGTACGGCCAGCCAATGCACGCTTATGACCTTGATACTATTGCAGGACATAAGATAATCGTAAGGAGAGCCGAGGAGGGCGAGAAGTTCACCACGCTTGACGGAGCGGTCCACGATGTGGACGGTTCAATACTTATGATATGCGATGCCGAAAAATCAGTCGGAATCGCAGGTATAATGGGCGGTGAAAATTCAAAGATTACCGACGGCGTTAAGACAATGCTTTTTGAAGCCGCCTGCTTTGACGGTACAAATATAAGACTGTCAGGGAAAAAGCTTGGAATGAGAACCGATGCGCAGGCTAAGTTTGAAAAGGGGCTTGACCCTAACACGGCAATGGAGGCAATAAACCGTGCCTGCCAGCTTATTGAGGAGCTTGGGGCGGGTGAAGTTGTCGGAGGCTCTGTGGACGTTTATCCCGAACCTAAAAAGGAGTGGAGAGTTCCTTTTGACTGGGAGAGGACAAACAGGGTTCTCGGCACAAAAATAGACAAGGAGACAATGATTTCTTATTTCAGGAAAATTGATCTGGGATACGATGAAAAAAAGGACGAAGTGATTGTTCCGACATGGAGGCAGGATGTGCTTAGTCAGGCAGACTTGGACGAGGAAGTGGCAAGATTTTTTGGCTATGATAAGATTCCGACCACGCTTCCGAAGGGAGAGTCGACCGTCGGAAAAATGTCCTATAAGCTTACGGTTGAGAAGCTGGCAAGAGACGTCGCTGAAAGAAACGGTTTTTCCGAGGCAATGAGCTACAGCTTTGAAAGTCCGAAGGTATTTGACAGGCTCATGCTTCCAGAGGACGATAAGTTAAGAGAAACCGTTACGATAATGAATCCGCTTGGCAAGGATTTTTCCGTTATGAGGACGCTGCCTTTAAACGGATTGCTTACAAGCCTTTCAATTAACTATAAGAGAAAAAATAAAGCTGTGAAGCTTTATGAGCTTGCAAAGGTCTATCTTCCTAAGGAGCTTCCGCTTAAAGAGCTTCCGGACGAAAGAGTGCAGCTTGTAATGGGATTTTATGACTGCGGAGATTTTTATGACATGAAGGGAGCCGTAGAGGACTTCCTTGACGAGGTCGGTCTTTGCAGGAACGTTAAGTACGAGGCGTCGGCATACTCATATCTTCACCCGGGCAGACAGGCAGACATCATCTGCTCAGGCAAGAAGGTCGGTTATCTTGGCGAGCTTCACCCGCAGGCAGCAGATAATTACGAAATAGGAGGAAGGACCTATATCGCCGTTATTGACATGCCGGTTGTTACTGCCATGAGCAGCTTTGACATTAAGTATAAGGGGATTGCCAAATTTCCTGCCGTTACGAGAGATTTGAGTATGGTAGTCAGAAAGGAAATTACCGCCGGCGCAATTGAGGAGACGATAATCAAGAGCGCAGGTAAGCTTCTGGAAAGCTGTACGCTCTTTGATATTTACGAGGGAAGCCAGATCAAGGAGGGCTTCAAGTCGATGGCATATTCGATCAGCTTCCGTGCAAACGACAGGACCCTTGAGGACAAGGATATTTCTCCTTTGATGGATAAGATCCTTGCGGCGCTCGGAAAAATGGATATTGAGCTGAGAGCATAAAAACGGATAAGCATTTTGTAAAAGCCTCCTGACGGATAAGCGTTCCGCCGGGAGGCTTTTAGGTTTCAGACGTCATGATATACGGCCGGACGCATAAAACGTTATATATAAACGAAAATCTTAAGAAAATCTTAAAAATTAATTTGGAGGGAACATATTGTTTTGGAATAATGCTTTGGCTATAATGTAGCTGTAGGGAAGAATAAACGTGTCTTTACGGCGCTGTGCAGGAACTTAAGGGGAGTTTCAGACCTCTGCAGCCGTCAGGGAAACAACGGAGGAATGCCCATGAGTACAATTCTTATCTGTGACGATGACAGGGATATTGTAAATGCCGTCAGCATCTATCTGAAGGGCGAAGGACATGAAGTCATAAAAGCTTACGACGGCAAAGAGGCTGTTGATATCGTTAAATCCGGCCCGGACATATCCCTTGTCGTGCTTGATGTGATGATGCCCGTGATGGACGGACTTAACGCCTGCTCCGCAATAAGGGATATAAGCAATGTGCCGATAATACTTCTGACGGCAAAGGGTGAGGACGTCGATAAAATACTGGGTCTTAACATCGGAGCCGACGACTACATTACAAAGCCCTTCAATCCTGTAGAGCTTATGGCAAGGGTCAATTCTGTCCTGAGAAGATATACTCTGCTTGGCGGAGAAGCCAAAAACTCGTTTGAACAGGGCATGAGAGCAGGCGACATATACATAGACGATAAGGAAAAAAAGGTTACGGTGAACGGGGTTGAAGTTTTTCTTACGCCGACAGAGTACAAAATAGTAAGGATACTTACAAGCATTCCGGGCAAGGTCTTTTCGCCGAAGGAAATATATAAACAGATATGGTTGGACAATCCTTACGGTGCGGAAAGCACGATAGCCGTCCACATAAGGCACATAAGGGAAAAGATCGAGGCAGATCCGGCGAATCCGAGATATATAAAGGTCGTATGGGGTCAGGGCTACAGGTTTGAGCCGTAACAGAGAGGGCTGATAGATGAATTGTGGTTTAAAAACAAAGACGGTATTTTTTTTCGGATATCTGGTTTCATGGGTATTTTTCAGTCTTTCTTTAGCCATAACCGTCTTTTTTCTTGCGTACGGTCTGCTGACCGGAGGCGGAAAGAGAGCATGGGATAAATATATTGAAAAGCAGATGGAGAAGGATGCGTATGAGGCGCTTCAGACCTATTGCAGCGACTATTATAATTCTGTTATTTTAAAGAACGAGAATTATTTCATGTCTTTTGATTCGGGTTATTACGATTCCTTTTATTCAAAAGCAAATACAAACTTCCGTTTCAGAGCGTACGGTCATTTGGACGGAGCAAGCACCTTAAGCGTCGCTCCCGGATTTTTTTACAACAGTGAGGAAGCTTACGTTTCAAAAACCTACAACTGGCATTTGATGCTGAGCCGTGAGCGTGAAGCGGTAAAGGAAGCGTATTTTACCAATGATTACGATGCTGAAGAATATATGCACGGAATGGAAGAACAGGGCTACATCTGCGAGTATATGTATTCGGACAATCGTATAAAGGTGACGGCGTTACGTAACGTCAAAGAAGACAATTCGATAGTCGTAGAGGCATATATTCCGAAGGAGCTGACTGCAAAGGACGGTTATTACTGGACGAGGGAGTTTTTTATGAGCTATAGCAGCGACTACGGAACGGCTGCCGTTGTTGTTCTCTGCCTGTCTGTCCCCGTGCTTCTTTTTATGATATCAGGTCTTGTAAAAAGGAGCGTAGGACGCAGCGGCGACGAAAATGTACGCCTTCGGCTTGTGGACGGCATACCGTTGGATTTTTTCGCTTTTCTGCTGATTGGAACGGTTGTTTTAACGTTTTGCATTATCAGAAATATATTCTTGAAAAAAGTGAACTCGGATTTTGATGTGACGGAATTCCTAATTTACGGCATTTTTGCGGCCGTTCTGATCGGAGCGCTGTTTATTGAATTTATTCTTTCCGCGGCGGTCAGGATAAAGTCCGGCGTACTGCTGAAAAATATGCTTGTCTCAAGGTTAGCCGGCATGCTGACGCTAAATCTGAAAAGGTTTAAAGAGTTCGTTAAAAATATCGGGGCATATAAAAAGACGGCGTTTATTTTTTTCGGAATCGATATTATTCTGTTCGGGGAGTTCCTTTTCTTGCTCACCGGACAGGCGAATCACGGTTATGAAAGCAGGAAATCGGCTTTGGTTATGGCTGTAATTCTTTATACCGTTGTTTTTTTTGCTCTTATTCTTATACAGTGCTACGTTATTTACAGCATATATCTTGTGCAGAAATCCTGTGAGAAGATTGCAGAGGGGGATTTGGACTACAGCATTGACAACAAATACCTGCTGAAATATTTCGGAGGCATATCGGATTCGATAAACAGTATCGGCGACGGAATGAATAAGGCTCTTCAAGAGAGCATGAAGAGCGAGAAATTTAAAGCTGAGCTTATTACAAATGTATCTCACGACATAAAAACGCCGCTGACGTCCATAATAAGCTATGTGGATATCCTACGGAACAATAGGGTTTCAGGCGAGGAAACGGAAGAGTGCATGGAGGTCATTGAAAGGCAGGCGGTGAGGCTTAAAAAGCTGCTTGAGGACCTTGTTGAGATTAGCAAGGCAAGCACAGGAAACCTTCAGGTGGAGTATTCGGAGCTTGACATAGCCATCTTTCTCGAACAGGCTATTGGAGAATATGAGGAAAGGTTAGCAGAGAAGGGGCTTAAGGCGGTATACGAAAATAAAACGGAAGAATGTAAGGTGTATACGGACGGAAGATATCTCTGGAGGGTCATTGACAATCTTTTCAATAACATCTGCAAATATTCGCTTGAAAACACGAGGGTATTTATCACGCTTGAAAAAAATTCAGAGAACCGCTGCGTGATATCGTTTAAAAACATATCGAAATACGAGCTGGATCTGTCTCCTGATGAAATTACTGAAAGATTTGTAAGAGGGGACAAGTCAAGAAATTCCGAGGGCAGCGGTCTTGGCCTTGCCATCGCAAAAAATCTTACCGAGGCTATGAACGGGAGGTTTTTTATAGAATTGGAAGGAGATTTATTTAAAGCGGTTGTTAGTGTAAAATTATAGTTGGCAAAATAAAAGGAAGAGGCCGAAACCTCTTCCCAATCACACAGTTTTTCTTTAT
>CANRAZ010000072.1 GCA_947628705.1 uncultured Lachnospiraceae bacterium | reverse complement strand
GAGGATAGTGTTCCTGTATTTCATTAATGCTGTAAACGGCAACAGGGAAGCACAGATGAAGGTTTTAAAAAACAAGCTTTATGACTGCCTTGGAATTGCTGAATAAAGATTACGGACGGAAATTAAAAGATGATTAGAGAAGATATCAGAAATATTGCCATAATTGCGCACGTTGACCACGGAAAGACAACGCTTGTGGACGAGCTGCTGAAACAAAGCGGAGTTTTCAGGACAAATCAGGTCGTGGAAGAGCGCATAATGGATTCAAACGACATCGAGCGTGAAAGAGGAATTACGATTTTAAGCAAAAACACCGCCGTGTTTTATAAGGGAATCAAGATAAACATTATCGACACGCCGGGTCATGCCGACTTTGGAGGCGAGGTTGAGCGCGTACTTAAAATGGTAAACGGAGTTGTCCTAGTGGTCGACGCCTTTGAAGGCGCAATGCCTCAGACCAAATTCGTGCTTAAAAAAGCCCTTGAACTGCACTTGCCTGTAATCGTGTGCATAAATAAGATAGACAGACCGGAAGCAAGACCCGAAGAGGTCATT
This sequence comes from uncultured Lachnospiraceae bacterium, assembly GCA_947628705.1. Classification (GTDB taxonomy): domain Bacteria; phylum Bacillota; class Clostridia; order Lachnospirales; family Lachnospiraceae; genus UBA3775. Next base: position 7,278 of record CANRAZ010000072.1, on the reverse strand, counting down.
GACGAGGTGCTTGAGCTTTTTATGGATCTTGAAGCAGACGACGATATACTGGATTCGCCTTTTGTTTTTGCATCTGCAAAGCAGGGAGTGGCTATTCTTGAGCTTACCGATACGCCCAAGTCGATGGAGCCTCTGTTTGAAACGATTATCGAGCACATTCCTGCGCCTCAGGGTGATGAGACTAAAGGCACCCAAGTGTTGATAAGTACGATTGATTACAACGAGTATGTGGGACGGATAGGCGTCGGTAAGGTAGACAACGGTACGATAAGAGTGAATCAGGAGGCCGTTATCGTAAACCACCATGAGCCAGATCAGAAAAAGAAGGTTAAGATCAGCAAGCTCTATGAATTTGACGGACTAAAAAAGGTTGAGGTCGAGGAGGCTGCGGTAGGCTCGATCGTCGCAATTTCCGGCATTTCGGATATTCATATCGGAGACACCATCTGTTCGCCTGAAAACCCAGAGCCGATACCGTTTCAGAAGATTTCAGAGCCTACTATCAGCATGAATTTCTGCGTAAACGACAGTCCGCTTGCAGGGCAGGAGGGAAAGTTTGTGACCTCAAGGCACCTGCGCGACAGGCTTTTCAGAGAACTTAACACGGACGTAAGCCTCAGAGTTGAGGAAACAGACACAACGGAGGTTTACAAGGTAAGCGGAAGGGGAGAGCTGCATCTTTCCGTCCTTATCGAAAATATGAGGCGTGAGGGCTATGAATTTGCCGTAAGCAAGGCGGAGGTTATCTATAAAAAGGACGAGGAAGGAAATCTGCTTGAGCCGATGGAGGAAGCAGTGGTTGACGTGCCGGAGGAGTTTTCCGGCACGGTAATAGACAAGCTGTCACAGAGAAAGGGCGAGCTTGTTTCCATGTCGAGCTTCGGTACGTCGACCGCAAGACTAACGTTTAACATTCCGTCCAGGGGGCTTATAGGCTACAGGGGAGAGTTCCTTACCGACACAAAGGGCGAGGGAATAATCAATACGGTTTTTGCAGGCTATGCTCCGTATAAGGGCGACATTACCTACCGTAAGCAGGGCAGTCTTATTGCGTTCGAATCAGGCGAGGCGATAACCTACGGACTGTTCAATGCGCAGGAAAGAGGCTCTCTTTTCATAGGCGCCGGAGAAAAGGTGTATGCAGGCATGGTTATCGGACAGAACGGAAAGTCAGAGGACGTAGAGGTGAACGTCTGCAAGAAAAAACAGCTTACCAACACCAGATCCTCATCGGCTGACGAGGCATTGAGACTTGTCACGCCGAGACGTTTGAGCCTTGAGCAGTGTCTTGAATTTATTGACAGCGACGAATTGTTGGAGGTTACGCCAAAATCTCTCCGGATTCGAAAGAAGATTCTTGACTCTTTGGAAAGAAAGAGAGCAAACAGGAAATAAGCGTGTCGAAACTGGGGACATCGTGTCATAATAACAAGACAGGTTTAGCTTGAACTGAAAGATTATTCCATATTATAATTCTGACTGTGAAGCATATATATGTTACAACTTAAGAATATTGACAGTACGCAGGCATAAAGAAGAGTAAGAAACCGACGTACTGAGAGGAGGAATAATGACAGAGAAAGTTTTTGACAACAATCAGGTTACTTTGGTTGGCGAGGTTGTAAGTGATTTTGTGTTCAGTCACGATGTTTACGGAGAAGGCTTTTACATGATAGACGTAAAAGCCAAGAGGTTATCAGAGTCCTACGACATTATACCGGTAATGGTTTCGGAGAGGCTGTTGTCCCCGGAAGAATCAATAAAAGGAAAATTTGTAACTGTGTACGGACAGTTCAGGTCATATAACAGGCATGAGGAGAGCAAAAACAGGCTTATCCTTTCGGTTTTTGCCAGAGAAATAACCGTCGCCGACGAAGAGCCGGAGGACGTTAAGCCGAACTATATTTTTTTGGACGGCTTTATCTGCAAACAGCCTGTTTACAGAAAGACTCCCCTTGGCAGGGAAATTGCAGACGTGCTTCTTGCGGTAAACAGGCCTTACGGAAAGAGCGACTACATTCCGTGCATCTGCTGGGGCAGAAATGCGAGATATGCAGACAGCTTTGAGGTAGGAAGCAGGGTTCTGCTCTGGGGCAGGATCCAGTCAAGGGAATACCAGAAAAAGCTTTCGGAAACCGATGTTGAAAAAAGAGTTGCCTATGAGGTTTCGGTCAGCAAGCTGGAGTACGGCAGCGATAAAGACGATGAAGAGTATGTAACCTGCTGACAGGCTTCGGTATTAAGCTTGCAATTGACATTCCGCAGGTAAAATGCTAAAATCTACCCTAGAGTATTTTGACAAATGCGCGCTTCGGTATGAAATCGGAGTCTGGAAGCGTTTTCAAATATTAATTCACATATACGGAGGTATTTATATGTCGATATTTACGGGTTCAGGTACAGCTATTGTTACCCCTATGAATTCTGACGGAAGCGTCAACTATGACAGCTTCGGCAGAATGATAGAATTTCAGATCGCAGGCAAAACTGACTGTATTGTGGTTTGCGGAACGACAGGCGAGGCTTCAACGCTTACGCATGAGGAACATATTGAAACGATTCGTTACTGTGTTGAAAAGGTCGCAGGCAGGATCCCTGTAATTGCAGGAACAGGTTCAAACTGCACCAACACTGCGATTTATCTTTCAAAGGCTGCCGAGGAATGCGGTGCGGACGGAATATTGCTCGTAACGCCTTACTACAATAAAGCGACTCAAAACGGACTTTACGCGCATTTTTCAGCTATTGCAAAGTCGGTTGGCATTCCCGTTGTCCTTTACAATATACCCGGACGCACGGGCTGCAAGCTTGCGCCTGAAACAATTGCGCGTCTTTACAACGACGTAGAAAATATCGTTGCGGTAAAGGAAGCAAGCGGAGACATGTCAGCGGCGGCAAAGACAGCGCAGCTTACGAACGGCGGCATAGACATCTATTCCGGAAACGACGATCAGGTGCTTCCGATTCTTTCGCTTGGCGGCAAGGGAGTTATTTCAGTGCTAAGCAATATCGCTCCAAAGGAAACGCACGATATGGTTGCTTCTTATCTGGCAGGAGACCTTAAGAAGAGTCTTGACCTGCAGCTTAAGTATCTTCCGCTTATAAATGCTCTCTTTTGCGAAGTGAATCCTATTCCTGTAAAGAAGGCTCTTAATCTCATGGGTATGGAGGCAGGCCCTCTCAGAATGCCGCTCACAGAGATGGAAGAGAAAAATGCCGCAAGACTTGAAGCTGAAATGAAGGCGGCAGGACTTATTTAACCGTTTTCGTTACGGTTTTGGAGGTGTACATATGACTAAAATCATTCTCAGAGGCTGCTGCGGCCATATGGGACAGGTTATTACCGATATAGTAAAAAATGACGGGGAAGCGGAAATTGTTGCCGGAATCGATATTTTCGATAACGGAAGCTGTCCTTATCCCGTATTTGCTTCGCTTGCCGAGGTCGATGCGGAAGCGGACGTGCTTATAGATTTTTCTTCTCCAAAGCAGATAAAGGAGCTTATTTCCGATGCTAAAGCAAAGGACATGCCCCTCGTGCTTTGTTCTACGGGCTACACAAAGGAAGAGACGGATTTCATCGTTGAATCCTCAAAGGAGCTTGCAATTCTGCGTTCAGCCAATATGTCTCTCGGAATAAACACTATTCTTAAACTCGTGCAGGCGGCAGCAAAGGTTTTGGCAGCCGACTTTGACATTGAAATTGTTGAAAAGCACCATAACCTTAAAAAGGATGCTCCAAGCGGAACTGCGCTTGCGATTGCAGACGCCGTTAACGAAGCGCTTGAAGAGGAATATGATTATGTTTATGACCGTTCGGGCAGGAGCGAGAAGCGTCCGAAGAAGGAAATCGGAATTTCCGCCGTCCGCGGAGGAACGATAGTCGGCGAGCACGAGATTATTTTTGCAGGACGTGACGAGGTTCTTGAGATAAAACACACGGCTTATTCAAAAGCAATATTCGGAAAGGGTGCGGTGAATGCCGCCAAGTACCTTGCAGGAAAGCCGCACGGACTGTATAACATGCAGGACGTTATCGGCTGACGGTCAGATTTGCGTAAAATAACAGGACGTTTCGGCTTGCGGACAGGTCTGCGTATAATAACAGGACGTTTCGGCTTGCGGACAGGTCTGGCTGGGAAGGGCGCTTATTAGTTATTTGACCCTGTTTCCGATTTTTGATTGACAAAAGTAAAACATAGCGCAAAGAGTACGGAAGACTTAAGGAATCTGTACTCTTTTTTTGTTGCCTGAACAGGAAAAAATATTGTGGATCATACGGAAAGGACGGAACAACTTGAAAAAAAGACTGGTTAAAAGGATTCTTCTCACACTGAATTTGTTTATGATAGCGGCAATCGGAGTGACAGCGCTCTTGATTGCGTCAGTAAAGCACCACAGGATAATGGTTTTAGCCGCCACCTCCGAACATAGCGTAAAGGAGCGTGGAGAACAGAGTTTTATCAACGCTTATATACTGAAAAACAGCGGAGAAAGCATCAGCTTCCTCGCAAGCGACGGCAGGCATGAAATGAAGCTCGCTTCAAAAATAGACGATGTGTCAGGTCAGGTAGCAGACATAGATTCGATAGGAGGGCTTGTAACCGCAATTACGGTAAAAACCTCAAAAATAACAGGCAGTGTTGTGAGCGTTTCCGATGACGGCATCGAAATAAAAGAATACGGCAGGATAAAAGCTGCGGAAAATTTCAGCATAATCGTAACGGAAGACGAAGCGGAGCTTAAGACCAACAAGGAAATTCTGCTTGGCTATGAGAGCGTGGATTTTATAATAAGCGACGATATGCTCCAAGCCGCCTTTCCTAAAAATAGAATTGCGGACAACGTGAAGGTGATACTTAATACGACAGGCTACGGCTCGCTTTACCATGATGAGGTGAAAATCAGCGCTAATTCTGATTTTACGGCGGAATACTCTGACGGCAGACCGTTTGGGGAGGGAAGCGTCGGCAGCGGAAGCTACGGAAAGGATGAAGAAATATGCTTTGATCAGGACAGCATTAAAAACGGAGAATCCATCGTAATTAAGTGCGACAGAGGGAGAATAGGGGTTTTAAGCATACAAAGGAACAAAAGCGCTCCCTATTACCGAGGCACTATTACGGTAAACCGCACCGATAAAGGATATACAATTATTAACGAGCTTCCGGTGGAAAGCTATCTGTACGGAGTCGTTCCAAGCGAAATGCCTGCTTCATATCCGCAGGAGGCTCTTAAGGCGCAGGCGATTTGCGCAAGAAGCTTCATTTACAAACAGATGACCGGCAGCAGCTATGAAAGCTTGGGCGCAGACGTGGACGACAGCACAAACTGTCAGGTTTACAATAATCAGGAGGAAAACGAAAGCGTTATTAAAGCAGTGGACGAAACCTGCGGTCAGGTGCTGATGGGAGGCGGAGAAATCCTGAAAACATATTATTATTCAACTTCCTGCGGCAGCGGAGCCGGAATAGACGAGGTTTGGGCAGGAGACGAAAGCACGTTTTACAGTTCAGAGCTTTATCTTTCCGACGACGGGCTTTCCGATGAATCTAAGGAGGTTTTTGCGGCGGCGGACGACGGTTTTTCCCTTGATAAGCTCAGTAAAAAACCGCTGTCCGATGAGGAAATATTCAGGGACTTTATAGATGCGGAGTGTATAACCTACGCTTACAAGGACGTCACGCTCAGAGAGACGGTAAAGACCTATGACAGCGAATTCGGCTGGTACAGATGGACTGTAGACGCAAGCATAGACGCCTACTCCAAATCCGTAAACGAAAGACTCTCTGCCGCGGCAAGCTCGTTTCCGGGGAAGGTGCTTGTGCTTTCTGACGGAAAATATGTTGAAAAGAGCATAAATTCTCTGGGAAAAATCAAAGGAATCGAGGTTGCCAAGCGAGGAAAATCAGGTATTGTAACAGAACTGATAATTAAAGGTTCCGATAATACCGTGAAGGTGATTATGCAGTCGGCAATACGTCAGCTCCTTGCACCTAAAGGTCTGACAGTGAAGCTTGCCGACGGCTCCGAAAATACCGGAATGAGTCTTCTGCCAAGCGCCTTCTTCTATGCAGATGTCAAGGACGGAAGAATAGTTTTAAACGGAGGCGGTTACGGGCACGGGGTAGGTTTGAGCCAGAACGGAGCAAAGGCGATGGCAGATGAAGGACTTGGCTGCGAGGAAATACTCATGGAGTATTTTCCGGGAAGCAGCGTGTATAACGTATAGTGATAAATTACGGCTCAGGCATTTTTATAACAGGTTTGGAGAGCATAAGCTTGCAGAGAATTGCACAATACATAGGTTTGCGAAATATTAATTGACAAACACTTGAAAATGTAATAATATTATTTTACAAGCAATTTTTACATTTATATAAATGTAATAGAATAATATTTAAAAAGGAGAAGAACATGAAAAAAAGTGTTAAGAAGTCGGTAAAAATTTTTTTGGCATGCGTTTTGGCGTTTTCCGTCGTGATGGGAAGCAATGCTGCACAGGCTGCAATTCAATCCATTTCTAAAAACTGGTCGGTGTACTACGCTTACGGCGGAGTTAACCATACCTATGCCGAGGTGGTGCTGCCTGCCTCCAACAGTGGAACATACAGAGTCAAGTGTGATGGAGTGGGAGGAGAATGTACATACGTTGCGGTCAGAATTACCGCATTTTACAAAAAAAATGATGTAAAATACAGCCTTACTTTGTCAAAAACGGTAAGCATTGTCCAACCCGGCACGGTAGATTTTAAAATAAAGACTGATATGCCTGAAGATGTTACAGATGTTACTTTTGGCGTCAGCCTCTCCTACTCGGACGGAAGAAGCGCCAATGCAACAGGCTCCATTACTTTATTGTAGAAAATAAACTGAAGCTTTTAGTTAAGATGCCGGAACCGGTTCGTTTTTGTAACGGAACGGATTTTCCGGCGTCTGAATTTACAGAAGGGAGTTGACATCTATTTTAACTTTAAAAAAGCTTAAACGTTTCGCAGCGCTTGCGGTGCTTGCGGCGGCTGCCTGTACCGTCCTGTCCTGCTGCCGGAAAAAACAGAACGACGGGACTGTTGAAAGAGACCCAAGGTCGGCACAGTTTACGCTTGATGAAATTCGAGAGGAAGCAAAAAGCATAAAGAAAGACTATCCGAACATTGACTTTTCAACAGCGGAAATAACCATTCCCGACGTGGACAGTATCGAACTGTGGGAAAGTCTTTCCGATGAGGACATAGCGGCGTCAATGGAAGTACGCGAAAGGGTGTTTAATACCTTCTT
>CANRAZ010000071.1 GCA_947628705.1 uncultured Lachnospiraceae bacterium | reverse complement strand
GAAGGTAATTTAAGATCAGAAAGAGGACTCATAAGGAAAAACAGGAAAAGTGCCAACGAGTACTTGACACAAACTGTTCAAACACTGTACTTGCTTATAAAGTGAAAAAGTACTATACTGTGCTTAGCCGACATCAATACGGCCTTTACATAAAAATTAAAAAGCGGCTTTAATAGCCGCGTTAACCGTTTTGAATGAGAAACCTAAAATCGAAAGGAGAACAAAATGCCAAATCCTTTTTTACCGCTTAACGAATATATTCCTGACGGAGAACCCCGTGTTTTCGGAGACAGAGTTTACATTTACGGCTCTCACGACAGCGCGGGCTCAGACAAATTCTGCGATTACAAGCTCAAGGTTTGGTCAGCGTCAGTTGACGACCTTAATCACTGGGTATGCCACGGACATTCCTTCCATTCCCAGCCGGACAGAGACCATGAGTCCGACACTGACTGGACAAGCGAAAGCAACGAGCTTTATGCTCCGGACGTTGTCAGATACGGAAACAAATATTATCTTTACGCTTACATAATGGGCGCAAAGGGCTGCGTTGCAGTCAGCGACAGACCGGAAGGTCCTTTTAAGCTTATTTCAAAATACAGCTACAATATTGAGAATCATTACGATGACGGAACCTTTATTGATCCGGGCGTTTTGGTTGACGACGACGGACGAGTTTACGTCTACTGCGGATTTCAGGGAAGCTACATGGCTGAGATAAATCCTGAGAACATGTATGAAATAATTGACGGTACATATATGACTGATATTCTTACGGTAACTCCGCCTCATAATTTCTTCGAGGCATGTTCTCCGAGAAAGGTTGGAAGCATCTACTACATGATCTATTCTCCTTGCCGTCCCAACCAGGAGGGTGAGGGCGGAGGAAGCAGGCTCGCCTACGCTACCGCCGATTCTCCAAGAGGTCCTTTTATCTACAGAGGCACGATCGTTGATAACTCCCAGAACTATCCGGGCGGCAACAACCACGGTTCAATCTGCTGCATAAACGGTCAATGGTATGTTTTCTACCACAGAATGACCAACGGTACGATCATGAGCCGAAGAGCCTGCGTCGAAAAAATCAAAATACTGCCTGACGGAACCATACCTCAGGTCGAGATGACCTCACTGGGATTTGAAAACAGTCTTAACCCTTATGCCGTTACTCCTGCTGATATTGCCTGTTATCTTACAGGCGGCTGTCTTATAACAGAAAAGGACGCCTTTACCAGAACGGTAACCAACATTACAGACGGCTGTGTGATTGGCTATAAATATTATGATTTCGGTTATGATGCCTCAAGCAAAACCATGGAATTCAGCGTTAAAGTCAGGGGCTGCGGCATGAAAGCCGTCATAGATATTTTTATTGACAGCCCAGACGGCGAAAAGCTTGGCGAATGTTTAGTAGGGGCTTCTGACGGCGCGTACTCTTCTGTCGTTAAAGCTGTAAACGGAAGACACGCCCTCTTCCTTGCCGTCAAGCGTGATTTCGGAGGTTATTTTAAGGACATGACTGACGGAAGACAGCTTTTCGAACTGGAAAGCTTCTTGTTTGAAAAGAATTTTTAATAAAAAAGTTGTCAACGGATTTACATCCTGTTCTGCGAAATACTGCCGGAGGCTTTTTAAACATATATAAATCCGGCTTTTTCGCAGAGCACAAGGTAAACGGCAAACGGCATGCGGCGTGTATAACAGCAAAAAATTGTAGACAAAAAACAAAAGCTGTGTTATAATCGCCGCGTTGGCTTTTTACGGAAGTAAATTTCTGACGGACAGTTCGTGACCATCCTGTCCTTAAACAAAACTACGGAAATTCAGCATAACTATGCCTTAGAACGCCCGTAGTGCGTTCTTTTTTTGTTTGTAAAAAAGCTATGGAACGCAGCTGTATAATTCCGAAAAAATCCAAGAGAAAAAAGGAGGCTCACCCCAATGAGAAATGAACTTATTTTAATCGGTTCGCTTATTTTTGCGTTCGGCAGCGTGCTTGCTGCATGGAAGCTTTTTGGAAGGAACGGTCTTTATGCTATGACCGTTCTCTGCACAGTTACCGCAAACATTGAAGTCGTAATCCTCATTCACGCATTCGGAATGGATCAGACTCTCGGAAACGTCCTGTTTGCCGCAACCTTTCTTATTACGGATATCCTCAGCGAGAATGAAGGAAAAAAGGCTGCTGACAGAGCCGTCATTATCGGAATATTTACTTCCGTCTGCTTTATTTTCATATCACAAAGCTGGATGGCATATGTCCCGGTAGAAGAAACGGAGCTTATGCAGTCAATCAGGAATGTATTTTCAAATACTCCCCGCGTCATGCTTTCGAGCATTGCCGTTTATGCAATCACACAGAAATTTGACGTCTGGCTGTATCATAAAATCTGGAACTATACCAAAAACAAGGCAGGCGATTCCAGAAAGTACCTTTGGGTAAGGAATAACGGCTCAACCTTGGTTTCACAGTTCTTAAACACTCTTTTATTTACTCTTGCAGCCTTCTGGGGAATATACGGCATTGGGACTATAATCAGCATACTTCTTTCAAGCTATCTGATTTACATCGTAACGTCTCTGTGCGATACGCCTGTGGCATATCTGGCTAGAAACATGAAAGAAAATGGCCTTGTACCAAGTGAAGCTTACAGCGTCATTAAATAGTTGTCGTCGTAGAAATCCTCTATCGGTTCAAAGTCGAACCATTCGTCGAAATCATCAGGACAATCGCGATCCGTTTCTGCTTCGAATGAATCCTCTCCGTACAGTCTTTGAGCGTCAGGATTTTTTTCAAAAAATTCCTTTTCAATCTCTCCTTTTATTTTTTCGTAATATTCGTTGGGATTGATGTTCTTTACGCATCTCGCCTTTTCGCTTCTTCTGAACACCCAGCTTGAGTGGATCGGAAGCTCGTATATCTCATGCAGAGGCTTATTTGCGCGCTTTGAAAAATAATCTGCGTCATACGGTGAATTAGCTCCCATAAAGACAATTGTATCGCAATTGTTTATTATTACCTGTCCTGCCAGACCGTAACCGCATGACAGCTGCTCGACGGATTGGAGCATTAAGACAGCGGATATATTTCTGGCGCGGATATTACTGATAATATTTTCAAAACCTATTATTTTGCAGTTTGTAGAAAAATCGTCAAGTAAAAAGGTGACCGGAACCTTCAATTTTCCGTTTTCACAGAAATTATCGGCATAATCGCAAAGCGAATTCATTGCCTGAGTGTAAAAAATATTGGCGAGCGTGTCGTTTGTTCTGTCATTATCGGATACTACGACAAAAAATGCGCATTTTTGTTCGGCAAGCTCCCTAAAGTCGAAGTCATTGCCGTCAAAAAGCTTTGCAATTTCTTCGCTTTCAAATGCAAGCAGCGTGCTTGTAAGCGAGCTTATGATACATGAAAGGGTCTTTTCGGAAAGAGTGTGGTACGGTTTGAACATTCTTGCCGCCCAGCTTTCCTTTCCTTTCAAGTCAGCGTCTTCTTCCAAACTGATAAAATCACTGAATATAGGCGCGCTTTTTCTCTCATCAACATCTTCAAGAGGCTCTATCCTGCTGACCATTTTCATTACCTGAGTAAGCGTCCTCTTTGAATCGTCCCACTTTTCTTCATACATTAAGCCGATAAGCGCACATAAAAGCGCTTCTGCGTTGTTATCCCAATAAGGATCTTTTGAGGTATGACCCATTTCGCTGTTGTTTCCGATAACAATCTGGTGAGCCAGCTTCCTTATGTCAAATGTGTTTTTTATGAAGCATAAAGGGTTGTAATGCTCTGATTTTTCCGGATGAGTAAGATCAAGCAGCTTTATCTTATAGCCCATTTTTTTAAGGAGCTCGCTCATTGTCCTGTAAAGACCACCCTTAGGATCCGATATTACAAAGCTTGAATTTGCATTTATTATGTTTAAAACGCCCATTATAGAAGATTTGCCTGAACCTGAAGGTCCGATAACCGCAACATTATTGTTAAGTCCGGTTACGGACGAATCTCTGGAATATGCGCTGCCGTCAGGCATATAAAGTTCTCCGTAGGAATTGTCCCGTTCTGTATATTTGCAGATGTTTTTCGCTGTTTTGCTCATTATTCTGTCCTCCTGCATTCAGGCACAATAAGTTTTTAAGCTGCTGCGTTTCTGTTAGGCTACGCTCCCGATTGTTTTTGGCTTCCAACCGTTTTATGCTTTTGTTCGTTTCTATAATTCGGTTATCACAGCGTCTGCGATGCCGAATTCTATTGCTTCCTCTGCATTAAAAAAGGTGTCATGGCTCATCATCTCATTTATTTTTTCCGCAGCCTTGCCGGTACACTCGGAAAGTATATCGCTGATTGAATCTCTGACTGACATGAGCGCTTCCGCCGTGTTTTTCACCGAGCTTGCCGAACCGCCGGCTCCGTACTGGATAAGAGGCTCATGTATCATAACCTCTGCGTGAGGAAGCAAGTATCTGTTACCCTTTCCTCCAACGGCAAGTATTATCGCCGCCATGCTGTAGGCCTTTCCGATGCATATCACATCAATATGTACCTTTTTTTGCAGCAGGGTTATTACATCGACCAGCATCAGACCCGCTTTTACTTCGCCTCCGTTAGAATTTATGTATAGTTTTATTTCCTTGCCATTATCTGCAAGATATATCATGCTGCTGATCAACGCTGCTGCCGTTTCAGAATCAATATCGTCGCAAAGAAACAATTTCCCCTCGCCGGCAAGCAAAGCATCTACGCTGAACTGGCTGCTTCCGTGCGAATCTTCAATAATAATTGATGCAGATATTCTGTCTGACATTTATACTCTCCTTCTCTGCCTGTAAACAGCTTTCTTATTTATTTAACATATCAATCGGTTTTTTGAGTTTGTTTTACTGAACTGACGCTATCTTAACATTTTTTTACAGCACTATCATTTAAAAAAAGGTGCGAAAACGAATTAACATATTTAGGAGAAAATACACTGCATGAAGCAATTATATCAAAAACAACGCCGAATAAACGGCGCCGCAAAACATTTAAGCAAATAAAAAGAGCAGCATTTAAGCTGCTCATGCGGTATGATATTAAACTACAGTAAACACCGGATTTTCAAAGCAGATGACGGGAATCGAACCCGCGTGTTCAGCTTGGGAAGCTGACATTCTACCATTGAACTACATCTGCATCTAATAGCTGTAAAAACATTTACAGCTAAGAATTATACACCTGCATGCCGATTTTTTCAAGTGTATAACGGTTATTATTTCATTAAAATCGGCTGTAATTCCGTTATCCTATAAAATTTGTGCTTATCCTTTCTTCAGTTTCAGGCAAACCGTATTTATCTTTGCCAAGCGCAATGCTTTTCATAAGGAACGACATATTCCTTGCAAGCACCCTCATTGTCTGTTTACCTTCCTCGTCCATTTCAGCTTCTCCCTCTGCGCGTCCGTGAATACAGTTCCAGTACTGGCTCGGCGCAACCGGCATATTTGAAATCGTAAAATACTTGTTAAGTTCGTCAAACGTAGCCGAGCAGCCTCCTCTTCTCGCACAGACAACGCTTGCGCCGACCTTCATCGTCTTATCAAAATGCGAACTGTAAAAAAGTCTGTCCAGAAAAGCAATAAGCGTTGCGTTTGCAGAAGCATAATATACAGGGCTTGCAACCACCAAGCCGTCTGCTTCTTCAAACTTCTGAGCCGCTTCATTTACCGCATCTTCAAAAACGCACTTTCCGGTTTTGGAGCAGCTGCCGCAGGCAATACAGCCCCGGATATCTTTATTGCCGATATTCACGGTTTCATACTCTACGCCTTCTTCGGCAAAAACCCTTTCCATCTCGCGAAGCGCAATACTGGTGTTGCCTTTTGGTCTTGGACTTCCGTTAATAATAAGAACCTTCATAATTTATGCTCCTTTTTTATTATATTTTTATGCTTAATTAAAACTGCTTAGCCGATAACGCATGAATTTTTACTTATACTACTTATACATTTGTTATTGCTTGACAATTCATCATCTTTCAGGCGTGGTAAAGATGTAAATTTGTTTGATGATATTTCAAGGTGCTTTTTTGCTTGTGAAATTGAAATAAATTCATGATTATCATGTAACACAGGTCATTATCCTTTCAAAATAATTTTGTGTTCGTTTATTATAATGTTTAAGCAAGATAAAGCGCAATACATTAACGTCTAAACCTTTTTTAAGCACATAGTCTCGTAAAAGCTTTTCAGGATCATTTGCGTCAACAGCATAATTGTTAATGTTTTCAAGGCAATCAAGAAATTGAAGATAACGCAAATTATCTTTTGTAATTTTTTCTTTAGGTGGGAAAATAATTAAATTGGCTTTTTCTGTTTTTCTTTTTACTTTATTCGATGTAATAATTTTCTTTGCGGCGCACCATGTCGATAAACCTATGGCGTTAAAGAAATCTGCTCCCGAAATGTAACCGTTGTTATCTCTCATGTATAATATGGATAATGCTTCTTCTGGTGCGTTGTGATAGCTCTCTCTCCAAAAGTCGCTATACTTTTCATAGCCGTATATACCTTTGCAATAGCGAAATATCAAGTGCCTATCACGTAATTTTTTTAAATCATTGTACATTTTATCTCTATTTGCTATGCTTAATTTTAATTGAAGTTCTTCGGTCGTAAAGACCTCATTTGCTTTGGCATATTCCAAGATTTCCTTTTCATACATTTTTTATCGCCCCATTTTTGCTGCTTTGCCATTGCATCTTATCTTTTATTAAACAGTGTTCTATTTCAATATTATTCGCTCTCTATAAAATCTCGATCATTTTATAGAACATATTTTCCCTCCAAAAAATCGATGTTTTAAACCAAAACTTCCCACTTGCCGTAACGTTTGCCGTCAACTCTGCGGATATATTGTTTCTCTTTCAGAGAGTCTATGATGCGCTTTATGCTTCTGACAGATTTACCTGTTTGTTCTGCAAGTTCGGCTTGCTTAACAGACGGGTTTTTTTTAATTAAATCCAATACCGCCATTTCTTCCAAAGTACAGTCCAAAGTGTCAATTTGGCACTTTGGCGTTTCGCTTCTGGCACTTTGGAAAACGGTTTCGTCCACAAAATCAACGTGCATACAGCGATTCTTTAATTCGTAATTTGTACCGAGCAGAAGGTTTGAGAAAAACAATTCTAAATATTTTGTAGTAGAATGAATACCCTTTTGCAAATCGTTGTAGTTTGCTCGAACCAGTGCGTTGCGGAAATACCAAGAGTTCTCACGGAACGCATCGTTGTTGACACGGAACCCGAAGGTTTTCATGTACTTAATCATAAACACGGCGGTGGCTCTTGTGTTACCCTCGCCGAATGGGTGAATCTGCCAAATATCCGATGCGAATTTCGCAAGGTGTTTTACCGATGCTTCCACCGATAATTCCTCATAGGAAAACTGTTTTTCAGTAGCAAAGTCATAATCTAAAGTGTCTTTTATGCTGTTGAAATCGGCGTAGATAACCGATTCGCCGTTCAGTACCCATTCCTTTTTGGAAATGTTGTACTTTCGGATTTGTCCGGCGTGGTCGAATACATCCTCGAACAGTCTGCGGTGAATGGTGATCCACTCGGCAGGAGAAAACTGAAACGCCTTTTCGCCTAAAAGCTCCGTTATTCTTGCAGAAACGATGTCAGCTTCCTTTGTTTCATTTTCGATTTTCGTGCGGGTAGTTCTCTGCTCGTAATAGCTGTAAATACGCTTCTGAGCCTCATCGATGGTGATTATACCCTCGATGTGATCCTTTGCGGTATCCAGCAAATAATCAGAGGTTTTCAGTCCGTCAACCGCCTGCAAGCCGATAGCCGTTTGCCAAGCTTCGCTTTTTTCGGCTCTTTCCGGTTCGCCCTGTCTGATATATTCTTCAAGTTCAAATTGCCAATTCTTTTCCGGCATATTTGTTCCTCCGAAATTAATTACTTTTCTGATTATGGATTTCTTTCAAATCCTCTATGGCCAGTTCCGGATCCACCGTGTGAAACATCATATAGTTTCGTTTCATTGTTTGGACGAAAGCTTGCTTATAAATCTTTGCGCTGTCCTCACCGTTGTAATAGTGCCAATAACGGTAGATGTAGGATTACAATACATCTGTTACAACTGAATAATTAAAAGACGAAGATACCTCTTCTGTGTTATATTTTCATCGCCAAACAAAATCCAACTCAGAAATAAGGCATCTTCGTATGGCTAGTATAACACAAAACATGAGGTTTCGTCTACCCCCTGATTCATTAGTTTGTGTCAAGTACTCGTTGGCACTTTTCCTGTTTTTCCTTATGAGTCCTCTTTCTGATCTTAAATTACCTTCC
>CANRAZ010000070.1 GCA_947628705.1 uncultured Lachnospiraceae bacterium | reverse complement strand
TTTTGACATAGCTTTTACCTCCTTTCGCTCTTATTCTACTTCATTACGCTGCGTCACAAGCAATACCTTACGCAAGGATTTTTTTGTAAATATCAGAATTTTATTCAGCTTCATCTGCTCGAATTCGCTTTCTATTTGCTTCCTGCCGCCGTATACTCGGTAAAATTGCTTTAGCGCAGGCGCTGTGCGGCAGTCAGTACATCTCCCTGCGCCTTATCAATATTTTGAGCACTCCAAAAATCGAATGGATTTTTATATGTTTTTTTGATATAGTTAAAGAAAGCATAACTTTACCGGAGGGCTTTATGGCAAAAACCTATACGATACGGTGCAAAGAAATAAATTCCGATATGAACGGGGTGTTTACCTTTAACAACGCAAGGCTTGAGGCTCCGGGGCTTCTTGTCGGAGAAAAAGCTGAAATATCCCTGCTTTACGGAAAAGACAAAGGGAAGGCAGCAGTTGAGAAAATCCTTGAGCCTTCTCCTGACAGGGTCGAGCCTTTATGTCCTGTCTACGGCTCCTGCGGAGGCTGTAAGCTCATGCACACAAGCTATGAAAACCAGCTTAGGATAAAAACAGATGTTGTAAGAAAGCTTCTTTCCTCCTTCGGCGAGGTGCAGGACTGCGTCGGAGTCGAAGGAGAGCCCTACCACTACCGAAACAAAATCCACTCCACTCTCTCGGTCAGCAAAAAAGGAAAGATTATTTCCGGACTGTACAAAGAGACGTCGCATAACGTGGTTAACACCTCTTCCTGCGCAATCGAAAACGAAAATGCCTCGGAAATAATGAAAACCGTGCGTAAATTCATGTCTGACTGCAAGCTGGCTCCTTTTAACGAAGACACCGGCAAGGGCACATTAAGACACGTTCTTTTCCGAACCTCGGCAAAGGGAGACGTCCTTGTAGTTCTTGTTTCGGGCAATAGGATATTCCCGGAGAAAAACAAGCTTGCCTCACTTATAGCCCAAAAGCATCCTTGCGTAAAAAGCGTAACAGTCAACTACAATTTAAAGAAAACGTCCGCGGTTCTCGGCGACAAAGAAGAGGTTCTCTACGGTAACGGCTATGTAACCGACGAAATGTGCGGAATTACCTTCAGGATTTCAGGCAAATCTTTTTATCAGGTGAACACTCCGCTGGCGGAAAAAATATATCTTAATGCAATAACAAAAGCCGGTATCGACGCAAACGACACCGTTCTCGACGCCTATTGCGGAATAGGTACCATTGCCTGCATCGCCGCCAAGCTCTCGAACGCAAAAGATGTTGTAGGCGTCGAGCTTAATGAAACGGCTGTGGCAGACGCCGAAGAGAATTCCAAGCTGGCCGGTTTAAAAAATGTCAGCTTCATCAACGAGGACGCCGGCGACTACCTTTATGCCGCAATCGGAGCAGGAATACACTACTCCTGCATCATAATGGATCCTCCAAGGAGCGGCGCTTCGGAGCAGTTTATAAATGCCGTGCTTAAAATGAAGCCCGAAAAACTGATTTACATATCATGCAATCCCGTCACGCTTGCCCGCGATTTAAAAAAGCTTACCCTGAAAGAATATAAGGCGTCATACATACGCCCTTACGATATGTTTCCGCAGACGTCAGGAATTGAGACTGTTTGCCTTTTAAACAGACTCAGCGGTCTGCGCTCCGATTCGGTACGGAAAAGCTGAAGCCGACGCACGCATGACGCGGCGGCACGTCAGACGACGGACAGGATATAATAAAATCACAATTATAAATCAACCGTACAAAAAAGGCGCCGTCCTGCTCAACAGACCTTGAGCCGGACGACGCCTTTATTTTTACGGACATTATTCTGTGTCAGCCTTTTATTTTAAGCATTAACCTCTTCCGCAGGAAGCGCCGATGTACAGTGAGGGCACTTTGTTGCAAGAATGCTGATCTCACTCTGGCAGTAAGGACAAACCTTCGTTGTCGGAGCTGCCGGCGTTTCCTTTTTCTTTCCAAGGCTCATAATTTTGTTCATAGCCTTTACGATAAGGAAAAGAACGAATGCCATTATCAGGAAGTTAAGCACGTCCGTCAAGAAAGCGCCTATCCTTAACTGCGCTTCCCAAATATCGATCGTAATGCCGTTGAAGCCGCCCTCATTAAAGCAGCCGATAATCGGACTGATTATGTTGTCGGTAAGCGATGTGATTATACTTGAAAACGCACCGCCGATAATGATACCGACTGCCATGCTTACAACATTTCCTTTAAGGGCAAACTCTTTAAATTCATTGAAGAATGCTTTAATTTTCCCCATTTTATTTTCCTCCGTTATTGCTTCAAGCGTTGCCGCCATCTTATTTTACGGCACCGCCTTTGAACAGCCTGTCCCCTCGGAACCGTATGTAAATACTATACTTCGCTTTCTGTCTTTTTTCAAGTGTATTTGTCGAAATATTCTTTATATACGTTAATTATTCCTGTAATTATTCCTGTTCTTTTCTCTGTGCAGAAAAGCGTACCGTTCTTCCTTTTTTACATGAGATAATTATACCGCCTATTCCTTCCTACTTTCCCTGGCTCCAGCTATAGTCCGTAAACTCAGCCCAATCCCCGTCGTCTTTCCCGTTTACGGCATAAAATGCGACTACGACTCCGGTAAAACCGCCGCACACCTCTGAAGAAAGGTACTTGGCCTGCGCGCTTCCCATGAAGGTTTCGCCCTCACTGTCAAATGCGTAAAATCTGTAGCTGTAGGCATCTGACTCAATTCTGAGGCCTGCTCCCTCAAAAGACTCTTCTTTACAGCTAAGAGCCACGGTCTTTACGACGACTTTCAAATCCCCGACGCAAAGACGGAGAGAAACAAGAACCGATTCTCCTTTTCTTTCCGAAAACAAATCATAATGGTTTACGTGATCCATATAAACCGTTATGCCTGCTTCTCCGCTTTTTACCTTCACATTGCAGCTTAGCTCTGTGTCAAACTCCGACTGCCTGACGCCTGCGAATGTCGGAGACGCCTCTTCGTTAAGGGTCGTTTTTCTGCCCCTGAGCTTAAAAACGCCCTCCTCAAGCACATAATCCTCCATGTTCGGCTCTCTAAGGTAAATCAGCGGCAGCGGATTTTCAGCAAGTCCTTTCAGCGTTACAGAATAATCCTTTTTATTTTGGACGCTCTGCATGCACTTCGTGCCGATTTTGATTTCCATTTCTTCGGCAATGGTTCCGTCTTTGCCGGCAGTAAACCATCCGTCCTCTGACCACTGCACCGGAGCCATAAAAACCTCTCTGCCAAGATGATGGTAGGGGCTCCACGTTCCCTGCTGTCTGAAACCGAGGCAAAAAATAAAAGAGTTCCCTGCATCGTCCAAAACAAGCTCTCCGTGTCCGATCCCCTGAACAGTGCTTTGGTGTCCCCCAAGATTTCTGTTGGTAAGAACAGGATTTTTCTCGTAATCTTCAAACGGACCGTAAGGGCTCCTGCCCCTTGCATACGTAATCATATGTCCGTATTCCGTGCCGCCCTCTGCCGCCATGATATAGTACCAGTCGCCGAAGCGGTAAAGATGAGGGGATTCAAGATATCTTCCTCCGCTGCCCTTCCACAAAGGCGTGCTCTCTGTAAGCTTCTCTCCTGTTTTAACATCAATCTCGCACTGAAAAATGCAGCCGTTTCCCTCCTCATCGCTTCCGTTGCTCATGAAATAGGTTCTGCCGTTTTCAAAAAAGAGGGACGGGTCGATGCCTCCCTGATCGACGAATATCGGCTCTGACCATTCTCCGTAAATATCAGCGGTCGTTATGTAGAAATTCTGGTGATACGTATCGTTAGTCGTAACCATGTAGAAGGTGCCGTCATTATACCTTATGGTAGGAGCAAATACGCCTCCCGAACTGTTGACTGACTTTAAATCAATCTGACTGCTTCTGGTAATGCAGTGTCCGATCTGTTTCCAGTTAATAAGGTCTTCGCTTTCAAACAGCGGAACGCCCGGAAAATACTGGAACGAACTGCAAACCATATAATATTTGCCCTCCGCCCTGCAAACGCTCGGATCAGGATAAAAACCTTTAAGCACAGGATTTTTTATTTTCATGATTACAGCTCTCCCTTCCTTGAGCAATGCTTCAACCGAATCCGGCTTCGGTTTAGCATTTTAGAATTTAGAATAAGATAAATATATTTAAGCCCGTTTCAGTCTGTTTTTGACTGCGTCTAACTTCCCTTAACATTCTTTTTGTCTATAACGTCAAAGACAATATTCTCCGGCGGAGAAAGCAAAAGCTCAGGATTCATAATATAACGCTTCATTGCTTTAAAGCCCAGGGCGTATATATGTCCGTCGGTTGTTCTTTCGTCAACCACCGTCTGCATTTTAACGTAAACCCTGCGCCGTACCGTACCCTTGCCGTCGGGCTCATAGCGTACCTCCTTTTTGCCTATGCTTGTAAACAGCGAAAGCGTCCCGAATTCGTAAATGTGATGATAAACCGCATCAAGTCCGATCGAGCCCATGTTTGTAATAAAAAACGAGCTGTGAAAAGGACTGAGCCTGTTGACAGCCTTCGGCATCAGACCGTGATTGTCAAGGAACATCATCAGTCCCACAAAGCATTTAAGTAAAACAGACGGAACTGAACTGAGCGCGACCTCCAGCACATCAAAGCTGTTTTTGTTCTTGTCCTCCCTCACCTTTACATTTTTATCTATTGCGCCGGTAAGCTTGTCTATTTTTTCAACGAAATCCCTAAGAGCATCGTCACATTCAAATTCCGGAGTTATAATCGTCCTTTCACTGTCTTTTCGCATACCCTTCATCACTACCATCGCAGCCTTTATGTGATTTCTGGAATAAATCCTACAGTTTTTCACAAACCTGTTCATTTCAGGAACGTCCACCATCGCTCTGGAAAGCGCCGCAAAGATTATGTGATAAAGCGTCAGCGTCGGAAATTCCGTTTTCCTCATCTCTCTTATGAATTTTTCCGTTTTAGTAAGCTCTATGCTTGCTTCGAACAGAACCCAGCTGTCATATTTTTTTGGCATTATATAAGGCACCACAAGTCCCATTGGGTCAAGATTTCTTACTCTAAAGCCGTCATAACGGTCTCCCCACCTTCTTTTTCGCCCTTCGTGCGGTTTCAAATTATTCTCCCCCTTATTCCTTGCACCGCCTTTTCAGACGGATAACGTCTATTTACATTCTTACTGTCATATTTAATTAGTCAAAGCGGAAACTCTTGTATCAAGTATAAATTAATATAAAACATTTTACAAGAAAAAAATCCTCCCGCACTCACTGTGGTACAGGAGGATTTTACTGTTTTTTTAATCTGCCGCATTTATCGGTTACAATCCTAAACGATCACCGATCAATTGCAGCCGTTTCAGGGACCGTCGTCCGACATTCCGGTTTACGTTCAAATTACTCTTTATCTTCAGACGCTTCACCTTCAGCAGCTTTCTCATCGGCTGTTTCCTGATTCTCAGTGTTTTTCTGCAAATCTTCTTCGGCGTTTTCCTGTGATGTTTGCCCTTCGCTGTCTTGTTTCACCGTGTCGCTCGCCGGAGCTGCGGCCGTTTTTTTCTTTTTTCTAAGCACAATGACCGCAACTATAACGATGACCAAAACAATAAGCACAGCTGCTCCGATGACAAACGGCATAATCGAACCGTCTTTACCGTCTTCGCTGTCCGCCTTATCCTTACCGCTGTCCGCTGCCTTGGTCGGTTCCGGCGCTTTTGTCGGCTCCGGAGCCTTTGTCGCTTCAGGCTTTTCTGTCGGTTTTTCTGTCGGCTTATTTGCATTTTCTCTTATTTCCGCAAAGGAAGCCTCAAGAGCGTCAAGATCGAGAGTAAGAGCATACTTCGCATACACAGTGAGATCCTCTGCATCGCTGACGCCTTCATAAAGCGTACCCTCACGGTAGTCCTTGGTAGTATACCAGCCTTGGAATTCAAGATTTGTAAACGAAGGGTCATCAGGCATATCGTCGCCTGAGCCTGTGTAATACGTGCCTCCGTTAGCGTTAAACGTTACAATGTTCGCAGAGCCCGTTGCAGTGATCTCATAGGTAGTAATATTGTCGTTTGCCGCAACAACCATAAGGTTTCTAAGCTCAGACGGCTTATCGACTCCGTTTTTGTTCATTGTGCCGAGAACGTTTTCATATGTGAAGTAGGCAACCTTTTTATCTCCTGCATCTTCAATGCGGTCAGGGTCGACCTGCATCCACCAAACCTGCTTGGCCTCACTGTCCAGGATCAACCTCGGTTCGCCGTTTCCGGAATAAACTATTGCCAGTTCGCGTCCTTCCGCAAAATAGGAGGCGCTGGATGCCGCCGATATGTAAGTGCTGTCCCACTGTGCTTTGCTTGTAAGTCCTTCTTTCTCGGACCAAATAACGGTTCCCTCGATTATCGAGTCTTCATTTCCGCTTCCGGAGCCTGCCGAATCGCTAAGACCCGATCCCTTTTCCGTGTCGGCATAGCCTGTCATCAGCTGCTGAATCACGGTAGGATAATTCTGTTCGTTTGTAAGGCGGTTAAAATAGGCATGGCACTCTCCGCCGGAATTGCCGTTATAGCCGTTATCCCATATAACAATAGGGATCTCATAAGCCGCAGATTTGCTGCCCATGTAGTTTGCCCATTTTTCTCTTGCCTCGGTGTTATCCTTATTGGTC
Organism: uncultured Lachnospiraceae bacterium; assembly: GCA_947628705.1. GTDB lineage: Bacteria > Bacillota > Clostridia > Lachnospirales > Lachnospiraceae > UBA3775. The sequence goes on along the minus strand of CANRAZ010000070.1, from coordinate 2,185 downwards.
GCACTCGTTTCTCCGACAACTACCGGAATCCCATTGTCAAGGAACATTGTCTCAAGGTTCTTGAACAAAGCGTCAATTTCGCCCGTGCTTGCAGATGACTCCGGATCAAAATCCTTTTCTGCGTCACTTAAGCAGAAGTTATAAGGCGCATAGCAATGAACGGAAATAATGACATTGTTAACAGCCTCGCCGTTTACGGTAGGAATCGAAATTGATGAAAGAATGTTGGCTGACGACGATGCGGCATATCCCGGAATCATAAGGCATCGTTCCTGATTATGCCCCTTATCCGACCGTCTTACCGTGTTTACGAATACCTGATCAAGATAGTTTACAGCCGCATAAGCCTCCTGATTGCCCGACCACTCAATATCGGTGCCTGACATTCTCGGCTCGTTCATTCCCTCAAAAATGAGGTGCTGATCATAGTCTGCAAAATAATCCGAAAGCTGCATCCAAACAGCCGCGAGCTGTTCTCCTACTTTTTCATAATCCGTAGAAAGCGTCGCAATGTTCACCCATTCTTCGTGGTGGACATTAAGGATTACATACATGTCATTTGCATACGCATAGTCTATTATTTCTTTAATACGCTCAAGAAATGCAGGATTAATCGTGTACGCTCCGTCCTTTGAAAGCTGATTGTACCATGTTACAGGAATACGTACCGTTGTAAAGCCTGCCGCCTTTACGGCGTCAATAAGCTCTTTTGTCACCTGAGGATTTCCCCACGACTTTTCCTGACTGTAAATGTCACCTTGGTTTCCGCCTGTGGAATCAAAGGTATTGCCCAGGTTCCAGCCAATTCCCATTTCTTTAACGATCTCAGAAGCGCTTTTACCGGTCAGTTCTTCTGATTCCTCATCGGCGGCTGCGCAAACCGCACACCATGAAAGGCACAAAATCAACGCTAAAACCGCAATTACGGTTTTTACCGGATTTTCCTTAAAAACAGTCATATCAAATACCTCCTTAATGCTTAATCTGATTCCTTGCATGCCTTCTTAACCTTGGAGTCAAGGCTGCCTTCATACTTTCCTATATTTTCAAAGCTGATTTCAGCCTTTACTTCATCCGCCTCAAAGCTGATTGACGAAATGTATTTCCCGTCAAACACAACTTCAAACTCAATATTCCCAAGCTCATCCTCCGCTTCTTCTGAGTAATCTTCAAATTCGTCTCTAAGGTCGTCAAAATCATCCTCGTCCGCCGCATACTTTTCTACAGCGTCCAAAATTACCTCAACCGTATCGTGCAAATCGATATCAAAGCTGTAGGTGTCTCCGTCTCTGCTCATTCCAAGGCAGTCCTCAGCATTTTTGTCAAGCGCTTTGAGAACATCGTTTATCGCCGGTCCGATATCCTTCGGCTCGATATAATCATCTATTTCTCTGTCAAGGTCAAACTCTTCAAGATACTTTTCCCAGTTAACCTTTTCCAGATCCTTTTTGCCTAAATCGCTGACAAGGTCAAAAAACAGTTCTGAATCAAAATCGTCGAGATCTCCCTTATTGGCAGCAAGCGGCTCGTCATAATTATCATTAGCAACATATAAGTAAAAATCTCCGTCCTCTATGGCAATTACATAGTCTGTATCATTCATATCCAGAGAGTAAACCATCAAACCCTCCTTGCCGTCGATACCGTAGCTGCCTTTTGCTTTTTGGCTTTCACCGTCAGCCTTCAAACGAATCTCAAACTCCGCCCCGGAGCTTAAAACCGTCCTTTGGATCCCGTGGACAAGCTTAGATGCCGCACCGTCCCTGTTGATTATTTTCATCACGACAGCAACAACAAGAACAAGAAAAACTATTACCGCTGCAATGCCGACGACGACGGAAGATCTTTTGCGGCTCTCCTTCGGAACCTTTTCCAAAGACGAGTCGCTCATGTCGAACATATCTGTCTCGTCAACAAAGTTCGGACTTTTCGCAAGCTTCGCTCCGCACTCAGTGCAAAAATCCGCACTGTCCGGCAATTCCGCTCCGCATTTATCACAAAACATACAGCACCTCCTTTTTATTACTCCATGATACGCATGCTTATGTTAATTTTAATACTCCCACTGTATAAAATCAAGTTATTATTTTCAGAACCGGCGAAACCCGATGTAGGATTACAATACATCTGTTACAACTGAATAATTAAAAGACGAAGATACCTCTTCTGTGTTATACTTTCATCG
>CANRAZ010000069.1 GCA_947628705.1 uncultured Lachnospiraceae bacterium | reverse complement strand
ATAAAGAAAAACTGTGTGATTGGGAAGAGGTTTCGGCCTCTTCCTTTTATTTTGCCAACTATAATTTTACACTAACCCTTCCACAAGAACCGTTCTGCCTTCTCTGAGAGATTTCTGCACGTCAATAACTCTCTGGTTGGAGGAGCCTCTGAATTTAAGCGCAAGGCTCTTGAGTTCCTCAACAAATCTTCCGTCTACAATTACATCTGTAAGCTCCAGGATTTTCCTTGTTTCAGGAACATTATCCAGCATTTTACCGATTATTTCGGTGTCGAAGATGTAACCGCTGTAAATCCAGATATTCTTATCCGGATATGTCTCCCTTACCCTTTTCATCAAGGGCAGGATCCCTTTTTGGTTTTCGGGCTCCATAGGCTCTCCGCCCAGCACGGTAAAGCCCGATATATACGCCGGCTCAAGCGATTCCAAAATTTTCTCAGCTTCTTTTTCCGTAAATTCCTCTCCAAAACCGAAGTCCCATGTCTGAGGATTAAAGCAGTTTTTGCAGTGATGAGTGCATCCGCTTACAAAAAGAGAGGTTCTTACGCCCGGACCGTTTGCGATATCGCAGTATTTTATTTCTCCGTATTTCATTTTAAGTACCCTATTATCTACAGACTGTTTTCATTAAATGCAGCCATTTTGCTGCAGCCCATGCCTCTTCCGCTGTCACTTTCTGTAAAATTCAATAATTCCGTCCAGCCTTGAAGACATATTGTCAATAAGCAAATCCAGCAGCGTAAGCGCCGTCATGCTTTCCACAACAACCACAGCTCTTGGCACTATCATCGGATCGTGTCTGCCCTTTATGTTTATTTCAATGTTCTCACCGCTTGTGTTGACGGTTTTCTGAGCCGCCGCCACGGACGGGGTCGGCTTTACGGCAGCCCTTATTATTATCTCAGAGCCGTCGCTCATTCCTCCGAGGATTCCTCCTGAATGGTTTGTCGCTTTTTTTACCTCGCCATTTACACTGTAAAATTCATCGTTGTTCTCCTGTCCGCTTGAACGTGCTGCCATAAAGCCGTCGCCTATTTCTATTCCCTTAACGGCCCCTATTGACATTATCGCCTGTGCCAGTCTTGCGTCAAGCTTGTCAAACACAGGCTCTCCGATTCCGACAGGCATACCGCTCACAGTACATTCTATTATGCCTCCCAGAGAATTAAGGTTTTTCATATAAGCGTCTGCCTTCTCCGCCACAAGCCTTGCGGCTTCTGCGTCCGGCATATTAAACGGATTATTTCCACATTCGTTAAGGTCAACGGTTTCAGCCTTTATTCCTCCTATTTCCCTTGAATAGGCATGTACCGAAACTCCAAGCTGCTCCAGAATTTTAATGGCAACCGCTCCAGCCGCAACCCTTGCAATTGTTTCACGTCCTGAAGAACGTCCTCCGCCGCGATAATCCCTGAAACCGAATTTTGAGTCAAAAGTATAATCGGCATGTCCGGGACGGTATATGTCAGAAATCGCACTGTAGTCCCTTGAACGCTGATCCTCATTGAAAACAACCATGGAAATCGGAGTCCCTGTTGTCCTTCCCTCAAATACTCCGGAGAGGATTTTAACAGAATCGGTTTCCTTTCTCTGAGTCGTATATTTTGACTGTCCCGGTTTTCTTCTGTCAAGGAAGCGCTGAATATCCTCTTCCGAAAGCTCAAGACCGGCAGGGCATCCGTCAATAACAACGCCTATACCCTTTCCGTGGGACTCTCCCCATGTCGTGACAGTAAAATTTTTTCCGAAAACAGAACCGCTCATATCCGCCTCCCTATGTATTTTTCCTTTACTATCTTACTCTAACAGGTGGTTTATGTCAAACAAAAAAACGAGGCAGAGCCGTAAGGCTCCGCCCCGCCTTTAATCAAACCGCGCTGACTGATAAATTAGCAGCCGCATCCGTTGTTGTATGCGCTTGCGTTGTTGCCGCAGCCGCATCCGTTGTTGCAGAGACAAAGGATGCAGAGAATCCAGATAAGACTAGAGCAGTCATCTCCGTTGCTCAGTGCGCTTGTTCCGTTTCCGCAGCCGCATCCGCCGCAGAAGAGGAGAAGAAGGATTATCCATGTGCAGGAATTGCCTCCGAATAAAGAATTTCTGCCGCTAGGACATCCGCTTAAACAATCACCCATTTGTTTGGCTCCGATATTGATTATACTGTATATTATGAAAATATTCAGGTCTTGTTACAAAAATTACCCAAGATTATTTCTGCTGCTTAATTTAATAAAATAAAAATACTTGCACCTGCAGACAGCGCCTCTGCCGTTTTTCTCTTCTGTCACTTTTTATCCAACCGTTTCCACAGTGAAAATGAGAACAAATTAATCACAGTCAAAGCTGCAATTGCAAATAACGCAAAGCGTATCATATGCCTGTCAGTTAAAGGGGTTTCTCCAATATTCCATAAAAAAGGGCTCTTATTTAAAAAGCATAACGCATACAGTGCAAATACCGCTCCTCCGTATGCCAGTGTTACAGACTTAAAAATCAGCAGTAAAAACATGGTAACGCCTTGTATTATCAAACAAAGCAAAACGATTTTAATCCATTCTTTTCCGAATTTCATCCCAATAAGCCTGATTATTCCGTAAAAGGCGGCAACCAGCACGTCAAACAGTATGGCAAAAGCGCAGGCATATCTAAGCGGATGAGGTTCAACAAAATACAGAATTTCAGATGATACCCCAATCAGCCAGCATTGCAGAACTTTAATTATCCAAAGCGGAGACAATAACGGCAATATTAACTGTATAAGCTGCAATGTCATTATATCCCCCTGAAATTTTTTAGGCATATAATACGCTGTTATTATTATAGGGAAAACAACTAAAATCAGGAAAGCTATTAAAGGCAAATATAATTCCTGTATCTTTAACGATGCTTTTACCCTTTGTTTAATTCTTTCAGCAGACATAAATAACCATCCTCCACTGTAGGCTCGACCGGTTCAATTTCCATTTTTTTGTTTGTAACTACCCTTACCATAGGCTGCTCTGCCGTGTAAAACTGAACGATATCGCCTGACAGCCCCATCTGTTCCGCTTCCTGTTTAGGAATGCAGAATACCTTTCCTCTCGCATATTCAGCTGCCTTTTCTTTAATTCCGTCATAGCAAATCAGTCCGTGATGCATTACAATAAGCCTGTTGCAAAGATTCTCAACATCCTGGACGATATGCGTAGTAACAAGGACGCACCTGCCTCTTCCTGCTTTTTCAATCAAATTGCTGAACCTTATGCGTTCCTCAGGATCAAGTCCGGAGGTCGGCTCGTCAAGCACAAGAATCCTTGGATCTCCAAGAAGGCTCTGAGCAAGCCCAAGCCTTCTTTTCATACCGCCCGAAAGCGCCCCCGCTTTAATATCTGCCGCATCACGCAGACCTACTCCTTCCAGCAGTTCGGGTATTTTATTTCTGGCATCTTTCCCTTTATATGAAGCAAAAAACTCCATATTATCTCTGACAGTCAGGTTTTTAAATACATCAAACGCTTGAGGCAGATAACCTATTTCCTTTTTACTGCATCCGAATTCAATTTTACCCTTATAGCGCAAAAGACCGCAGATGCAGCGCAGCAAAGTAGTTTTTCCTGCACCGTTTTCACCCAGTATTCCATATACGCCGACATCGAGTGAAAGGCTTACGCCCCTAAGCGCCTGTTTTTTTCCGTAGTTTTTTCTTAATTCCTCAATATTACAAAGCATTTTTTCACCTCAAATAATCGAAGTTAAACATAATGACATTACTGCCGGAAACATATATGCAGTTTCCTATAACACCAAACATGTACATATCGCCGAAAATTATGTAATAATCTTCATCCGTTTTAACAGATAAACCCGCTTTTTTCATTTTTTCATTTACCTTCTGCTTCCATGTGTCCGCTCCGTCATCTAATAAGCAGTCATATTCCAGTTCAATCGGATATATATAGTGTATATTGCCTTCTATGTCCTCTTTTATCATGCCTCCGTGCAGTGTCAGCAGATCCGTTTTCCCCCTGCTTCCTTCACTGTTTCCTGACAGATTGGAATAAATGTCGTAATCGCTTTCAATCGAGACATCGTATTCGGAAACATAATTAACGCAAGGACTGTAATTTATATCATGATTTTCAACATCGTGCCTAGTATCCTCAAAGTCCTTTACGTCAATTAACGACTGTTTTCCGGGATATGGATACCACGGAAAGCCGGCATACAGGCGGACTGACTCAAAATCTGACAGACACGGAGCCGCGTTTCCTTTATATTTTACAACAATACATGTAAGATTCCCTGTCCCTGAAACTGAAAAATTGTCTCCGCTGCGGGTAAAATTAAGCTTTTTTCCGCCTCCGTCCGTCACGGACAAGATTTTGTAGGAATGTGCCAATGTAAAATCATAGCTCTCAAGATCCGGCTTATCCAATGTCATCCTCACGCTATTGTTCAGCTCCCACTGCGTCTTGATATCCATTTCATACTTTTCTACCGAAAAGCCCGCACTTAAAAGCTCATCTGAATTGGATGACTCTGAAACCGAAATCTCTTTTTTTGAATCCAGTTCATCATAATAGTACATCAGGCCGTACATATCATGCTCATGTGTAATCGCCTCAAACCTCTCAACATAAGGCATGCTCACTATATATATTCCCAAAAGAAGCGGTATAAAAAGAGCCGCATTACAGGCTTTCCGCCTATATCCCAGCAAAAAAAGCAACAGCAACGTAAGACCCGACAGCCATATGAACATAAGCCCGATTGTAAAAAGGCTTACATGCTTACCAACGCCAAAATCCATAGTATATTGCATATTCTGAGGCATTATCTCAAACAGCTTGCGGATTTTATAGTAAATCGGCAATGCCTTTCCGTCGAGGTCCCAAAATGATTCAGCCAAGGCATTAGGCAGCGGACTGACAGAAATGATAACGGCCAATAGAAGCACCACCGACACGATTTCACTCTTAACAAACGACACCGCAAGAGAAATCAGAATCGCAATAATTCCAGCGATAAAGTAATAGAAAAAAATATCCGCAAGCGTCCTTAAAAGATACTCTGTGTGCGATTTGCCATACAGAAAGTACAGCACGACCTGATACGCCCCAGCCAGAAACGATACAAGAGCATTTATGGCTGCAGAAAATGCAAAAACATCCTTATAAACCGACTGTTTTGCGGAAAACCAGAGCACTTCTTTCGCCGTCTGTTTTATCTCCCTTATCAGATAAGTTGTTATAAAGCTTATCAGTGAAAACCAAAGCAGGCATACAGACAGGAAGGACGAGGTAATCCAGTTAATGGCTTTGTTGGGATAATCCGTCACGTAATAACCGGTTTCTTTTATCGGTTTGTAAAGCATGACGGCAAAAATGCCGAGGACTGCAACCGATATGTATTTGTTTTTATTAAAAATCTTCCAGCAGAGCCTTTGGTTCATCAAAAAGCCTCCATATAAAACGATTACTTTGCAGTCAGTTCTCCGATTCCATGACCCAAGCCGGAAAGCTTAATTCGGACAAACTCGCCGTGTTCAGTAAAGTCCTTATACCAGCTTTCTCCATACTCAACCTTATGCTTAGTTCCTGATACTGATTTATACTCATTCCCTCCTCCATTGCTCCAATACGCCTGTATAGTTAGGTTTTTGCCATCATTTCCATAAGCGGAAACATACTCATGATACCAGTCGTTCGGCGAACATACCGATAAAGATGTAACAGATGATTTGTCTGTTTTGTAAATCGTAACCATGTCTCCGGTAACTGCGAATGCTGCCTCTATTAAAAGCAATGCAATGAACAGAACTACTGTTATTTTTTTCATATTATTTTTATTCCTCCTTGTTTAAAAAATGTCAAGTCGACATCAAAATATTCAGTGCTGACAATACAGCTACAATACATAGTATACTATCTCTTAGTTCTAATGTCAACCTAGATTTTAAAATACCTAAACAAAAAACAGTTGAATTTATTACTCTCAAAGCTGCTATGGCAATCAACGCAAAGCATATCTTACACCTGTCAGTTAATAAATCCTTTCAGCTCCGGTTAAACATAAAGACGTTGCTTCCTGAAACATATGGGCATCCTATAGTATAAAATACGGTTTCATCACCAAAAATTATGTAAAAATCTTCATCTGTTTTAACAGAAAGACCTGCTTTTTCCATTTCTTCATTTACCTTCTGCTTCCATGTATCCGCTCCGTCATCTAATAAACAGTCATATTCCAGTTCAATCGGATATATATAGTGTATATTGCCTTCTATGTCCTCTTTTATCATGCCTCCGTGCAGTGTCAGCAGATCCGTTTTCCCCCTGCTTCCTTCACTGTTTCCTGACAGATTGGAATAAATGTCGTAATCGCTTTCAATCGAGACATCGTATTCGGAAACATAATTAACGCAAGGACTGTAATTTATATCATGATTTTCAACATCGTGCCTAGTATCCTCAAAGTCCTTTACGTCAATTAACGACTGTTTTCCGGGATATGGATACCACGGAAAGCCGGCATACAGGCGGACTGACTCAAAATCTGACAGACACGGAGCCGCGTTTCCTTTATATTTTACAACAATACATGTAAGATTCCCTGTCCCTGAAACTGAAAAATTGTCTCCGCTGCGGGTAAAATTAAGCTTTTTTCCGCCTCCGTCCGTCACGGACAAGATTTTGTAGGAATGTGCCAATGTAAAATCATAGCTCTCAAGATCCGGCTTATCCAATGTCATCCTCACGCTATTGTTCAGCTCCCACTGCGTCTTGATATCCATTTCATACTTTTCTACCGAAAAGCCCGCACTTAAAAGCTCATCTGAATTGGATGACTCTGAAACCGAAATCTCTTTTTTTGAATCCAGTTCATCATAATAGTACATCAGGCCGTACATATCATGCTCATGTGTAATCGCCTCAAACCTCTCAACATAAGGCATGCTCACTATATATATTCCCAAAAGAAGCGGTATAAAAAGAGCCGCATTACAGGCTTTCCGCCTATATCCCAGCAAAAAAAGCAACAGCAACGTAAGACCCGACAGCCATATGAACATAAGCCCGATTGTAAAAAGGCTTACATGCTTACCAACGCCAAAATCCATAGTATATTGCATATTCTGAGGCATTATCTCAAACAGCTTGCGGATTTTATAGTAAATCGGCAATGCCTTTCCGTCGAGGTCCCAAAATGATTCAGCCAAGGCATTAGGCAGCGGACTGACAGAAATGATAACGGCCAATAGAAGCACCACCGACACGATTTCACTCTTAACAAACGACACCGCAAGAGAAATCAGAATCGCAATAATTCCAGCGATAAAGTAATAGAAAAAAATATCCGCAAGCGTCCTTAAAAGATACTCTGTGTGCGATTTGCCATACAGAAAGTACAGCACGACCTGATACGCCCCAGCCAGAAACGATACAAGAGCATTTATGGCTGCAGAAAATGCAAAAACATCCTTATAAACCGACTGTTTTGCGGAAAACCAGAGCACTTCTTTCGCCGTCTGTTTTATCTCCCTTATCAGATAAATTGTTATAAAGCTTATCAGTGAAAACCAAAGCAGGCATACAGAAAGGAAGGACGAGGTAATCCAGTTAATGGCTTTGTTAGGATAATCCGTCATGTAATAACCGGTTACTTTTATTGGTTTGTAAAGCATGACGGCAAAAACGCCGAGGACAGCAACCGATATGTATTTATTTTTATTAAAAATCTTCCAGCAGAGCCTTTGGTTCATCAAAAAGCCTCCGTATAAAAAATTGCCGTAATGTAATTTTCATCTTCGACTATATAATTTAATTATACAATGCCTTAATAATAATATCAATAAAAATATCCACAACAAACGCCGCTTATCCATACTTAATGATAAACGGCGTTGCCTGCTTTCCGATTATTCTATTTTTCTTTTTTTCTTATGCGGAAAACCCTGTGCCTTTCAAGATAAATGACTGCAAAGACCGCAATAAAAACAATGACCGCCGCAAGCGCTGAAAGCGGAACAATCGCTTCCGCCATATCAAAGCACCTTACGTTTATCCACATCTGATTTATTCTGGCCGTTTGTTCATCGTTGAAATACCACATTATTACGCATCTGTCGATTACGTCCTCTGTAGGGTACTGTGCAAAAAGCTGGCGCTTTGTCTGTTCTGCCGCACAGGTGATAACCGCATCTTCATTTCCGAAGAAATACGATATATCATAATCCACAGTATCCTCCTCGCCGTCCTCGGCAGAATAACACCAGTCCGCATATGAAAAAACAGTATCGTCATCGCCGCCTGCAATAGACGAGGTGTAGCCGATATAATACATGTTTCTTACCGCATTATCCGGCCTTGACAGAAAATTAACAAATGCCTCGGCAGCCTGCTGTTTTTCCTTGTCATCTCCTATCCCCGCCTTAAGCATTACCCAGCCGTCAAACCAGAGATTTGAACCCTCCTCAGGGACGCTGTACTCAAAAGAAAAACCGTCCTCTTCCGCCTGATCAAGAGTATATACCGCATCTCCCGACCACTGGTAGTTGGCATGTACCTTGCCTGTTACCATATCCGCTTTACCGCTGTCGGTTTCAAAGGAATATGCCAGACCCCTCATTGTTCTGAGAATCTCTTCACAGCCATTTACGGCTTCCGTGCTTGTGTCGTTCATCATGTCCTGAAGCCTCCTGTTATAGTCAGGTGATGAAACAAGCTCCGGATCCATAAGCAAATCGTGCTTGTAAATTCCCATAGCCATAAATAGGGAGTCTCTCACGTTATCTTTTATTGTAATTTGCCTCTCCAACGATTCGTCAAGGAAAAGCTCCCATGTTTTTGCATTTTCGGCAGTTATGTATTCTGGGTCATAAACGATTCCCGTTGTTCCCCACATATAGCCTGCAGCATACTTTGACCACGGCTCTCCGTTAATTTTGTTGGAAGCAAAAATGCCGTTTATGTAGTCAGATACTCCGTTTACGTAGTAATTATTTACATTGCTCCTGTCAAAGAACTCATCTGAATAAGGGTTCAGCTTCCCTTCAGCCATAAGCTTCATAATAAGATAATCCGAAGGACACACAAGGTCATATACGTCTCCCAAGGTAAGCTGGTTGTACAGATCCTCGTTGGTTCCGAAGGTGGAATACTCCACCCTTACCCTTTTCCCGTAGGTTTCATAGTACCAGTCTTCAAAGTCCTCAATCATCGGATTTTTTCCGATTATGCTTACTCCGTTGTCAAGCTCGATAAGCTCTTCTTCATCCCAGCCGCCCTCATCTATATACTCCTCCCAGTTTGAAACCCTGAGAACGACCTCTGCGCCGTCCTCGGCTTTCTTCTCGGAACCGCAGCCGCATAGGAAGCATGCGGAAAGGGCAAACAGTAAAAGCAGATAAGCATGTTTCTTCATTTTACTCATTTCCCCTCCTCTTCGCTTTTTCCCGCCAGATTCATAAACGTAACCGCAAGCGCGACTATGAAAAATATGATTGTCGAAAGAGCCCACAAGGCAGTCTTTATCTGAGTATGAGAGCCTCTTGTCGCATTCACGACGTAGGTGCTTATTGTATCAAAGGTGGCAGGCTTAGTGTAGGTAGTAATAAAATAATCGTCGAGCGACAG
>CANRAZ010000068.1 GCA_947628705.1 uncultured Lachnospiraceae bacterium | reverse complement strand
ATCGCTTTTTCCCACCTCATTCCGCAGGAAAAGAAGACCGCATAGCTTCTTCTGGAATTAAGCGTGTCTATCGCCGAAAGACTGGCAATACTCAGCACAACCAAAATAAGGGCTCCCAAAACGACAGGAAGTATTTCAGACATCTTTCTGTTAATAATTCCTTCAGTTCTTTTGCGGAGGTCAGAAAACTCTATTACAGCCCAACCATTGCCAAATTCATTTATTATTTTCTTCCTTCTGCTCTCAGAAATTTTTTCAGAAAACTCTCCCCAGAAATTACCGAAATAATAAGGTTTTATCCCTGCCTCTTCAAGCTCCTCCAATGAAGTAAACAGAATGCCTTCGCCGTCTTCCCTTCCGGCATCGTAACTTGAGTAGAAGTCAAACACCGAGTACGCATAAGACAGCCTGTTTGTCTCTGTAAATATGCTTGCTTCATCAGCAAGAACTCCGCAAATGTGTGCGGTTATTTTTTTGTCATTATAATAGAAATCAATTGTATCCCCATACTTTATTCCATACTTATTGGCAGATACGACAGCTTCTATAGTTTCGCCGTTCCCGCTTTTTTTGGTAAACCACTTGCCTGCGGACAACTCCGGAACGTACTTACTGAAAAGCTTATCATAGGCAAGAACGCGTAAAGAATCCGAATCGACAGTTTTTTCCAATTTAAAATCCGTGTTGAAAACATAATGCAATTCGTCCAGCCCTTTTATTTTCATAAATTTATCTATTCCACCCGCATCATTCACGTCTGTAAGAGACAATCCTGACACAAATCCGTTTTTCTTCAGCAGATCCTTCAGATAGCTATATTTAACGAACTGTTCACGGTAGAGCGTTACTGCAGCAACCGTTAAAAACATTATCAAGCCTATCTGCATCGCCATGAGGAGCGTCTTTTTCCATTTTTTCAGCATTTCACAGATTCCGATATAAAGCATAACTACTCCTTTATTTCATCTTGCCATTTAAAAGCTCCTTAGGCGTGCCTCGGTTGTTTGCGGCTATCATTACCGACGCGATCCCGGACACTATAACAAAGTAAAGAAGCACAAGAAGATAACTGCTTCCATTTTTGTAAATCACGGCAAACCACGTGTAACTCTTTTCAAGCCTTGGTTCGATAAGCAGTTCAAAGAGGAGGCTTCCTGCCGCACATGAGCCTGCAAGCACAAGTAACATCTCACCGATATAAATAAGCGAAGATTTAAGTCTCGTGCAGCCGCATATTCTGTAAATCGCTGTTGTTTTCACACGTATTGTCAGCATGTACATATAAATTAGACAGACTGAAAACGCCGAAATTAATGACATAAAAACAGCTGCTGCCATCATTGTCTTCATAGTCGCCTTTTCGTCTATCTCTATCGAATAGAATCCGCTAATCTCAGCCTCTTCCTCTGACAATGCCAAAGGAAAAAACTCTGCCTTAATCGCTTCGTACTCAGTTCGCAGCAACGGTCGGTTAAGATCAAGAGCAAACCAATCCAATTCTGCATCATCCGGAAGTGACGGAAAAGGTATGACAAAATAATCCCATGACTGACTATACAGTCCTTCCGGTTTGCTTTCACGGCCGATAACATCATACGAAATGTTATTAAGCTCCCATCTGTTCTGTTGCATCTTGTTAGCCTGATACGGGGCAAGGCAGACTCTTGCCCCATTTGTCAACTCCTTCTCTGTAAAACCCCTGCTTTCCTTGTCAAGCTCTATAAGCAGATGGTTCGTATATACTTCTCCAAAGGTGTATCTTCCGTCCTCCAACCTAAAATCCGACCATACCCGTGTCACGTTAGAGTCCGGATAGACTATGGTTGTATCACCTAAATCCTCTGAGGAATATTCTGTAAGCTCAACTTTCGTGAATATTTCCATACCGCTTATCAAATTGCTGTATTTTTCTGATACTTTAATAATCTTATCCTTAATCCGTGAAAGCTCTATGTCAGCATTTTCCTTCGCAAAAATGCCTATGCTTGTCTCCTCACTCTCACCTTCCGCAAGCTTGTACCGGTTGTTTCTGTAAATGCCGAAGGAAAAGAGTATGATAACCACGGCAATAACCTGAGTAATCGCCAGAAGAACAAAGAGAAGCCTGTTGTTTTTTACGAAGTTAAGGAAATTTCTTATTATCATTACTCAGTCCTACTCCTGTTATGCGACTGCTTACTGCTGAACTGCCCCATAAAACGCAGAATCAACAAGGTTTGTAGAATTTGTCAACTGTGCTTGCCCTAATTATATACCTGCTCCATTATTCTGCAAATAAAAATACTGCTTTTCCATCTGTTTTTTTAAATCATTCCTAGATAATTAAAATATTTTGTATGATTTGCTTACATCAGTATCTGCTTTCCCTGAGGACATCAGCCGGCTGATTGTTTTTGAGAAGATATCCCGAAACCAGCGCCGAAACCGCCACCATCAGCAGAGCAACGCAAAAGCACGCAAAAATCTGCCAAAATCCAAGTTCAAACATAAACGTCTTATCAAGCTTTGTCAGCACCGATATGAATCTCAGCAGAAACATTACCACGGCTCCAAGCAGGCAGGTAATAGCTGCTTTTATCATCGCTATGCGCATCGCTTTTTCCCACCTCATTCCGCAGGAAAAGAAGACCGCATAGCTTCTTCTGGAATTAAGCGTGTCTATCGCCGAGAGACTGGCAATGCCCAAAATTACCATAACAAAAGCTCCCAGCGCAACCGGAAGTATTGCTGATATTTTTCTGTTGATATCCTCCTCCGTCCTTTCACGAAGTTCTGAAAACTCTATCACAACATTATTACGTCTGAACTCATTCATTATTCTTTGTCTGCTCCGTTCAGGTGTGTTTTCGGAAAACACTCCAAAAAAATTACCGTAATAATAAGGTGTTATGCCTGCATCTTCAAGCTCATTAATCGACGTAAACAAAATACCTCCGCCGTCCTCCCTGCTTGCATCGTAACTAGAGTAGAAATCAAATAATGAATCATAGGAAGACAGCGAGCGTGTTTTTACAAAAATATTCGCTTTATCTGAAAGGACTCCGCATATGTGCAAACTCACCTTTCGGCTTCCGTAATAACACTCGACGGTATCTCCGTACTTTAAGCCGTAACTATTGGAGGACACTACCGCTTCTATTGTTTTACCGTTTCCGCTCTTTTTTGTAAACCATCTGCCCTCGGACAGCTCCGGAACATATTTGCTGAAAAGCTCGTCATAAGCATAGAATTCTATCGAACCGGCGCCGCCACGACCGCTCATTTTAAAATTGGCGTTGAAAACACAGTGGAATTCGTCTATTCCCTTTATTCTCATGAGTTTATCTAAGCCGCCTGCTTCGTTGACGTCAGCAAGATTTAACCCAGACACAAATCCGTCCTTTTTCAGCAAATCCTTCAGATAGCTGTATTTAACGGACTGCTCACGGTAGACCGTTACTGCCGCAACCGTTAAAAACATTATCAATCCTACCTGCACTACCATAAGAAGCGACTGCTTCCAGCTTCTCAGCATTTCGCGGATTCCGATATAAAGCATAAGCCCTCCTTTATTTCATTCTGCCGTTTAGCAGCTCCTTAGGCGTGCTGCGGTTGCTGACTGCTATCATCGCCGATGTGATTCCGCATACTATAATAAAATAAAGAAGTACAAGAAGGTAGCAGCTGACATTTTTATAAATAGCGGAAAACCATATGTATTTCTTTTCAAGCAACGGCTCAATAAGCAGTCCAAACAGCAGGCTTCCTGCCACACATGAGGCTGTAAGTATCAAAAGCACTTCTCCGACGTAGACAAGAGAAGATCTCAGCCTTGTGCCGCCGCATATCCTGTAGATTGCCGTCGTCTTCACCCGTTTTGTCAGCATATACCTGTAGATGAGGCAAACAGAAAATGCCGAAATCAGAGACATAAAGACAGACATCGCCACCATCGTTGCCATTGTTGACTTTTCGTCTATTTCCATTGAGTAAAACCCGCTGACGTCAACTTCGTTTTCCGAAATGATTTGAGGAATAAATTCCGCTTTAATCGCCTCATATTCGCTCCTGAGCAGCGGACGCTTAAGGTTAAAAGAGACTAAATTAAGTTCAGCGTCTCCCGGAAGCGACATGACGGGAATTTCAAACGCTCTCCATGAATTGTCATATCGCCCCGACGACTTTGCCTCATGACCTACGACCTCGTAAGAAATCCCGTTGATTTCCCACTGTTGTCCCTGCATATCATATGCCTGACGGGGTGCAAGGCAAACCTTCGAGCCGTCTGCCAGTTCAGCCTCCGTAAAGCCTCGGCCTTCGTCGTCAAGCCCTGGAAGAACCGTTTCGTTGTAGGCTTTACTGAATGAAAGCCTGCCGTTTACCACCCCGAATTCCGAACGTGCCACGGCAGTATTTGTTCCCGATTCAACAAAGCCCATACTTTTAAAATCCTCAGGAGAATATCCCGTGAGGCTGATGTTTGAGTTTACATATGTCCCTTCTATCAGGTTTTCGTATTTTTTCGATACTTCAACAATTTTATCCCTTATGCGCGAAACTTCTATAACGGCTCCGTTCCCGAAGCTGAATTCCAGATTTTTCCCTTTACTCTCGTCCTCGGCAAGCTTATACTTGTTGGTTTTGTAGATTCCGAAAGAAAAGAGTATGATAACCACGGCAATAACCTGAGTCATTACCAGAAGAACGAAGAGAAGCCTGTTGTTTTTTACGAAGTTAAGAAAGTTTTTTAATATCATGCTCCAACCTTACTTTCACTGCGGATAAGTCATATTCAGTTTGCGCAGCAGCTGCAAAAGCTCGTTTCCGAATATCTTCCCGTAATCCGCCTGCTTGAACGGCTGCAAATGCTCTATCGCATCGAGGCTTTCAAAACGGCAGTTCCTGATGTAGCTTTCCGAAAACCATTCAGAACTGAAATGTCCGTCCTTGCCTCCCTTGATTGGTGAAACAACGAAAACGCCCTGCGAAAGAGGCTCAATGCTTTCACTGTCCATGTGGTCGTGGTAGTAGTTGCGGTCTGCGACCTGTTTTCTCAGCCACTCCGCCATCGGGGCAAATACCCTTGAAAAATGGACGTAATGGCCGGCTTTTTCCTGCATATACCTTACCGCAAAGCCTCCCAGCCACGATTCGTCAAGACGTCCCTCATTTTCCTGCGATGAAACCACCATTACAATCGGGAACATTCTCCTTTCGTCAAGCAAAAGCTCAAGAAGCTGCTGCGCCTGACGCTCGTTTACCGCGCAGAAAACATTTCCGCACTCCCAAACATCTTTTATCCCAATCTGAGCGGCTATCTGCCGGTAAAATCTCGGACAGCTGAACATTCCCTGAACTTCCGCTTTGTCGGCTTCGCTGCGATAGCAGGTAAACCCATTCCTTACCCCAAGCTGAAGCTGTCCGTCGGAGCTTCTCCTTATCGACGCGGAGGTTATCCATATTCTTCCCGGATATTTATCGTCAATATGGCTTGCACTGCATTCAAAACCGTTTTTTTCATAATCGCAAACTACTTTAATCCTAAAACCGGGTTTGTCAATATCGCAGCTTCCGGGACGCTCATCAAGCTCCGGAAGCACTCCCGAAAATTTGTTAAATATCCATGAGTAAATAGTGTTTACCGCTGATTCAAAATTTTTATCCCTGTTTTCCTCCGTCGTTTTAAGCACCGTGTCAGAGTAAAACGTGGTCATAAATTCAGGGAGCTTAAGATCATATTTTATTTCTTCAACGAACTGCCTGTCAGTCCTCTTGCCAAACACGTCGTTCTTT
The DNA here is from genome assembly GCA_947628705.1 of uncultured Lachnospiraceae bacterium. GTDB lineage: Bacteria > Bacillota > Clostridia > Lachnospirales > Lachnospiraceae > UBA3775. The sequence goes on along the minus strand of CANRAZ010000068.1, from coordinate 4,164 downwards.
TCAAGAATTTCTTCAACCTGCCCGTCGTGTATTTTGGCTTCATTAAGGACCGCAACAATTGTGTTTACGTTTATTTCGCAGTTATCGGGACTAGCCAGCAGCGCATAAATCAAGTCCTCTCTTTTAGTCTTGAATATGCGCTTCGGAGTGTTATCCACCCGTAAATCGTTATCAAAAAGCTCCTGAAGCTCCGGATAAAGGTCTCCGCTTCGCATTTTTATTCTGAAATGCGCCTTTATCATTCCCGCCCAGTTTCTCTCGTGGTATAAATCATGTCCTAAATTTTCAAAAAGGGTAACTATCGACTTGTCGCAAAGCTCCAGAGTCGCAAGTATGGTATTGAAATAGCGCGCACGGTCGCTTTTTCCTGCCCAAAGGTCGGTTCCTTTGTACTTCATATCATGCTCTATCTCGTGCCAGCCTTCAAAGAAAACCGTCTTCAGCTGAATTTCAAAGGTATCGTCAATAAAATAATTCCACGTGTCATCGGAAATCATGTTTTTGAATTCCTCCGGCAGGCGGAAAACTCCGTTTATCTTTGTCGGCTTGAACTCTTCGTCTGCAAACTCAGTAAGGCTCCATTCCGCCTCCCCGAACAGCTTTTCAAGCAGATTGCGGCATATTTTTAAATCGTCTTCAAAATATAAATCAATACGGATCCCAATCAAATCCTGAATTTTTTTATCTTCATTATAGCTTTTAAGCTTATATTTTCTTGCTAATGAATGGTGAGTTTTAATGCGTGAGAACACCTGATGGTAGAGTCCGCATCTGTCGAGACATTTTTCAACTACGTCCCTTAGTCTTATCTCTATTGCTTTCGGAACCTTAATATGTTCCCTAAGTTCTTCTTCAGAAAATTCATATTTCATTTTTTCAACCCCTCATACAAAGCTTTTATACGGGAGAAGAAAGCAAAATATTATTCCGGTTTCAAATCCACTTCCTTCCCCGATAAATCGCTGAAGCCCTCGGCAGTCAGTCTGCTTACCGTGTAGACCGCAACGGCCTTCTCTCTGTCCGAATCCTTGCTGTACAGAGAAAGCGTTACCGTCATATCCGAATTTTCGGTGCAGACGCATTCTGCCGCCGACGCATTTTCCGAAGTCCCCCCATAAAAAGACTTTGCCATCTCGGAAAGCTCGGAGACAGAGTAAAATTCAAACTCCGCCACGGTTTTATCCGACACGTAAGTCAGCATAAGCTGCCCGCCGTCCGGCGAGTATACCGCTACCGTGTCCTCATCAAGCTGTTCAAGGCTGCCTGAAATCAGCGTATCATATTCGTTATAATAAATTGTGACATTGCTGCCCTCAATATCGTAGGTGTAGAGCGTCTGACTCTTATCGTCAAGGTCAAAGCCCACGCCCGAAGCCCCGTCCTCGCTAAAGGATATGTAGGCTATATTATCACCGTCCTTTGAACAGAACCACGTGCCTTTTCTGAAAACCGCTTCATTTCCTCCGTCCACATCTCCCGGAGGGACAATTTCGTCAAGCCCGTAGCCGGACCCGGCAGGCGCCTTATCAACCGAATAAGCTCCTCCTGCCTCTGAGTCAGCCCCCGTTGCCGGCATTTTGGAGTTTTCGGCGCCGCCTACCGTGTTTGTTTTGTCTCTGCCGCACCCGATTAAAAAAAGCGCGGCAAGAAAGGCGGCAGCTATTATTTTTATTTTTTTATCTCCCATATAAGCCTCCGTTCTCAAAAGAACCGTGCGCCTAACATCCACCAAACGGAAATAACCGTTAACACAGTATAGCATACTTTTAAGGCCTTTTCCAGTAGGGTTTCAGAGGTAATGTGTGAACGTTGTGTGTAAATTGTGTTAAATGTTACGTTAAATATTACGTTAAATATTACCTGCTGAAAATCCTTTCCAGTATCATAAACACAAAGAATACCGCCATGTCCGTTATGACTACGGTTGCTCCTACAGGGGTCTGCGACAGGATCGAGATAAGCATTCCCGCTATCGCGCAAACCACCGAAATAACCGCCGACGCCGCCACTACCCCTTTAAAGCTCCTGAACAAACGCATCGCCGAAAGCGCCGGAAAAATTATCAGCGCGGAGATGAGAAGCGAACCCACCAGATTCATCGCAAGCACGATAATAACAGCCGTAACGACGGCTATGATAAGATTGTAGGCTCCTGCCCTGCCTCCGGTTGCTCTCATATAGTCCTCGTCAAAGGTAACCGCAAAAATTCTGTTGTAAAACAGGACAAACAGTACCAGAACCACAGCCGACATTGCAACGCACAGCCACACCTCCGAAACGTCGAGAGTAAGTATGGACACCGAGCCAAAAAGCGTGGAACAAACGTCTCCGGCAACATTCGCCGAGGTTGAAAACACGCTCATCACCATATAACCGGCTGCCAGCGCTCCTACCGAAAGCATCGCAACCGCCGCGTCGCCTTTTATTTTTGCTCCGCTGCCCATTCTTAGGAGAAGAACCGCCGACGCTACCGTGACCGCCATTACAAAAAAAGTATTGTCCGTAAAAGACGCCGCCGTCCCAATCGCCATCGCTCCGAATGCCACATGCGAAAGCCCGTCACCGATAAACGAAAACCTTTTAAGCACAAGAGTAACCCCCAGAAGCGATGAGCAAAGAGCTATCAAAACGCCTACAATAAGAGCATATCTCACAAAGGGAAACGAAAAATAATACAAAAGCGCTTCCATTCCGCCCTCCTTAATCGTCAAAAGCTGCGGCTTCTTTTGAATGTGCATATTCTTCCGTGCTTCCGAAGAAAACCCTGTCTCTTCCAAGATGCAGTATGTGATTTGAATATTCTGCCGCCGCCGCCAAATCATGAGTCACCATTATGACCGTAACTCCGCTTTTATGAAGTTCCTTTATAAGCTCGTAAAATTCCGCGGTAACCTTGGGGTCAAGTCCTGCTACCGGCTCGTCAAGAAGCAGCAGCTTTTCCGTAGTGCAGAGCGCTCTTGCCAGAAGAACCCTCTGCTGCTGCCCTCCTGAAAGCCTGCGGAAGCTTTCGTTCTTAAGCTCTAAAATGCCAAGCCTTTCCATACTGTCCTCCGCAAGCTTTTTCTGCTCCGTCCCATAGAAGGGTCTGTGTCCTAACGAATTAAGAGTCCCTGAAAGCACGATTTCCGAGACAGTCGCCGGAAAATCCCTCTGGGCGCTGTTCTGCTGCGGCAGATAACCCAGCTCTCCCTGCTTAAGTCCGTCCTCCAAAAGAACTCTGCCTGCAAGAGGCTTCACAAGGCCGAGCAGAGTCTTAACGAAGGTGCTTTTTCCTGCGCCGTTTTCACCTACTATGCAGAGATAGTCGCCCTTATTTACCTCAAAGCTTATTTCTCCTGTCACAGGGACTCCGTCATAGCCCAGTATAAGTTTTTCACATTTAATATACGACACCTGCTCCTCCCTCAAAGCTGCCCAAAGCCTTTTTAATTATTTCAAGATTGTCTTCCATAACCGAAATGTAGCTTCCGTCATTTCCTGCCTCAGAGCCTGTTCCGGACTGCATCGAATCAAGTACCAAAATATCAACTCCCTCTCTTTCCGAAACTTCAATCACCGATTCCGCAAGCTCCTTATCGGAATTTTCCAAAACAATAACCGCCGGCAGCTTCTCCTCCGCAAGCCTGTCGGCAAGAAAAACCACTGTTTTAAATCCTGCCTCTGCGTCTGCGCTGCACCCTGAAAACGCCGCATAGTACTTAATTCCGTAATCCGACGTCATGTATCTGAACGGAAACCGGTCCGCAAAAAGCAGGGTGTCAAACTCTCCTGACGACACTGCTTCAGCATACCTGTCGTCAAGCTCCTTAAGGCTTTTTAAATAATCCTCCGTATTGGCTTTCAGCATATCTCTTTTTTCCGGCATAAGCTCGCATACCGCATCGGATATCGCCGAGACCGACAGCTCCGCATTTTTTACCGAAAGCCAGATATGCTCGTCATATTCCTTTTCGCCGTCGCCGTGCTCATGGCCTCCTGCAAGGGGCTTTTGCTGCATTCCTTCAACAATTTCCTCTTCTAATGCCCTGTTTTCAAGGCAGTCGAGCAGCTTAACTGTTTTTAGGTTTTCATTGACGCTTCCTTTTACAGCATCTTCCAGCCATTTATCGCTTTCCCCTCCGACATATATCAGGAGGTCGCATGACGCAATCTCCGCCAAATCCT
>CANRAZ010000067.1 GCA_947628705.1 uncultured Lachnospiraceae bacterium | reverse complement strand
CTCCTGTTACCGCTTTAAGCAGCTTTGACTGGCTTTCAATAAAATCAAGATTCTCTCTGTCAACACATTCCTTACTGTTCACGCATGGGTTGCAGCCAAGAACCGCCAGTACCGTATCAGCCCTTCCGGCAAGCTCCGCCGCCCTTTCGCAACCGCTTTCAATAACCTCTACTCTAAAGATAAAGCTTTCGTCGCCGCTCTCCCAATCTCCCTCCATCGGGACCCTCTTAGTAAACGCCATCGGAGCGTTGCCAGCCACGGCGAGCCTTCCGTCACTTACGCAGACCCTGTTGCCGTTCCATGTGTTGATCTCCTGACGCCCGTCTGCACGGTTCCTGACGTCAAAATCCTCACGCACGAACCAGTCGAACACCTCGTCCTTGCACACATCGATCCTTGTGCCGTCGGCTCTTAGGTACAGTCCCGAAGCCGCTCTGAGGTGGACCCTTCCGCTGCCCCAGTCATTTAGAGAAAACACAGACGCCTCTCCCCTGTCCTTTGTAAGCACGGCAAGGTTATCCTCATCAATTTTAACATAGCCCTCGGAGCATGAGATTATGACCCTGTCAAGACCGTCGTCCAGCAAAAGCCTTTCCTGCGGAACGATCTCCGAAAAGGCGCTGTAAACAGTTGACTTGTAAGGAGGAAGCGCCCCGTACCAGTCATTGTGCCATTCGTCGGCCCAAGGACCGATGAGCGCCAGCGTTTTCCCCTCCGTTTTAAGAGGGAAGAAGCCTTCTTCATTTTTAACAAGCACGCACGCCTTCTGCTGTGCCGTCCTTGCAAGTCTTCTGGTTCTCGCGCAGTCTATCACATCAAAGCTGACGCCCGCATAGGGAGTGACCCCGTAAGGGTCGAACATTCCAAGCCTTATTCTTGTGCCGTAGGAATGTCTGATCGAGGCGTCCATCATATCTTCCGTCAGCTGTCCGCTTTCATAAGCCTCCTTTGCCGCCCTGTAGACCAGCTCTGCATCGTCCGTCATTACATCTACGCCTGCCTTGAGGGACATAACCAGCGCCTCCGCCAACGTCTTAACGTAGGCATGAGAGCTTACCGTCTGAGACAAATCGGCGGAATCCGTAACCACATGCCCCGTAAAGCCGAACCCGTCGCGAAGATACTCATTTACCTCGCTGTTTACGTTGCACGGAATTCCGTTAATTTCGTTGTAGGCAGTCATCACTCCCTGAGCTCCGCCTTCAACTATGCAGCGTCTGAACGGCTCAAGATAATACTCCAGCTTGTTCCTTGCGTCAACATCAGAGGAGATCCTGTCGCGTCCTTCCTCAACATTGTTAGCGTAAAAATGCTTAAGAGTGGCGGCGGTAAGTATGTAGAAAGGGTGATCTCCCTTCATGCCCTGAATGTAAGCCGACGCCATCTTTCCGGTCAGATAAGGGTCTTCGCCGTAGCCTTCCTCGTTGCGTCCCCATCTGGGGTCACGCTCCATGTCCACGGTAGGCGCCCAGCGGCTGAGTCCCGAATCTCCCGAATTGTAGATCGCACGCGCCTCATAGCCGACAACCTGCCCAATCTTTTTAACAAGTCCCTCGTCGAAGGTTGCGCTCATTCCGATCGGCTGCGGAAACGCAGTAGTGCATATGCCTTTTTTATCGGAATTGTGCGCTTGGTCATGCCTTGCTTCAACTCCGTGAGCCGCCTCTCCTCCGAGCGTCATTCTTTCTGTAATTCCCAGTCTTTTGATTTCGGTCGAACCGGTTCCAAGCATGTGAAGCTTTTCTTCTGCCGTCAGTTCCCCGATAAGATAATCAAGTCTTTCATCTAATCCAAGCGATTCGTCCCATAAAGGCGTGTCTTTGTAATCCATGTTTCCCCCAAAGCTTAAAACCTTAGTAAAAGCAGTCAAAAAATGTCTGTTTCAGTCATTATACACTTATATTTCAACCGTGTAAATCGGTTTTTTGAGGATTTGTCGAAACACGTAAAAAGCAGAATAATTCTGCATTTCACGCATAGTATTATGTAAATGGCAACGGTAGATAAGAATGAGCAAACTGAACAAAGAAGACCGTAATATTCTGATTAAAGCTATGGTCCTTGTGATTATTCTCCTGCTTCTTGTGATTTTCGCAGCATATTTTCTTCCTGAAATCGTTCCAACGGTCGGCCCTCTTAAGCCTGAGGCGGAAAAGCTGCTTCCGATTTACTGTGTAGACACAGAGGAAAAGAAGGTGGCTCTTAGCTTCGACGCAGCATGGGGAAATGAGGACACCCAGAAAATCCTTGATATTCTTGCGGAGGAAAACGTACATGTGACTTTTTTTATGACCGGCGGCTGGGTGAGCAAATATCCTGACGACGTAAAGAGAATCGCAGAGGCAGGACATGACCTTGGGAATCACAGCGAAAGCCATTTGCAGATGTCAACGCTTTCCATGGATCAGTGCACCGAAGAAATGCAAAAGGTTCACGATAAGGTGAAGGAGCTTACGGGAGTTGAAATGACGTTGTTCCGACCTCCCTACGGCGACTACAGCGACACGCTGATAAAGGCTGCGACAGCTCTCGGCTACAAAACGATCCAGTGGGACGTCGACAGCCTTGACTGGAAGGACTACGGCACGGATTCTATTATAAATACCATCTGCAACCACAAGCACCTTGGAAACGGCTCCATCATTTTGATGCACAACGGAGCGACCTACACCTCCGACGCTTTAAGAACGGTTATTAAAACGCTCAAGGAAAAGGGATATGAAATTGTTCCGATTTCACAGCTGGTCCTGGACGGTACCTACCAGAAGGACTATGAATGCGACCATGAGGGAAGGCAGTACAAGATAAATTGATCCAGACCGGCTAAAGGGCTTAAAAAGCGTTTCGGTATTGGGATTCTGCGTTGAATTTTTCCTTCCTGAAAATCAAATGCAGGAAATTATTTACGGATTATCCATAAGCTAAGGCTGCCTGTATTGAATTATTTCAATTCCGGCAGCCTTAACAGTGTTTTTTATATTTTCTTATATTCTGTTTTTCTTATTTCTTTACCGGCTTTTATCCGGATCAATCCTGTTCCGACGGTAAAATGCCGTTCCTGCAGGCATCCGCCGCAGCCTTCATTGAAAGCTCCGTCATGGCTTCAAAATCCAGACCCTTTTCGAGCGCGTACGCCATGGCGGCAACCATGCTGTCGCCTGCTCCTACCGACGTTTTTACCTCGTCGCTTGAAATTTCCGAGCCTTTAAATTCATTATTGATTCCGTCAGAAAAGTAAGCTCCCTCTGCTCCAAGGGAGACTACAACCTGTTTTACTCCCATGCCGATTATTTCTTCGGAATATGAAACGGTGTAGCTCATATAGTCGTCCGGAATCGTTCCTCCGAAATCCCTGTCGATAAAGGAAAAAAGCTCGGCAAGGTTCGGCTTTACCGCATAAGGAGCCGCCTTTATGCCTTCTCTGAAGGCTTCTCCGTCACAGTCAAGTATTGCAAGCGCGCCTGCATTTTTTACCTCGTTTATAAGTTCAAAATATATTCCTGTTTCCATGCTCTGAGGGACTGAACCTGCAAAAACAAAAATATTTCCCCTGTCCGCGTACTTGCGAACCACTTCAATAAGCTCTTTTTTGCATCTATCGCCAACCCTTGGCCCCGGCTCATTCAGCTCCGTAAGCTCTCCGCCCGATATGATTTTCGTGTTCGTTCTTGTGTCGCCGTCCGTATACACCGCTTCAACCTGTATTCCGTGCTTACTAAGCGCATTTACTATCTCGGCTCCGTTGTTTTTTCCAAAAATGCCGATTGCCGTACTGTCTGCGCCCAGCCTCTTAAGCATCATGGACACGTTCAAGCCCTTGCCGCCCGGAGAGACCGTTACATTATCAGCCCTGTTAAGCTTCCCCTGCTTAAAGCCCTGTACAAGCACCGTTTTATCAAATGCAGGATTAAGAGTGACCGTTATTATCATATTGCCAGTCCTTTCGGAAAATATCTGATTCCATTATATGCCGAAACGCTTCCTTCCGGCTATCATACTTTAGAGTATAAGCAGGGATTTGTCAAGTCATCCCATATATTTCGTCTTTATCCTTTCCAGCATCCTTCCAATCTGCTTCCCCGGAAAGAAAAGAAAAACCACGTTTGAAACTGCGTATATGATAATAAACTGCACCGACGAAATTACAGCCGCAGCATATCTTGTCACATTAAATATGCCGTCCGCCCATAAAACCGTCCAAATGTCCATGACAAGCGAAAAGACGACTCCTGATATTATTCCGAAAACAGTTAGAAATACTCTGTTTTTTTTCAGCCATGAACCGCAAAGTCCCGAGACAAATCCGATGAGTCCCCACACAAACATCTGAAAAGGCGTCCATGGCCCCTGTCCGAAGTAGAAATTTGAGACAAGCGCCGAAAATGCGCCCGTCACAAACCCTGCTTCACTGCCGAAGTACATCGCGGTTATTATAACCATTGCGGTAACCGGCTTAAATCCCGGAACAGGCGCAAATAAAACCCTGCCTGCCACGGATAGCGCACACATTACAGCCACTGTCACAAGCACCCTTCCGTCCGCTTCCTTTTTCTCAAAGAGAAGGAAGAACGGAACGCAGGCAAGCACGGCAACGCAAAGCGTAATCCATGCGTACTGTCTGTCCTTAAAAATCCATGCCCCTCCTATAACAATCACAGGAACGGCGATGCAAAGCACGAGAAAAGAGACCGTATTAAATTTTTTCGCACGTTTTGTTTCCATCTTCTCCAACCGTTTTCCGCCTTTTTCCGGCCTCTTCAATACACTTTTCAACCACCTGCTCACATGTAACGGCATTTTTCCACAGACGCCGCGCCATACGGTTGGCGGCAGTCGTGTAAAAACTGTTTTCCGCAAAGAATATTTCGGGAACGTCTGACGAAATAACAGAACCGTCAAAAAACAAAGCGCACCTGTCAGCGTTTTCCGCAGCAAACTCAACATCATGGGAAACGACCGCTACCGTCATTTTTTCCGTTTTCAGTTCCTTAAGCACTGCCTTCAACGCCAGCTTTGAATGAGCGTCCATTCCCTTTGTAGGCTCGTCCAAAAGCAAAATTTCAGGCTCGGTGAGGAGTATCTTTGCCAGAGCGCATTTCTGCTGTTCGCCTCCGCTCAAATCGTAGGGGTGCCTGTCGAGAAGACCTTCTATTCCAAGCTTTTCCGATATTTTTTCTATTTTGGGCTCATAATCAGCCCTACTGATTTCCAAGGCTTTAAAAAGCTCAACAAAATCTGCGCGGACGCTGTCCTTCAGGAAAACGGTCTGAGGATTCTGCGGCAGATAGGCAAGCTTCCTTCTGTAAAGCGCATTCCCCCTATAGTCCTTTATGCTTTTTCCGTCAATAAGTATCCTTCCTCTGTAAGGCTTGTTCAGTCCGGATATTACGTTGAGCACGGTCGTTTTACCGCTTCCGTTCCCTCCAAGGAGGAAAAAAAGCTCTCCCCTGCTTATCCTGAGCTCCATTCCGGTAAGGATATCCGGCAAATCCCTTTCATAGCGGAACCAGACGTTCTTCATCTCTATGGCATATGGCTCCTCCTGCCTTTCGGGCTTTACGTCCCCCTGACCTTCTCCCTTAAAATGCTCTTCAAGAAAATCCCTTCCCTGCCTGACCGTCAGAAGACATTCTCCACGCGGCTTCAATTCACTTGGATTAAAAATATCCGGCAGCCTTCTTTGCAGCATATTATAGATCCGCACTGCTCCCGGCATGCCTGACAGCATCGGGTGGTTCTCGTTAAGGCTTAAAAGCCCTCTTTCAATATTTTCAGGCCTGCCGTTCAGAATGATTTTCCCCCCGTCCATGACAAGGACCCTGTCGGCAACAGGAAAAACCTCTTCAAGCCTGTGTTCGGCAAGTATTACGGTGATCCCAAGCTCACGGTTAAGTCTGAGAAGCGTGGAAATAAAATCAGCCGCCGCAATCGGGTCAAGCTGTCCTGTCGGCTCGTCCAGAATGAGAAGCTGCGGCTCCATTGCTACGACCGAAGCAAGGTTTAAAATCTGTTTTTGACCACCTGACAGCTTGTCCGTGTCCTTTCTGAACCAGCCCTGAATTCCGAACCAGCTCGCCGTCTCTCCCACACGGCGTCTTATCGCCTCTTGCGGAAGTCCGAGATTTTCCAGACCGAATGCAAGCTCATGCCAAACCTTGTCGGTAACCGTCTGACTGTCCGGGTTCTGCATTACGTAACCTATTTCGGAGGCGGAGGCTCTGTCGTAAAGCTCCTTTATGTCAGTGCCGTTATACTTAATTTCACCGCTTTTCTCCCCTACGGGAGCAAGCTCCCTTTTTATAAGCTTAAGAAGAGTAGTCTTGCCGCAGCCCGACTGACCGCACAGCACAACGAATTCTCCTGCGCAAATATTTAGATTTATATCTTTGACCGCATAGGATTCGCATTTCGGATAACGGAAGCTCAGATTTTCGATATGAAGTATTTCCACAGAATTTTCTCCTTAAGCTCAATAATAAACGGCAGCAGCGTCAAAACGCCGAAGCAGACGTATGCAAGCAGTCCGGGTACGGAAAGGCTTGATCCGCTTATTTGCGGATAATAATAAAATTCAAGCTCTCCAAAAGCTGCTCCCATAAGAGTCCCAAGCATCAGCAGCACGTTAAAGGCAAGCAATAAAAAGTCATGCGGAGCAAATCTGAATATGCTGAAATTGCTTCTTCCGGCAAGCCCGTAGCCCCTTGCCTTCATCGAAGCCGACGTTTCCATCGCATTTTCCAGCGACCACGACGTTACCGCCGAAAAGGTTAAAAGAGTTCCCTTCAGCCTGTCCGTATAGCTTTTGGAGGAATACATTCCCATTGCCCTCTGCGCCTTCCTGACCTTATGAAACCTCCTCTTAAAAAGAGGTACGAAACGAAGCGCCATTGAAAGAACAAGCGAAAGCTTCGGAATCGCTCTGCCGAAAAGATAGATGAACTTATCGCTCGACATAATAATACTGTAGCACTTGCACCACAAAAGCACCGCAATAAGCGTCACCGCAAGCGCTATTCCATAAATAAAGGCCTCCGCAGTAACAGGGTTCCCGTTCATAAAAAACAGGATCGTAACCCCGTTATGGGAAAAAAGAGGATTGGCAAGAGCCGCCATTATAAAGAGCGGAATATAAAACAGTATATCCCCTGCCGTTTCTTTGCCGTTTTGCAGCATCGCCGCAAAAAGACCGGCTCCAAGCAAAGCTTCAAGCTGTATAACGGGATTCCACAAAAACATTGCGGTCATCAGTACGGACAGAAAATAAATTAAAAGCGTCAGCGGATGATAGCCCGAAAATGCCTTCATTCAGTTACCCCTTCCCTGCCAGACTCCGCCCACGTCCTTTCCAAGGTCGCAGGTGTACACCCATTCAATCTTCTGACCGTCCTTCAGCTCATACTTTGAACAGCCGTAATTCGGGTAGTCTCCATCGACCTTGTACATCCAGCCTGAAAGCGGACCGCATGAAAATTCATAGAGCCAGTGTATTCCTTCGACGTAAACGCTGCCATAGCTGTTTTTGTCCGCTCCCTCATATTCCATCTGTATTTTGTTATACCGTACCGCACGGTCAAGCACGTCAAATACAGTGTCTCCGGGACGCAGGACGTACTCTGTTTCAGGCAGAATGATTCCGTCGGAAGGAACATATTTCTCTGATTTAAGTTCCTTATCAAGGTCGCCGTAATTGTCAAGTATTGTGTCGCAGCGTATGCTTATCGTTACAGTCTCGCTGTCCGGCTTAATGTCGTCAATGTGAGTAAGATAGTATTCGTCAACGGACTGTATTTCCGTTCCGTTTACGATTACCGCAATAAGCAGCGCTATTGCGCACAAAGCAAGTATATCCTTTTTCAATCGGTTACTCCTCGTCCTTATACAAAGCTGCCAGCTCTTCCATCTCCAGTTCCTTTCTTCTCCGTCTCTTTCTGATTCGGAGAACAAGACATGCAAAGATAAGAGCCGCAACAGCAAATGCCGCTGTACCTATTATAACAGCACGAAGCTCATTGTCAATTTTAGTTTTGGCTTTTATAACGTCCTCGTACCGTTCGATTTTTTTACGGTCATAATCGCTTAACGCCTCGTAGCGCCTCACTACGCCGTCAACCTTCTTCTTATCCCTTAAAGTAAGCTTTTCAAAAGGATAGAGATTTTTTTTGATTTCGGCATTGATGCTGTCAATCTCCTCCTGAAGCCTGCTAATCTCGTTTTTTGCGGCAGTCAGCCTGCTAAGATATTCTTCCTTACCGTCAAAATCCTCTGAATTTTTCAGTTTTTCCAATAGAGTCGTTACAAGCACGTACTGCTCTGTTGAAAGCTTTTCAGGCAGTCCGTCCGCAGCCCTGCAGTCCGCTTCCGAAAAAATTACTTTTCCGTCGGCAATGCTTTCGTGGGAGCCCATGTCCGCCGGCAGCGTGCTTTTTTCTATTTTTTCAAAATCCGCTCCGGCTGCCGCTGCCGCCTCGGACAAAACGGCATAGTTCCTTACATAATTTCTTTCCGATTCGGGAATTCTGTAATATGCCTCAAGGATTTCCTCAAGCTTTCCTTTGCCGATTTCTTCGTTTGAGCACAGTTTGGCTTCTACAGACTCTATTTTTGCCTCGACGTCAGATATCGCTTTTTTAAGCTCCCCGCTCTGCTCCTGCCTGAAATCGTAAAGGGTCCTCATTCCCTCTGCGTTTCTCCACAGAGCAGCCATGGCACAAAGAGTCTGCTCGCCTGCCATCGAGTTTGACTGCCCCGGCTTTGCGTCGGGATTATCCTCGTCATATGTAAATGAATGTGCAAAGCCTCCGTCGCTCATGCGGTAACGCATTATGCCGTCAAGAAGAGTGCTGCCGTTTTTTATAAAACGCTCGTCCGTAAGCGGGTCGATTCCAAGACAGCAAAGCGCAACCGCAACCTGATCCGTGCTTTCGACATTCTGGGTCCCCCAGCTTTTAAAATCTCCTGTTTCAAGCTGAAGCTCCGACAGGCACGAAAGAGCTTCCTCCACAACCTGTCTCACCTTTTTTACAGTCCGGGAATTCAGGCTGCTTTGAAGGTAGGAATACTCCTTTTCGCTGTTATAGTAGGGTGCAAGCGCCTGTACAGCCATTGCAGTAACATCAGGGTCGGAAGAATTTCCGCTCAGCGCAAAGCCCCCGTCGGGAAGCTGCCGACATAAGATTTCAACAATAATATCGTCACGCGAGTAATACGCTCCCTGAGGAATCTCGTACCTCATGCTGTCAAGCGTAATAAGCCCCCATATCCAGCCGTTTATGCCCTGCCTGCCCAAAGGAGTTGTCTTTCCTCTGTCATAGGTACCGTCGGCAATGAGGTTAATCGGATTGCCGTTCTCATCCGTGCCGAAGCTAAGAGGGTCGCCTCCCATTGCTAAGACGGCAAGCGAAATTCTGTGCCATTCGGTCGCTTTTGCCGCGCTCAGCCTTCCGGGCTCCGCATATCTCTCCTCCACACGGTCCTTTGTTACGGCAAGCCAGCCCTCATAATTATCCTTTATCCCAAGCCTGCCAAGACCTATCGGGAACCAGTCGCCGGGAGTTGAACCTGCAAGCTCAAGAAAAGCATCGTTAAGCAGCTCTCCTTCCGCCGCAGAACCGTTATCCTTCTTTTTCCAGTCTATGATTCCGTCTGCCACAGACAGAACCTCGTTTATCAGTTCACTGTCCTTTTCCTCGGAACCGTCAGGCGCAGGCGTGTTATCAGGAATATCCGTGACCTGCGGCGTATCTGCTGCCGGTACGGTAACGGTGACCTCCGCAGGCTCATGCACGGAAGGCGATGTGCCGTTTTCAGGCGTTGCAGGCGTCGGCGTTTTCGTCGGAACCGGCGTTTTTGTTGAAGTTGGCGTTTTTGTCGGAGCAGGCGTTTTCGTTAAAGTTGGAGTTTTAGTCGGTGCAGGCGGCTTTGAAACTGCCGCATTGTCTACAGCCTTGTTAAGCTCATCCGCCGCTGCGTCTGCTTCGGACTGAGTGGCGTTAAGCTTTTCCATAACCGACATCGCCGACGAAAGCTTTTCCTTTACGCCGCTTCTTTGCGAATAACCCGATTTTAAGGCTCTGCATACCGCCCTTGTCAAAGCGTCCTTGTCAGCCGTATCGAAATAGCCCGACTCAGGCTGCGTTTCTGCGTCCGGAATTTTAGTACCCATCGCTCCGAAGCCGCCGATGTCAGCGCCGTAGCCTAATGTAAACTGTACCCTTACGACATCTCCGTC
>CANRAZ010000066.1 GCA_947628705.1 uncultured Lachnospiraceae bacterium | reverse complement strand
GGAGTTCTGGTATCTCACAGAAGCGTAATCGATTTTATTGATATCTATACAGAGCTTTTTGACATAACGGGCAGGGATATTATTGGAAACCAAGCGCCGTTTGACTTTGATGTGTCCGTAAAGGACATATATTCGGCATTAAAAACGGGCGCAAATCTCGTAATAATAAAAAAGGAGCTTTTTTCCAAGCCGGCAGAGCTGCTTGACTGCCTCTGCGACAAAAAGATTACCGTTATGACATGGGCGGTATCTGCGCTTTGTCTGATAACGACCTTCCATGCGCTTGACTACAAGGTTCCGAGGACGGTCAAAAAAGTGCTTTTCAGCGGAGAAGTAATGCCGATAAAGCATTTGAGAGAGTGGATGGAGCATCTGCCGGAGGCGGTTTTTGTCAATCTTTACGGGCCGACTGAAATAACCTGCAACTGCACGTACCATGTAATAGACAGAGACAGAGCCTACGAGGAGGCGATTCCTATCGGGACGGCGTTTCCGAATGAGAGAGTGTTTCTGCTTGACGGTGAGGACAGGCTTATATCTCCTAAGGAAGCGAAGAAAACGGGAGAGCTTTGCGTGGCAGGAACCGCTCTTGCGCTTGGCTATTACAATTCACCGGCGGAAACCGCAAAGGCCTTTGTGGTAAATCCTGTAAATTCTCTGTTCCCCGAGACGGTATACAGAACGGGCGACCTCGCCTTCTACAACGAAGCAGGCGAGCTGATATTTGCCGGCAGGAAAGATTTTCAGATTAAGCATATGGGTCACAGAATTGAGCTTGAGGAGGTCGAGCGTTCGATGATGTCCGTTGAAGGAGTGGAAAGAAGCTGCTGCGTGTTTGACGAAAAGAGAAGCAGGCTGACAGGCTTTTATGTCGGCGGCTGCGACAGTAAAGAGCTGCACAGGCTTATGTCCGAGAAGCTTCCGGCATTTATGGTTCCGGGTGCGTTAAAGCCTCTTGTCACAATGCCGATGACAAAAAACGGCAAAATTGACAGAAAGCTGCTGGCGAACCTTGCGGCAGACAGAAGGGCATATAAAGAATATGTTGAGGAGACGGTAAAAATTGGAGAGTGCAATCAAAACAGTTGAAAAGTACGGCACGCCGCTATTTATATTCGACGAAAGGGTTCTTGCCGAAAGAATAAAAAGCCTGAGAAAAAGGCTTCCGGAGGAAGTTGATTTATGCTATGCCGTTAAGGCGAACACCTTTGTAACGGCATGTGCGGCTAAATATGTTGAAAGGCTTGAAATCTGTTCTCCCGGAGAATATGACATTTGTAAAAAATACGGAATTGGAAACCGGCAAACTGTCATTTCGGGGGTAAATAAAACCGAAGAATATATTAAAAGAGTTATTGCAGACACCGTTTCAAATCCTGCGGAGGGAATCTTTACTGCCGAGTCTGTCAGGCAGGCTGATATGCTTGAAAAAGCGGCGGGCGAAGCCGGAAAAAACCTTAATGTGCTTCTGCGGCTAAGCAGCGGAAACCAGTTCGGCATGGACGAAGCAGAATTGAAAGCGATTGTTTGTAGGAACAGGGAAAAATATCCGCACCTTTGCATAAAAGGCATTCAGTATTTTTCAGGTACGCAGAAGCATTCGCTTAAAAAGGACGCGCGGGAGATTGCCTATGTCAATGAATTTATGGACAGGCTTTACGAGGAGACGGGCTTTGTCTGTGAGGAGCTTGAATACGGAACCGGGTTTCCCGTTTTCTATTTTCAGGGGGAAGCCTTTGATGAAGACAGCTTTTTAAAGGATTTTTCGGAGCTTATCAGATTGTCGTCTTTAAAAAGAAAGACCGTGCTTGAGATAGGCAGAAGCATTGCGGCAGGCTGCGGAAGCTACGCAAGCAGGGTCGTGGACTTAAAAACTGTCAAAGGACAGAACTATGCCATTCTTGACGGCGGTATCAATCAGCTCGTATATTACGGACAGACTATGGCGATGAAGCATCCTTATTACAAGCGTTTCCCGGAAAAAAAAGACGGCGGTGAGGAAAACTGGAACCTTTGCGGTTCCCTGTGCACGGTAAACGATATACTTGTAAAACAGCTTCCGATAAAAAAACTGGAAGCAGGAGATATTTTTATCTTTAAAAATACCGGAGCTTACAGCGCCACGGAGGGCATAGCTCTTTTTCTTAGCAGGCAGCTGCCGAGGGTCGTCAGGATAAAGGAAAGCGGCGAAGCCGAGCTTGTAAGAGAAGCTTTTGAAACCTCAGTCCTTAATTCTTAGATTGCGGACAGGTTTTTGGATAAATATACAACAATGACCGGAAAGGAGATTCGTTATGGAAGAGTTAATTGAAATTTTGGAGGATATTCAGCCGGAGGTAGATTACGAAACGTGCGAGGATTTGATAGACGGCCATCACCTTGATTCGATGAAAATCCTTGCTCTTGTCGCAGAAATAGAAGACGCCTTCGACGTGACCGTTCCTACAGTGGAGATTGTCCCGTCTAATTTTAACTCCGCCAAGGCTATCTGGGCAATGATAGTAAGGCTTCAGGAGGAGGATTGATGTCTTACTGCGATATCGGCTACCTGCTTGTCTTTGTCCCGGCGGTTCTGGTTGTTTACAATATAGCGCCTGTAAAGGTCAGAAGGTTTGTATTGCTTGCTTTTTCTTATGTCTTTTTCTGGAAAATGAGCAGGACTCTTATTTTCTGGCTTTTGTTTACTACTGTTTTTATGTATCTTTTCGGGCTGTGGCTGGCAAGGATAAACAGCCGGAAAAGAGAGGCACTTAAAAGCTGTGAAAAAACCGAGAAAAAGGCACTAAAGGAAAAATATAATAAAAAAAAGCGCAGAATTGCGGTTTTGGCAGCGGCGCTTTTTATCGGCGTGCTTTTGGTTTTGAAATATTCTGCCTTTGCGGAGATATCGTTTAATAAATTTGCTGCGGCGGCAGGCAGCTCGTTCAGCCTGCCGGTTCACAGATTTATGCTGCCAATAGGTATATCCTTTTACAGCCTGATGGCTGTTTCTTATGTTGTGGACGTTTACCGTGACAAAATTGAAGCCGACGGAAACCTGCTGAGACTTTCAATGTTTATAAGCTTTTTTCCGCAGATAATGGAAGGTCCTATCTGCAGGTATGAAAATACTGCGGCGTCTATTTATGAGTGTAAAAGGACGTCCTACAGTGAGCTTGCCTTCGGATATCAGAGAATGATGTTCGGCTATATGAAAAAGACCGTAATTGCCGACAGGCTTAACCTTGCGGTTCTCACCGTCTTTGATAAGAACATAAACTTTGACGGAGGAATAGTGGCGCTGGGAATGGTTCTTTACACCGTGCAGCTTTATATGGAGTTTTCCGGGACTATGGACGTCGTAATAGGCTCCGGACAGCTTTTCGGCGTCAAAATGCCTGAAAATTTTAGACAGCCGTTCTTCTCGAAAAGCATATCCGAGTTCTGGATGAGATGGCACATTACGCTTGGTACGTGGTTTAAAGACTACATCTTTTATCCGCTCTCGCTGTCTAAACCGCTGAAAAATCTGACTTCCGCGGCAAGAAAGCGTATTGGAAATTATTACGGTCCGCTTATGTCAGGAGCCGTTGCGCTTTTCTGCGTGTGGTTCTGCAACGGTCTGTGGCACGGTGCTGCCTTCAGCTACATTTTCTTTGGCATGTACCATTTTGTCATGATTCTTGGCGGCAACCTTATAGAACCGATTTCAAAAAGGGTGCTTCCGAAGCTTCGCATAAATGCGAATGGGAAGATCTATACCTGTTTTAGAATAGTCAGAACAACGGTTCTGGTTTTTATCGGAGAGCTGTTTTTCAGGGCAAACGGTCTCAGGTCAGGACTGTCTCTGTTTAAAAGAATGGTCACGGATTTCACGTTAAAATCGTTTAGAAACGGCACATATCTTAAGCTTCGTCTTGATAATAAGGACTATGTTATTGCGGCGGTCGGCGTACTGGCTGTCTTTATTGTCAGTCTGATAAAGGAAAAGGGAATAAACATCAGAGAGGCGGTCGCCGCAAGACCTGCGGCTTTCCGCTGGGCGTTATACTATGCTTTGATTTTGTTTGCGATTATATTCGGGGCATACGGAGAGGGCTATGCGCCTGTTCCGCCGATTTATGCAGGATTCTGAGAAAATGAAAGGGTAAGAAATGAAACAGGCTGTAAAAAATCTTTTCAGGGCGGGTATGTTTTTCACGCTGCTGATTGTTTTGCTTTGGACGGCAGGTATTATTCTGCGCCCTAAAAACAATACCAAGGCGGCAGGAATGACAAATGTCTCCGCAAATGGGATCCTGGCAGAACCGGATAACTCGCTTGACGTCCTGTTTCTAGGTGACAGTGAAACATACAACAGCTTTATTCCTCTGAACATGTGGGAGGACTACGGCTTTACATCGTACGTGTGCGGAACCGGAGGACAGCCGCTTTACGATTCGGTGAATTTTGCCGAAAGAACCTTTAAAAATCAGAGTCCGAAGCTTGTTATACTTGAGACAAATGCGCTTTTCAGACCATGCAGCGGTACAAACGGGATAAAAGCTGAGATTAAGGAATTATTTCCGGCGTTAAAATTCCATGACAGGTGGAAGACGCTTACATCAGCGGATTTTACTCTAAAGCAGGAATTTACCCAGCAAAATTATCTTAAGGGCTGTTTGTTTGTTACCACGAGCAAGGCGCAGAAGCAAAAAAAGGACTATATGCACGACAACAGGCTTGTTTCCGATATAGTCTCTGTAAACAAATTTTACTTGTCGCGCCTTGCAGACGTCTGCCGTAAAAACAATGCCGAGCTTATACTTGTAAGCGCTCCCAGCTACAAAAATTGCAGCAGCGAAAGACACGATAAAATTCAGGAAATGGCGGATAAGTATTCTCTTGCTTTTCTTGATTTTAATTATTTGTGCGATGAACTGGGAATCAGTTGGGAAAAGGACACCAAGGACAAGGGCGATCACTTGAACTACTTCGGAGCCGTAAAGGTAACGGATTATCTTGGAAGATGGCTCCATGAGGAATATGAACTGCCGGATCACAGACAGGATGCGGCATATGCAGATTGGAACGCATGTCTTAAAAAATTTAAAGAAAAGGTAAAGGGCAAGGCTTAATCCAAAAAGCATGGGCGCCGGAGGTGGCGGTAATGAAGACAAATTCATTGATAAAAACGAATATAGCGTGGGAGGTCACGGGAATGAAAACAAATTCATTAATAAAAAAGAATATAACAAATAAGATGGAAAAATTTTCAAACCGAAAAACAGGCGAGAACAGAATCTGCCGTTTTACTCAGACTTTGACCCTGCTACTCTGCCTTTTGATTTTAATTACCTCCTTGCCGGAAAAGGCAGCGGCGGATACCGGTCCGAAGCCATCCGTTCAGATTGAATTTGAGAATATGGGAAACGAGCTCTGCTATGTAACCCTGCTCTCTAAAGAAAAAAATGTCGGCCCGCACTGCGCATGGACGGGTTCGGCGGACGATGCCTTAAACAACAAAAATACTGCCTTGACAGATGACGGAAGCGAGCCTGACTGGCTGCTGGACTACAATATCTGGAAGGCCTTTGCGGAATATAAGGACTCTGACGGCTTTTACTTTCTTCAGTTCGCAGAACAGCTGCCGCAGACTCGGAAATTTAATTGGAGCTACTATCCTCCTGATGTTTTCAAAATACTTTTATACTACCCGGAAAAAAACGTTTTTGTTGCGAGCGATATACTTGAACGTTATGCGTTTGACAGCTATTTTACGGTGGATATGTCAGGCGTGAACCTCGATATGGCAGCCGACAGTGATGCGTCCGCCACAGGCAATCGGATTATTGCAATTGAAGCCGCTGCGTCCTATAACTATAAAAAAGAAATTACCGCACTCGCCGTGCGCATAATAATCACGGTTATTGTTGAACTCATTATCGCCCTGTTTTTCGGCTACAGAGAAAGGTTTCAGCTTTTGCTTATTCTGGGCGCAAATCTGATGACTCAAATTGTCCTTAACGTGCTGCTGAACTATGCGCTTTACCTGCACGGACCTAATATCGGATTACGGTTTGAATATGCGCTTTTGGAAATCTTGGTTTTTATGATTGAAGCCGTCATATACTATATCCTTTTAAACCGTCATGCAAAGAAGCAAAAACCGAAAAGCCGAGGCGTTGTCTATGCTTTCGCGGCAAATCTTGCCTCTTTCCTCATCGGAATATGCCTTATGGATATTATTCCGTATTTTTTCTAGAGGCTCTTTAATTTTCGGACAAATAAAAACATGGGACACGGTGCAGAAATAAAAACTTCTTATTTTACGTGTGTTTTCCTTCTCTTCCCTGTCACGCTTTCTACCACAAGCTTGAAAACCTTGGTTTTAGGCATAGCGGCTTTGTTGAAAGGGAAATCGCCTTTTCTGTAGTGCTCCATTAATATCATCAGCGCCTCATATTTATGCTCGTCAGGCAGGAGCTCAACTCGTCCCTGCCCGATGACGCTCTCATATTCCATCGTACAGTTTCCGGTTTCTTCATCTGTCACCAGCCTGTGCGCGCAATCCATCTCAAAGCAGGCACGGCTGTCGCGTGCAATCAGGTCATACTTTGTGCCTGTTTCCGCTCCGTGGAAATAAAGCTCGATGCGCTCTCCTTCTACAGTCATTCCGAAATTAAGGGGGATGATGTAGGGATATGCTTCACCGTTCAAGGCAAGCCTGCAAACATCGCACTTTTTCATTATTTCAACAATTTCATTAAAATCCTTTACTTCTCTGTCCGTTCTGCGCATAAGCTTTTCCCTTCCTGTGCCGCAGGCTTTTTGCCTGCTTTTCTTTGGTTTTACCTGATTTTCCGCCTTTTAAAATTTACGTCTTACGCTTAAGCGGCCTACAGCTTTTCCGCCCATTCCTTTTCTTTAAAGCCCACCAGAACGGCGTCCCCGGCAACCAATATCGGTCGCTTTACAAGCATTCCGTCAGATGCCAAAAGCTTAAACTGCTCGTCTTCACTCATGCTTTCCAAGCGGTTCTTTAAATCCATTTCACGGTAAAGCATTCCGCTTGTGTTGAAAAATTTTCTAAGCGGCAGCCCGCTTTTTCTCTGCCACTCCCTGAGCTCTTCCTCACTTGGATTTTTTTCCTTAATATGGCGGCACTCAAAATCAGAGACGTGCCCTTCAAGCCACTTCTTCGCCTTCTGACAGGTGGTACATTTAGGATATTCTATAAACAGCATTTCAAGCCTCCTTATTATTCCGTTTTGGACGATTATCCAAAAGCTTACTCAAGTATCAACTGCGCTATTTTCCGTAAGTCTTCTTTACTATCTGTATCGGCGTCCTGTACACGTTGACCGTAACCGAGATAAACGAAGCGGCTAAAACAAGCGCCGAATACGCAACGACCAGCAAAACGCAGTCGCTTACATCCTCAAAAATCATCTCAAGGTATTCATATTTGGCAAACATGCGAGGCAGAATAAGCTTCAGATATACTAAAAAACCGGCTGCCGTCGCTGTCGCCTGTAAAAGAAAAGCTTCCTTAATGTATATTCCTGCCGCTTTACTCCTTTTTGCGCCGCATATCAGATAAATGCCTGTCGTTTTTCTGCGCTTTTCAAGCATATATCCAAAAAACTTTACGCTGTTGCATGCTGAAACGAACGCCATAAACAAAACGGCAAGCATCATGGTCTTTAATGATTTTACCGCATCAATATTTATTGTGTGGCCTTCCGACATATCAGAAACGGTACTGCCGAAAGCCTCCTTAAAACGATCTCCCAGGATTTTGTAATCCTCTGACAGCAGCACCTTTTTAAAGGAAATGTTTATTTCCACCTTTGTTACAGATTCAGGCAGAGCTTCAGCCGGAATCCGAAGCATGTAACGGGAGAAAAAATTTAAATGGTGAAGCTCGTCTAAACCCTCTTTTTCCCATCCTACTATTTTGTACTTCTGACCGCATAAATCCAAGGTATCGCCATAAGTATCCCTTACTTCCCTTGAAACAACGCATACATGCTCCCCGGAGGTAAAATCCTCCTCATTAAGGTTTCTTCCTTCAATATATCTTTCAGGAGGATCCTCAATCAAAACATACCTGCCGTCCTTTACGGAAAAAAACGTTAAAATCGGCAGCGTCATAATCGAATGCTGCAGCTGCATCTCCTGCTGCGTAAGGACTTCCCCGTTTTCATCCGATAAAAATGAAGAAATCCGGCATTCTTCAAGAATGTCTTCATAGCCTGACAGTATTTCCGGAAAGGCGTTTCGGACCTTTTCGGAAAGCGGAACGTCTTCACTGCTTCCGCCGGCGGTAAGCAAAAAACGTTTCCCTTCATATTCGGACGCTTCAAGCTCGTACCGGTTATTATAGTAAACAGAGTAGGCAAGCATTATTATTATAACGCCTGCAAATTGTGCGGCAAGTATAAAAATCATCCAAAGCGGAGAGGATTTAAAAAGGCTCTTGATATTGTTTAAAAGCACTGTTTATACCTCCGCATCTCTAAGCACGCCTGCAGGCTTGCTTTTATTTACAATTGCCGCCGGGACTATAACAGAAACCGCTGCCATATAGATTATTATGCCAAAACAGTACAGCAGCTGAATCCTGCCCATTTCAAAAACAATATTCTTTCCAAGCACGGCTGCATTAACAAGCCTGCTGATAATATACATGACCGCCAGTGACAACAGACCTTCCGTCACAGCCTCAATCAGCTTTATCCTGACTATGTCTCTCCATTTCATGCCGTGAATAAAGAAGATTGCATAATTTTTAAGCTCCCTGCTTGTGTCTATCGCACTGCTGCAAATTACGCTCATTGTAACAAACAAAAGAGCGCCAACCGCTATAGGCGTAATAACTGCAATTTTTTTTGTTATTATTTCCAGACTGTTTTTTCGAAGCTCTTCAAATGTATTTATTGATGCCGTTTCGGTCAGTATGTCTTCATTAGCTTTTATTTCTTCATCGGTAATATCCGGTGCATATTCAATATATACTCCCATTTCCATGCAATTACTGCGTAATCTCTCTGCATCCTCAAGATTCATAAATATAAGCGGATTTTCCTTATCCGCCGGGACCGTCTCCGAATTATACGGAAAATAATAATCCTGAATGCTTCCCGGATGCTTATACGTATTTCCGTCCACATACTCCTCGCCGTTTCTAAAAACGCCTGAAACGTATGCGCTGACATACTCAGGCCCGTTTTCACCGTCTATGAATATGTCAACGTAATCTCCTGTTTTTATTCCGTAAGGGTTTTCCGTGACCGTAACTGCAAGAGGCTCCTTGCCACGGTAATCCGCAAACCAGATTCCGTCTTCCATATCCGGTTTGTACGCCGCCATCATCTCGTCCATGCCGCGCAGGCGAAATTGCGAACTGCTGACGCCGTTTGCATAAACAGAAAACGTGACCGTATAATGAATGCTTTCTACCTTGCTCAGCAAAGAAATTTTTTCCTCTTGTTCACCTTCGCCGAAGTAAACCCTTACGCCTTGGGATTTCAACAATTTACGGTAAGGCTCGTATTTCCGGCTCTGCAAAAAATACGTTGATATAATAATAACTCCCAAATACAAAATTATCGCAATCTCAACCACGTTTAAAAGCACGGACTTCCACTTCATAAGCATGGCGTTTAGACTGAAATAAAACATATTTTGTCTCCTTAACTGGGAACATTTTCATTTATATATAAAGAATGTTTTACTTAGATTGTGTTATTACCGTGAGTTCAAGTTTATCAATAACAGGTTTTTTTGAGTAGCTTAAATCAGCCGAGCTAGTGTTATATCTTTTAACGCTGTGTACCATGCAGTCGCCATCAACAACTGCATGCCCGCTAAAAGCGGTGACTGCCTGTCCCGGACCGACAGAACCGTATGTCGTTTTTATTGAAAATTCTTGATCAAGCTCACTCTGTACGTAAATCATGGACTCAATAACATATTTATTTGTAGGCGCAAACGAACCGACTCCAGTTGTCAAAGCATCATTAGCTCCAACACACGTCATAATCGTACTGCCTGCACCAGTAGTATACGAATATCCCTTATTAAATACCTTTGCGCCTGTATAGGTCTCCGCATATGCCGAAGCAACAAATACTACAAGCAAAACAATCAAAGCAACACAGCCAGCTTTTCTTTTTTCCATAACAAACCTCCATTTTAAAGCTATAACTAGATATGTTATTTGTGTCATAAACACAACGTATGATTTCGTAATTAATAATTAGCCAACTCTAGCAGACTAGTTAATAATAAAGAAATCATTTCATGCCTATAAGTATAAGGCCATATTACATAGATGTCAATATATATTTAACAAAAGCATATTTTGCCCTGTAGGATTACAATACATCTGTTACAACTGAATAATTAAAAGACGAAGATACCTCTTCTGTGTTATACTTTCATC
>CANRAZ010000065.1 GCA_947628705.1 uncultured Lachnospiraceae bacterium | reverse complement strand
ACTTTTGATTTTTCAATCTCTGTCGAAACGATTAAGCATTATATGCGTCTCCTTGATGATGTAAGTTTGCTTTATGTTGGGGGAATCATGGCATCTTTGATGCCAGAAAAAATAGTAGAAGCAACAGGCATCGATCGAGCACATATCTTAACAGGACTTTTTACCGATACGTCTGTTGTTGGAGACAAAAATGATATTAATGTCGATCAGCTTCCATTGGATTATGACATTCTTGAAGAAGTAGATTATAAATATCCAGCGGGAGACAATTATTTTGCTTATACAACACGAGGATGCCCGAATCATTGTTCATTTTGCGCTGTTCCTATTTTGGAGCCAGATTTTCAAATTACAAATAATATAGTCCAACAGATCGAATCAATAGATAGAAAATTTGGGCCAAAGCGGCATTTACTGCTGCTTGATAATAATGTACTCAACACGCCTGATTTAAAATCGCTTGTTGATGATCTATGCGAGGCAGGATTTGGACGCGGGGCTAAGTATGTTGATCCTGGCGATTACAATGTCGTTATGATGCGGTATCGAAACGGAGACCGGGCTGAATTTCTAAATAAAAAGATGGCGGCATATCTTAATAGCTTCAAGAAACGCATAAAATCAGCAGATATGTTAGACAAATTTTTAGAGATTGTTATAGCTTCGGAAGACGTTGATAACTATGCTGAATATATGCTTGCCCATGATGCAGAGTTATCTCCTATTATAGAAAAATATCGAAACAAGTCGGCAAGGGCGCGCTATTTAGATTTTAATCAGGGTGTAGATGGAAGAAGAATTAATGATGAAAACATGACTCAGATCGCACGGCTTGCAATTCGACCCTTAAGGATAGCGTTTGATGATATAAAACTCAAAGATATATATTGTGCAGCAGTGCGTACAGCGCATAGACACGGAATAAAAGAAATCTCAAATTACATATTATTTAACTACAAGGATAAACCGGAGGACCTTTATGAAAGGCTCAGAATCAATATTGATTTGAACCGGGAGCTTGGCATACAGATATTTTCTTTTCCAATGAAATATTCCCCCATTGATAGAACAGATCGTGATTATATTGGGAAAAATTGGACGAAGAAATCTATCCGGGCTATATCCGCAATCTTGCAAGTAACTAAAGGTGTTGTAGCGGCAGGATCATCTTTTTTTTATAAGGCATTTGGAGAAAGTCTTGAAGAGTTTAATGAATTATTGGCCATGCCCCGTGAACTTATTATGTTCCGTTCTTATTTTGAGCAGAATGGAATTACCGACGAGTGGCGGAGATTATACAGGGCCCTCAGCAAAGATCAGAAAGACGATTTAATGAATTTTGTCTCTCACACTGTATCTGAGCTAAAACAATTACCATGTCCTGAGCGGTTTCAATCAATCTTGCCGTATTACTTGATAAAATATAATGGAAAAGCCGAAACATACTCCGATGGGTTGATCCAGTTGTCTTTCATGAATGACAGCGATGTTGTGATCGAAGACGAGTAAAAAACGGAGAACAGCCATGCCTGGTCAAAAAACCGAGTATGGCTGTTCTCCTTATGTCAGAGGAAGGCATAGAAAAAATGACGGCATATAAAGAAGGACTTCTGGAAAAATATGTATATTGACGGAAAATAAAAAATGTTTTTGGATCACGGATTCCGGAACATTGTTTGTGGAATTTGAGCAATTAAAAGCGGAGTACGAGGACTGCCTCGAACTCCGCTTTCTTAATTATGTATTGTTTTTAACTTTATCCAAGCACAACCTCGACCGTGTGTGTGCCTGCGCCAAGTACAGGAACGATGTTTCCTTCAACCGGCTTTCCGTCAACCGTCATCGACTTAACGCCCTTGCAAACGTGGTCAGGATTCTTAACAGTGATAGCGTAGGTCGCTCCGCGGAAATCACGGGAAGCAGTGAAGCCGTCCCAAGCGCTTGGGATTGAAGGGTCAATCTGAAGACCGTCATACTGAGGCTTAACGCCGAGCATGTACTGTGAAACTGCTACAAAGTTCCATGCTGCCGTTCCCGTAAGCCATGAGTTCTTAGCCTCGCCCTGAAGCCTTGCGTCCTTACCGGAAATCATCTGAGCATATACGTAAGGCTCTGTCCTGTGGAGGTCTGAGTACTTTTCTTCACGGAAAGCAGGAGCGATCTTTGAATAGTACTCGAATGCCTTGTCGCCGTGTCCCACAGCAGCTTCGGCACAGATGATCCATGCATTGTTGTGGCAGAATACGCCGGCATTTTCCTTGTAGCCGCCCGGATAGGTGGAAATTTCGCCATACTGAACGAAGTACTTTGTGAAGGCAGGGTTGTTAAGGACAATACCGTGCTCATAGCTGAGATACTTATCAACGCTCTCAAGAGTTTTGATGTCATAGCCCTTGTCCTTACCGATTCCTGCAAGAACTGCCCAACCCTGAGGCTCAATGAAGATCTTTCCTTCTTCACATTCGGCAGAACCGACTTTCTTGCCGTAGTGGTCATAGGCACGAAGGAACCAAGCTCCGTCATAGCCGTAAACCTCGGTTGCCTTGCACATTTCGGCAACCTTTTCGTCAGCCTTCTTAGCTTCCTCTTCAAGACCCTTTAAGCGGCACATTGCTGCATATTCAGGTCCGATGTAGCAGAACATCGCCGCAATCATTACGGATTCAGCGTTCTGGCTGTAGAAAGGAGGCTCCGTGAACATCTCTTTATTGTTGTAGGTCTGGAAGGACTCACCCGGCTTGTCTGAGAAGCAGGAAAGGTTGAGACAGTCGTTCCAGTCGGCACGTCCGCTGAGAGGAAGTCCGTGAGGGCCAATCTTGGTGCAGACATGATAGAAAGCCTTTTCAAGGTGGTCAAGAAGCGTTGAGCTTAAGGATTCGTCATTCTCATAAGGAATTACTTCGTCGAGAATTGCAACATCGCCTGTTTCCTTTATGTAAGCCGCAACGGCAAGTATCATCCAAAGCGGATCATCGTTGAAGTTGGAGCCGAGCTCGTGATTTCCTCTCTTGGTAAGAGGCTGATACTGGTGATATGCGCCTCCGTCACGGAGCATTGTGGCAGCAAGGTCAAGGATTCTTTCGCGCGCACGGTCAGGAATCTGATGAACAAATCCGAGAAGATCCTGATTGGAATCACGGAAGCCCATGCCTCTTCCGATACCGCTCTCGAAATAAGAAGCGGAACGCGACATGTTGAAGGTTACCATACACTGATACTGGTTCCAGATGTTAACCATGCGGTTAAGCTTTTCGTCAGGAGAGTTAACAGTGTACTGCCCGAGAAGGCTGTCCCAGTAAGCGCAAAGGTCGGCAAAGAGCTTGTCCGCTTTTTCAGATGTGTCGCAGAGAGCCATCATCTCTTTAGCCTTTGTCTTATTTATAATGTTTTTCTTATAGCCGATTGAATCGATCACGTCGTCATAGCTTCCTGAAGTGTCAAACTTTTCTTCAGCAGGCATTTCAACATAGCCGAGGCAGAACACATAATCCTTGCTCTCACCCGGTTTGAGGGAAACTTCAATGTAGTGTGAAGCGACAGGCGACCAGCCCATTGCGACGCTGTTTGAAGGAGCGCCCGCAAAAACGGTCTGAGGGTGTTCAAAGCCGTTGTAGAGACCGAGGAAGGATTCTCTGTCGGTGTCATAGCCCTGGATTTCTGCGTTTACGGTGTAAAAGGCAAAGTGGTCGCGGCGCTCTTTATATTCCGTTTTGTGATAGATTGTAGAGCCCTGAATTTCAACTTCGCCGGTCGAGAAGTTTCTCTGGAAGTTTGTGGAGTCGTCCTGAGCATCCCAGAGACACCACTCAATGAAGGAGAAGAGCTTAAGGTTCTTCTCTTCGGAAGAGTTGTTTGTAAGAGTGAGCTTCTGAATTTCTCCGTTGAAATCCTGAGGAACGAAGAAAGTAACGTCAGCCTTAACGCCCTTTGAAGAACCGCTGATTTTTGTATACCCCATGCCGTGACGGCATTCATAGCTGTCAAGCTCTGTTTTTACCGGACTCCAGCCTGCATTCCATACATGTCCGTTGTCGTTGATATAAAAATAACGTCCGCCCATGTCTATCGGTACATTGTTGTAACGGTAGCGGGTGATTCTGCGGAGACGGGCATCCTTATAGAAATGGTAGCCGCCTGCAGTATTGGAAATTAACGAGAAAAAGCCCTGCGTACCAAGGTAGTTGATCCAAGGATAAGGGGTTCTCGGAGATGTGATGACGTATTCGCGGTTGGCGTCATCAAAGTAACCAAATTTCATAATACCCTCCTGAAAGTGTTTGTGTTATGCGCACCGGATTAGCTCTGGTGACACTACAAAAAAAGTATAACAAAAGTTGGAAGAAAAGTAAACTGCTGATAACCAATTGTTTGCTTTTTTGTTTGGCTTTTTTATGGTGATGACGGATTATTAACAGAGAAAGCGCAATTTTTTGAAGCAGGAGAGCCTGATTGCCGTGTGAATTATATTGGCGGATAATATATTGATTGAATGAATTTCGGAAAACAAGGAAACAGCAAAAAATGTTGATATATCAATAAAACGTTGACATATCAACAAAAGTGTGATAGCCTATGTATCGGCGGCGCCATTCTGACAATATTTTTCGGAGGGAGAAAATGAGGGCAAGGATAATCGGAACGGGACGGGCGGTTCCAAGTCTTGTTGTACATAACAGGGATTTTGAAAAATTTCTTGAAACTACAGACGAGTGGATAAGCGAACGTACCGGCATGAAAGAAAGGCATATTGCGGTTTCCGAAACTGCTCTTTCACTTGGCGTGGAGGCGGCAAGAAAAGCAATAGCCGCATCAGAGATTTTGCCGGAGGAAATAGACATTATTCTCTGTTCTACCGCAACTCCTGATACCGTCTATCCGAATATGGCATGCCAGATACAGAAACAGCTTGGAAACACTTCGGCAATGTGCTGTGACATTAATGCGGCATGCACAGGTTTTATATATGCTTCGGCAATGGCGCAGGCCTTTATCAGTTCCGGCATGGCGGCTAAAGTCTTGGTCGTTGCAAGCGAGCTGACTTCAAAAAATCTTGATTACACGGACAGAAGCTCATGCGTGCTTTTCGGAGACGGAGCGGCAGCAGCAATATTTTCGGCTTCGGAAACGGCGGGTATCATTGAGTCCGTGCTTCATTCTGACGGGAGAAAATCAGACAGCATAGTGATGAAGGGCCGCCCGGTAGCTAATTACTGGACGAAAAAAGCAGTGTCAGAAGAAAAAACAGCAGAGGGCGAAGCAGACGGAAAGGACTGCATCGGCTGTGATGAGGATAAAGGGAACTGTCAAAAAGATTTTCTTGCAATGGATGGCAAGTCGGTTTATGCCTTTGCGACCAGGACTGTGCCGGAGTCGGTTTCAAAGCTCCTTGACAAATCGGGACTTTCGGTTGAAAGCATAGATTGGTTTGTTTTCCATCAGGCGAACGGCAGAATGCTGGAAGTCATTGCAAAAAAGCTTGGAATTCCGATGGAAAAGGTGCCGATAAATGTCGGAAGCTACGGAAACACCTCTTCAGCTTCGATTCCGATTCTCATTGATGAGATGGCAAGGGACGGAAGGCTGAAGGCAGGAGACAAAATCGTGATGTCCGGATTTGGCGCAGGACTTACGTGGGGAGCCCTTTTAATGGAGTGGTGAAGTCTTAGAGGGCGGCGTTTCAGCGCGCCCGGATTAATGTGTTTGGCAAAAAAAGAATCAAAAAAATTTAAATGGCGTTAAGAATTTGCAGGCAGCATGCAAGGAGACATGCTCAAAGACATGCAGGGCATGTTCTTTACACGCAGAAAAGAGGTAAAAATGTTTGAAGAAATCAAGAAAATGATTGTGCAGAATCTCAATTTGGACAGTAATGAGATTACTGAGGAAACAAATTTTAAAAAGGATTTGGGCGTGGATTCCCTTGACCTTTTTGAGCTTGTTTCAAATGCGGAGGATGAGTTTGGAATTGAAATCTCTTCGGAAGAGCTGGAGTCAATAGAGACTGTAGGAGATTTTGTAAAATATATTGAGGACAGGAAAGGTTGACAGTAATGAAAACAAGAATTACTGAAATGCTCGGGATAAAGTACCCGATAATTCAGGGAGGAATGGCGTGGGCAGCAGAAGGGACCTTGGCGGCGGCCGTTTCAAATGCAGGAGGGCTTGGAATAATAGGCGCAGGCGCGGCTCCGGCAGAGGCAGTCAGGAAGATGATTAGAGATGCAAAGGCCCTGACCGATAAGCCTTTCGGCGTAAACGTAATGCTTTTGAGTCCTGAGGCGGACGAGGTTGCTGACGTGATTATAGAAGAAGGCGTTAAGGTGGTAACAACCGGCGCCGGAAATCCCGGAAAATATCTTGCAGCATGGCAGGAGGCCGGAATAAAGGTTATTCCGGTGGTCGCTTCTGCAACAAATGCACGCATGATGGAAAAATTCGGCTGCGACGCCGTTATCGCAGAGGGATGTGAATCGGGCGGACACATCGGAGATATTTCAACCATGCCTCTCGTGCCGCAGGTCGTGGATGCGGTCGGCATACCGGTTATTGCAGCAGGAGGCATAGGCGACGGCAGGGGAGTAGCGGCAGCCCTTATGCTCGGCGCAGAGGCAGTACAGATGGGGACCCGTTTCCTTCTCGCCGATGAGTGCAGGGTTCACGAGAATTACAAGGCTAAGGTTGAAAAGGCAAAGGATATAGATGCGAAGGTTACAGGCAGAAGCACAGGACATCCGGTACGCTCTCTGCGGAACAAGATGACGAATAAATATCTTAAAATGGAAGCCGAGGGAGCTTCGTTTGAGGAGCTTGAGAACATGACAGTCGGCGCGCTCAGAAAGGCCGTGGTTGAAGGAGATGTTGACAACGGAACAGTAATGGCAGGTCAGATTGCAGGTCTTGTCAACAAGAGACAGAGCTGTGAAGAAATCATTAAAGAACTGGTGTCAGAGGCAAAAGAATGCATAAGAAGCGTCAGTTGTTTTGCGGAAGTTTAGGCAGGTATTTTAAAACGAATGCTTTGAAGCTGGAATTTTAAGATACGTATTTTGAAATACGGTTTTCGAAATACGTACTTAAAAAGAAGCTTATGCAGAAAATTTTTAATCGGGATATGGAGACGAAGGAATGAATGCAATTATTTTTCCGGGACAGGGTGCTCAGAAGCTTGGGATGTCCAAGGATTTTTATGACAGCTTTCAGGTATCGAGAGACGTTTTTGACTGTGCGTCCGAAGCATCGGGATTAAATCTTGCAAAGCTCATATTCGAGGAAGAGGATAAGCTCAACTTGACCGAGTATACACAGGCGGCTTTGGTAACTGCTGAGCTTGCAATTGTGGAGGCTCTTAAGTCGGAGGGTTTAATAAGCAAGGATTTTTGCAGTGTGACAGCAGGACTCAGTCTTGGTGAATATTCTTCTCTTGTGCTTGCAGGCGCAATGTCTATTTATGACGCATCTGCCCTTGTCAGAAAAAGAGGCATATACATGCAGGAAGCAGTTCCCGCAGGCAAGGGAAGCATGGCAGCGGTGCTTGGAATGGATCCGACGGAAATAGAAAAGGTGCTGTCAGGGATTCACGGCGCATGGATAGCCAATTATAATTCGACAGACCAGACTGTGATTACCGGACTAAAGGAAGACGTTGAATTCGCATCAGGAGCGCTTAAGGCGGCAGGTGCAAAGCGTGTCGTTCCGCTCGCAGTGAGCGGGCCGTTTCATTCGCCTTTGATGGCAGGTGCAGGAAGAAAGCTTGCAGCAGAGCTTGAGAAAGTAAAAATTGCTGCTCCAACGATTCCTTATGTTGCAAATGTTACGGCATCTTATGTGCATGAAGCGGAAGAAATAAAGCAGCTTTTGGAAAAGCAGGTATCCTCGTCAGTGCGTTTTGTTGAAAGCGTTGAAAATATGACTGCACACGGCGTTAACACATTTATTGAAATCGGACCAGGCAGGACGCTCTCAAAGCTTGTGAACAAGATTGCGCCTCATGCGGCAACGGTGAATGTTTCAACCGTGGCTGACATGGAGAAACTTAAAGTCTAAGAATCATAAAGGCAAAATGAGTTGTGAGGATTCATTGCAGGAGGGACTGCATAATTAAAGAACACATAACCAAGGGGGATATCCCTATTAATATTTAAATCAGAGGTAGAAAAATGAGTCTTGAAGGAAGGGTCGCGCTTGTAACAGGCGGCGGCAGGGGAATAGGACGTGAAATTGCAAAGAAGCTTGCAGGAAATGGCGCTTATGTGATTATAAACTTCAACAGTTCTCTTTCGGCTGCGGAAGATGCCGTGAAAGAGATTGAAGCTGAAGGCGGAAGGGCAAGGGCATATCAGTGCAATGTTGCCGATTTTGCGGAAACTGAAAAAATGATTAAAGGGCTTCTCGAAGAGTTCGGCGGTATTGACATTCTTGTTAACAATGCCGGAATTACAAGGGACGGTCTTATAATGAGAATGAAGGAAGCTGATTTTAATGCGGTTGTTGATACTAACCTTAAAGGCGCATTTAACTGTATACGCCATGTGTCAGCATCAATGGTAAAAAGAAGGAGCGGAAGAATCATAAGCATATCTTCCGTGAGCGGAATTGTCGGAAACGCAGGACAATCTAATTATTCTGCCTCAAAGGCAGGCATTATCGGACTGACAAAGGCAGCGGCAAGGGAGCTTGCAGGGCGCGGAATAACCGTAAATGCGGTGGCTCCGGGCTTTATCGTAACCGAGATGACAGACGTGCTTTCCGAACAGATTAAAGAGAATCTTCAAAAACAGATTCCTATGGGGCGTTTCGGTTCGGTTACGGATGTTGCAAACGCAGTTGCATTTCTGGCTTCTGACGAAGCGGCTTACATAACGGGGCAGGTTTTGAGCGTTGACGGCGGAATGGCGATGTAATGCAGCCGGGAGGGAGATAAAATGCATTACGGATAGTGACGGAGCGCGTCCGCAGCGGCGATGCAGCTATCTAAAATAGTTTAAAGTTAATTGTTTAGGAAGGTTCTTGGTTATGAGTAAAAAAAGAGTAGTCGTAACAGGACTTGGAGCCGTTACGCCAATCGGAAATTCGGTTCCTGAATACTGGCAGGGTTTAAAGAACGGTAAAATAGGCTTTGGGAAAATCAGTTACTTTGATACCGAAAATTATAGGGTTAAGCTTGCGGCTGAGGTTAAAAAATTTAATCCGGAGGATTATATGGATAAACGTCAGGCAAGGCGCATGGGACAGTTTTCGCGTTTTGCAGTGGCAGCGGCAGGAGAGGCGCTTAAAGACGCCGCAATTGATATTGAAAAAGAAGATGCCTACAGGGTCGGATGTATAATCAGTTCCGGTGTAGGTGATTTGAATGTTTTCGAAAAGGAACACTCAAATCTGCTTGAAAAGGGACCCAGGAAGGTTGGAATTCTTTTTATTCCCACTATGATTGCAAACATGGCTTCGGGGAATGTTGCCATATGCTATGGGCTTAAGGGCAAGAACATAGATGTTACGACTGCCTGTGCAACGGGAACCAATTCGATCGGGGAAGCATTAAGGACCATCCAGTACGGAGATGCGGACGTTATGCTTGCAGGCGGTACGGAGGCGGCTATATGCCCAATAAGCATTGCAGGGTTCTCTTCTTTAAATGCGCTTAGCGAATCAACGGAGCCTGTACGGGCTTCAATTCCCTTTGATAAGGAAAGAAGCGGCTTTGTTATGGGCGAGGGAGCAGGCGTGCTTGTACTCGAAGAACTTGAACATGCTTTTGCGAGAGGCGCGAGGATATATGCTGAGATTACAGGCTACGGTTCAACCTGTGATGCATATCATATTACATCTCCTGCCGAGGATGGCAGCGGTGCGGCGATGGCAATGGAGCTTGCGATCCGTGACGGCGGCATTACTCCTGAACGGGTGGATTACGTGAACGCCCATGGAACGAGTACTCACCACAACGATTTATATGAAACCAGAGCCATAAAAAAGGTTTTCGGAGAACATGCAGGAAAGCTTCTTATTAACTCTACCAAGTCAATGATAGGTCATGCGCTCGGAGCAGCCGGAGGACTTGAAGAAATTGCAGTGGTTAAAACGCTTGAAG
Organism: uncultured Lachnospiraceae bacterium; assembly: GCA_947628705.1. Classification (GTDB taxonomy): domain Bacteria; phylum Bacillota; class Clostridia; order Lachnospirales; family Lachnospiraceae; genus UBA3775. The sequence goes on along the minus strand of CANRAZ010000065.1, from coordinate 484 downwards.
AGGGTTATGCGCACCAGACCGTGGGACTTAAGGTTTTTGATGAGGAATGTGACCTTAATTACCTGTCTGACGGAGGCGTTAATGCAGATATAAAGTATGCAATCAGCAATTCCTTCGGTTTTGGAGGACACAACGCCTGCATACTGACTAAGAAGTGGGAAGATTAACTGTTCCTTTGGAGGTGGCGTTATGCTTGAAAAGAATAAAATGAAAGAACTTGCTGAGCTTATGGAGGAATATGAGCTTACGGAGATCGAATATGAAATAGGGGATGAGAAGCTTTGTCTTAAAAGGGAAAATCCGGCTTTTAAGGCAGGCTTGCCGACAGACGGAATAAACGCAGACACAGGAAACGTTGTCGGTCAGGCTTCATCCAAAACTATAGGAAAGATCATCAAGGCTCCTCTTGTCGGCACCTTCTATTCCGCGCCTGAAAAGGGAAAGCCTCCTTATGTAAAGACGGGAGATATGGAAAAAAAGGGTC
>CANRAZ010000064.1 GCA_947628705.1 uncultured Lachnospiraceae bacterium | reverse complement strand
CGTCACGCTTGATTGCATTGTAAATGTCAGGCTCCGACTCTTTGTCAAGGTTGATAACCTTAGCGTAGCAGCCGCCCTCGAAGTTGAACACTCCGTTGTCGTCCCAGCCGTGCTCGTCATCACCTATGAGGAGACGCTTAGGGTCTGTTGAAAGAGTTGTTTTACCTGTTCCGGAAAGACCGAAGAAGATCGCTGTGTTCTCACCGTTCATATCTGTGTTGGCGGAACAGTGCATTGAAGCGATTCCCTTGAGTGGGAGATAGTAGTTCATCATCGAGAACATACCCTTCTTCATTTCGCCGCCGTACCATGTATTAACGATAATCTGCTCACGGCTTGTTATGTTGAACATTACGGCTGTTTCAGAATTTAAACCAAGCTCCTTGTAATTTTCAACCTTTGCCTTTGAAGCGTTGTAAACAACGAAATCAGGCTCAAAGTTCTCAAGCTCTTCAGCTGAAGGCTGGATAAACATGTTCTTTACAAAGTGTGCCTGCCAAGCAACCTCAACGATGAAACGGATCGCCATGCGGGTGTCCTTGTTAGCGCCGCAGAAAGCGTCAACGACAAAAAGCCTCTTGTTTGAAAGCTCCTTGATAGCGATTTCCTTCACTGCTTTCCATGCTTCCATTGTAGCTGGGTGGTTATCGTTCTTGTATTCGTCAGAAGTCCACCATACGGTGTCCTTTGAATTTTCGTCAACAACGATGAACTTGTCTTTTGGTGAACGACCCGTGTAGATACCGGTCATTACGTTAACAGCGCCAAGTTCGCTTTCCTGACCTTTTTCGAAGCCTTCAAGTTCAGGCTTTGTCTCTTCTTCGAACAACATTTCGTAAGAAGGATTGTAGACAATTTCTGTGGTTCCGGTAATGCCATACTTGGTTAAATCGATTTTTGCCATCTTACATTTACCTCTTTTCTTTGATAATTTGGGATTTAAGAATTCAAACCGGCAGGATTTATGCCCCTGCAGGTTTTCCTTGCTTATGGGGAAGCGGAAACCTCGCGTCCCACTATGTATTATACATGATAAATTGGTAAAATCAATAAAATACTTTGAATTTTTAAAAAATGTTTGTCTGTGGAGGCACATTGCTACAATATTTCCCTGAATATATGCAGAACTAAAATATGTACCGGGTAATATATGTAAAAACTCCATTTAGATTTTTTCCCTTGCTCGCCGTTGTAACTATATACGATTACGGAAGAAAATGAGGCGCCTATAAAATATATGACATCGTAAAAAGATATATAGCTTAGGTCGAAAACCGTATATGAGCCGTTGAAAAGATATTTCCAGACCGACCATATTATTATAGCTGCCGCCTTTAACTGCTTTGTTTTTGCAAAATAAAGAGCCACAATAAGAATAACGCCGTTTGAATGATAATCAGTTCCCATGTAATCCGCCAGATAAAGCAATAAAACTAAAGCCGGTATAAAAAGAAAAGCAAGTTTTTTGTGTTTGCAAAGCATCTGCCAAATATATATCGCAATGGCGCCAATCGCCAGAGTCGCAAATACATTTGTCAGCTTAAAATGCAGAATACTGATTAAAAAGTCATTAAAGGTCACCTCACCGGGTCTGTGCTTCAGGAAAAAATAACAAGCAGGCTCTGATATAAGAGCAAAAAGGGACAGCCTTCCGATGTAACGAGGCATACTGTGAGTCTTGGAGCATCCTTCCGTAATCATAAACGCAAATAAAGGAAAAGCAATTCTGCCGGCGCCTCTCATAAGCTGGACAATAAAATAAGTGGATTTTAAAGATGCGAAAGGAAATATGGTAAGGAGCAGGGTCTGACCTGCAAGCTTTGCAAAATGATCCACCGTCATCAAAATCAAAGCTATTACTTTAATACGGTATGAAGTCATGTCCTTAAACGTATCTTTCATCAAATATTCCCTTCTTTGGCAGTAATCGTACATTATACATATTCTAACGGCAGAAGCATGAAAAATCAATACAGGCAGCAGGCATTTTCATGTCCGGCAGATCTACACAACAAAATATAAGTTGAATTTGAGGCTTCTTAGGTGTAAAATAAATGCGTTAATTTGTTTCAGAAAGGCGGTTAAATTGCGATGGACATTAAAGAAAAGATAAGCTCAGCTGTCGAGAAGATTACAAAAGACAAGGATTTGCAGGAGGAATTTAAAAAAGAGCCTGCAAAGACCGTTGAAAAGGTTATGGGAGTGGATCTTCCGGACGGAACGGTCGATAAGGTTATTGAAGGCGTAAAGGCTAAGGTATCGCTTGATAAGGCGTCAGGAGTAATGGGTTCGATAAAGAAGCTGTTTTAGCATATTTTTTTAACCTGATGCTTTTAATCAAATTAAAAAAGAGCGTAGTGAAAGCCGGGTGAACTGTCATCCGGCTTTTTGCGTGATACAAATAATGCAGAAAACGAAATTCTTGTACTCAATAAAGGTCTGTTTTTTTGTGCAAACGTATGCTATACTGACATACAAATGTTTTTAGAGGCATTATACAGGAGGCTGAATGTATTCAAATAATATTCTTGAGGCGGTAGGAAATACGCCTCTTGTAAAACTTAACCGTATGACAGGTCCGGAAGATGCGGACGTTTTTGTAAAATATGAGGCTGTAAATATCGGAGGTTCGGTAAAGACAAGAACTGCGCTTAACATGATTGAGGCAGCGGAAAGAGCAGGAAAGCTTAAACCGAATTCGATTATCTGCGAACCAACCAGCGGCAATCAGGGAATCGGACTGGCGCTTGTCGGCGCGGTAAAAGGGTACAAGGTTGTAATCGTCATGCCTGATTCGGTAAGCTTAGAGCGACGTATGCTTGTTAAGCAGTACGGCGCGGAGGTGGTGCTTATTCATGATGACGGAGACATTGGAAAGGCTGTGCATGACTGCCTTGAGTATGCGTTAGGCTATGCTGAAAAAAATCCGAACGTTTATGTTCCGCAGCAGTTTGAAAACCCTGACAATCCGGCTGTTCATTATGAAAAAACAGCGAGGGAGATAATTTCCCAGATGGACGGTCTTACTATTGACGGCTTCTGCTCAGGCTACGGAAGCGGCGGTACGATTACGGGAATCGGACATGCGCTTCGCGAGCATAACCCCAATGTACATATTGCGGTTCTTGAGGTGGAGAACGCTCCTGCACTCTTAGGAGGACCGATAGGAACGCATTTTCAGCAGGGGATAGGCGACGGCTTTGTGCCGTCAAATTTTGATACGGATATTTACGACGAGGTGATTATTGTGAGCGATGAGCAGGCGCTTGATACTGCACGCAGACTGGCCCGTGAGGAGGGAATGCTTGCAGGCATATCCGCAGGCACTAACGTCTGGGGAGCATTGCAGCTTGCAAGGAAGCTGGGAAAGGGCAAAAACGTGGTTTGTCTAGCACCTGATACAGGCGAGAGGTACTGCTCCACGATTTTGTTTGACAGTAATATCTGAATAGGCATGAATTTAAAAGAATTGATGACAAATAACCCGAAATTAAATATATGCAGGTTGTGAATGGAAATGAAAGAAGGCTCGCAGAAAACAGCAATTAAGAAAAAAGAATCAAGGATAAAAGCGATTATTAAGCTTAAGAAATTCTGGATTCCTGCGCTGATTCTGATAATTGCCGCGGCAGGCTGTATTTGGTACGTAAACGACTACTATCACAGCGATGAAAGCGTAAGGGCATTTTTAGATGGCGACAGTCAGGTGAATGTGTCGGAAGTGGAGGAAGGCCTTTATCTTAACGGACCGGGAGAGGAAAATGCAGTTGTCTTTTATCCGGGAGCAAAGGTGGAGTACACAGCATATCTTCCCCTTTTGTACAGTCTTGCAGAACAGGGGACAGACTGCTTTCTGGTTAAAATGCCATGCAATCTCGCTTTTCTGGGAGCAGATAAAGCTGAAAACATAATGGAAGAATATACCTATGAGCACTGGTATCTTGCCGGTCATTCTCTCGGCGGAGCTATGGCAGCTTCCTGCGTTTCGGATAATATAGAAGATTTTGACGGACTGATACTCTTGGCGGCATATCCCACGAAGGATTTAAAAAATGACGCCCTTTCCGTTTTGTCTGTTTATGGAAGCGAGGATAAGGTGCTGAACATGGAAAAGGTGGAATCGGGCAGGGCATATATGCCGTCTGATTATACGGAGCTTCAAATTGAGGGCGGTAATCACGCAGGCTTTGGAAATTATGGAAAGCAGAAGGGCGACGGCGCGGCAGGCATAAGCGCAGAAAATCAGCAGGAGCAGACCGTCTCTGCAATTTCACATATGATAGAAGAAAAGCAGAAGAAAAACTGACCGTTAAATGCCAAATGACGCGACAGACAGTAAAATAAAAGCAAATAATAGAAAAGGAGGAGAGAGATGAAGTACAGGCTTGACCGCAGCGGCAGCCGGATTTCCCAGCTTGGCTACGGCTGCATGAGATTTACGAAAAAGGGAGGCAGCATTATTTATGAGAAGGCTGAAAAGGAGGTTCTTTATGCGATAAAGAAGGGCGTAAACTATTTTGATACCGCTTATATTTACCCCGGAAGCGAGGAATGTCTCGGCAGGATTCTGGACGAGAACAAATGCCGTGACAAGGTTTACATAGCAACCAAGCTTCCGCAGTATATTATGCGCTCTTCGGCGTCCATCGACAAAACCTTTAATGAGGAGCTTTCGCGTCTTCGAACGGACTATATCGACTATTACCTGATGCATATGTTTACGGATTATTCCGAGTGGGAGCATCTTAAAAAGCTTGGAATTGAAGACTGGATAAAAAAGCAGAAAGATGACGGAAGAATTAAAAATATAGGATTCTCGTATCATGGAAACACTGAAATGTTTTTGAAAATTTTAGATGCCTACGACTGGGATTTCTGCCAGATTCAGTATAACTATCTGGACGAACACATTCAGGCAGGAAGAAGGGGACTTGAAGCAGCGGAGAAAAAGGGTATACCTGTCATTATTATGGAGCCCCTTCGGGGAGGCAAGCTTGTTAATTTGCCTGAAAAGGCAAGGAAGCTGCTTGAGGCAAGCGGGAAGGAGTATACGCCTGCCGAGCTTGGACTGCGCTGGCTGTGGGATCAGCCGGGAGTAACCTGCGTTCTTTCCGGAATGAATTCAAAGGCAATGCTGAAGGAAAACATCAGGATAGCGTCTGATGCAGAACCGGGCAATCTTACGGAAGATGATTTGAAGCTCGTGGAGAAAATCAAAAGGATTATACGAGAAAAGGAAAAGGTGGGCTGTACGGGCTGCCGATACTGTATGCCTTGTCCTAAGGGAGTGAATATACCCGGAATTTTTTACCATTATAACCTTATGTACACAGAAGGCAGCAAGGCATCGGCACGTTTTGAATATGCAAGAAACATGGGTATGACCAAGGAACCAAGCTTTGCTTCACAGTGCGTGGAGTGCGGAAAGTGTGAGAAGCATTGTCCTCAGCACATAAGCATCCGTGAGAAGCTTAAGGAAGCGGATAAAGCGTTAAGACCGCTGCCTTATAAGGCTGGAATCAGCGTTGCAAGGAAAATAATGATTAAATGATATGCGGCGGCTAACGTGTCAAGGTACATTAAAATGTGACAGTGCAGTTTCAGGGGGACGCTTTGCTTTACAGCGCGGCTATCCTGAAATTGTAATGTCGCTTTGCGTTCCTTTGGCAAAATAAATGTTTGATAAATCCGGTGGCAGGTGTTTTAGTAATCTTCCAGAAAATGGTGTTTAATTCCATTTTGTTTATAAGCGATTACGGTTTTCAGGTTGACGTTTTCAACGCTTCTGAAAATGTTCATTTCAATCTGCGGATCCTTTTCAGCGATCTGTTTAATGAGATCCTTTACGGTGTTTCGCTTTGAGCCCTGCTCGGTTCCGCCGCATGAGGCACAGCTTTCGGTAAGACGGCAGGCGCATTGTATAAAGTGCAGATTGTTGTAGTCGCGCCACTTGATAATGTCAGCCTCGCGGACCAGGTACAGAGGACGAATAAGCTCCATTCCCTCAAAGTTTGTGCTGTGGAGCTTGGGCATCATGGTCTGTATCTGCGCGCCATAGAGCATGCCCATAAGTATAGTTTCAATTACATCGTCGAAATGATGTCCGAGAGCAATTTTATTGCAGCCGAGTTCCTTTGCCCGGCTGTAAAGATATCCGCGCCTCATTCTGGCACAGAGGTAGCACGGCGAACCGCCCTGATCCACAACAATATCGAATATATCAGTGCGGAAGGTTTCAATCGGGACATTGAGAATTCTTGCATTTTCGGTCACGACCTTATAGTTAAGCTCGTTATATCCCGGGTTCATAACAAGAAAAACGGCTTCGAAATTCTTGTTTCCGTGACGGAGCATTTCCTGAAACAGCTTTGCCATGAGCATGGAATCCTTGCCGCCGGAAATGCAGACTGCGATTTTGTCGCCGTCCTCAATAAGACTGTATTCTTTTATTGCTCTTACAAAAGGAGTCCAGAGCTGCCTGCGGAATTTTTTTATTATGCTTTGCTCGGCTCTTTCTTTGATTTCGGTCTGCTTTTCTTCACTGTCATCTGCCATTTCCTGAAGCTTGATTTTTAGAAAGCTGAGATAACCTCCGCATATGCTGTAGGCCTCGCAGCCCAAGTCCTCAAGCTCTTCGGCAATTTCAGGAGTTTTTACGCCTGAATGGCACAAAAGGTAGATTGGCCCATTATAAGTCGAGGCGATTTTTTCGGCGTCAAATTCTTCAACAGGGATATTTTCCGCTCCCGGATATGAGCCTCTTGCAAAATTGTCACGGCTTCTTATGTCTATGATATGTTTTTCACGTGAATCGTTACTTAATTCTTCAATTGTTCTTTCAATGCTCATGCCGGCAGATCCCCATCTGAATTATTTTGCAAATCTTTATTTGATTTTCCCTGCGAAGCTATTTGTAATTTTGGGTTTGAATTTGAGTTTACTGTCAGATCCTTTATAACCTCGCCTGCGATAATAAGCCCTGCAACGGAAGGCACAAATGATGTGCTTCCTGGGATATCCCTTCGGTCCGTACAATGTCTTTTAGTTCCGGGAGGGCAGATGCAGTTTGACCTGCAGCCTGCCGTCGTGTCCTCCGGCGGATGAATGGGCTTTTCTTCAGAGTAAACGACCTTAAGCTTTTTGACGCCTCTTTTTTTCAGCTCGCGTCTCATTACCTTTGCAAGCGGATCCACGTTGGTTTTGAATATATCGGCTACACGAAAAGCAGTAGGGTCAAGCTTGTTGCCTGCACCCATGCAGCTTATAATCGGAGTGCCTGTTTCTTGGCATTTCATTACAAGCGATATTTTTGCGGAAACCGTGTCAACGGCATCTACAACGTAATCATAGTCAGAAAAGGAAAAATCATCGGCATTTTCGGGCAGGAAGAAGCAGGTGTGTATGTTGACCGTGACATCGGGATTGATGTCCAAAAGCCTTTCCTTCATAACCTCGGTTTTAAATCTGCCGATTGTTTTTCTCGTTGCAATAATCTGCCGGTTTATGTTTGTGAGACACACCTTATCATCATCAATGAGGTCAAATTTCCCGATTCCGCTTCTGCAAAGCGCCTCGCAGACATATCCCCCGACACCGCCGAGTCCGAACACAGCAACCCGTGATTTTGCCAGAGCCTCCATGGCGTCCTTTCCCAGAAGCAGCTCTGTTCTTGAGAATTGATTCAACATTGTTTTTACCTCCGGTCCGCCGGTCAAATAACAGCCCGTTATCTTTAGCCTGCCGGTTGGATAACAGCCTTTCATCTTTAGCCTGCCGGTTGTATATTAACCTTATTTGAGGGCTATGTCAAGATATGGGCTGCCAATAGTTTGAGATGTGTTTCTGATACGGACTCCTGCGCTGACGAGGAAAAATGAGCTTAAAAGGCGTTATTTTTCTTATAGTCGATTCGGTCGGATTATTTTACAGTGCAATAAAAATGTTAAATGTTGCAAATTGAGCGTTTGAGAGAGAATTGATGCTGTAAGAGTGGCGCTAAGATGACAAAGGCTGTCATTATAACGGTTCAGGCAGATGAAGTAATCTTGCTTTTTTGCATACGTTCGGATAAAATGTAATCACGGAACAGACGGCGGCTTAGTACGCAAAATTTTTAGGCCGGACTGCGGTGAGATTATGGTAACAGAATTAAGATATTCAAGCACAAACACGTATTTAATCAGAGGCTCTGACGGGTATATTCTTTTTGACACGGCTTGGGCAGGGACATTTCCGCTGCTTTGCAGGGCTTTGGGTGAGAAGCACATTTCCGTTCAGGACATAAAGTATGTTTTTATTTCTCATTTTCACCCGGATCACATGGGAATTGCACAGAATGTTGCAGAGCAAGGAGCTGAAATTGTTGTTTTTGACGTCCAGAGGGAATATATCCATTTTGCGGACGCAGTTTTTGACAAGGATAAAAAGGTAGATTTTATGCCGATTGATGACAGTAAGGTTAAAATCGTACCAATTGCCGAAAGCAGGGGTCTTCTTGAAAAAATCGGAATTGCAGGAGAGATTCTGCACACTCCGGGTCACAGTGATGACAGCATATCTTTGTGGCTTGATGAGGGCGAACTGCTGGTCGGAGACCTGAATCCGCTTTATGAGATGGAGATGCATAAGGGCACGCAGATATACGGAAGCTGGCAGCGGCTGCTTGCAAAAAAACCGCTCAGGGTTTATTACGGACATGCAAAGGCCGCAGATCTCAGCCGTGATTCCGGGCAGTATTTTACAACACGACGCAAAGGTGTAAAGAAACTTAAAGAGATCAAGGATAGTAAAGATGCTAAAGGCGCTGAAGAAATAAGAGATAATGAAGAGGACAAAGATGGTAAAGGAGCAAGAGACAATAAAGAAGTCTATGCCCTAGTCAAAAGGATCATGAGGTATATCGACAGAGGAAAGTCCTTAGAGGCAATATATGAAAAGACCGGTGCGGACAAAACCTTTATTGAGGATGTGACAAGAATGTACCTTACGCACCAAAATGTGGGCGTACAGGGGATTCTCGACAGAATTGAGATAAAGTATGAAAGAATGAGACGATTAAAATAAGGCAAGAGATTGCTTTAATTGCCGATGCGCGCACGATTATTTAATAAATTTAACATAGCAGAAAAACCGGAAAGGATGTAAATATGGAACTTAAATTGGAACTTCAGGACACGGAATGGCCGTTTCGGTACACAGACCATGACAGAGAAATTGCGAGGGCAATTGTTTTTGACGATGAAGGATATTTCTACTTTGTCAGGGCGGTTCGGGACGATGATTTTGGAAAGGCCACTTTGATTGAAACGTCGGGCGGAGGCGTTGAGGACGGCGAAGAATTGATTGCTGCAATTAAAAGAGAACTAAAGGAAGAACTGGGCGCAGATGTTGATGTGATTTGCAAAATAGGAGTTGTAAGCGACTTCTATAACCTGATTCACAGGCATAACGTCAATAATTATTTCTTGTGTAAAATCGTCTCTTTTGGGGAAAAGAATCTGACCCAAGAGGAAATTGATTGCTATCATCTGTCAACCTTGAAGCTAAGCTACGAAGAAGCGGTAAAAGAGTATGATAGATGCTCGGATTCAAAGCTTGGCAGGCTTGTTGCCAACAGGGAGCTTCCCGTTTTGAAGAGAGCGAAGGAGATAATTGATGAAAGGAAAAGCTGTGTTAAGGGGGAAAAATAATGTAGATAATCACTTTTTAAGATAAGTTTTTCTTCTTTAATCTGAGCGTTGCGTTTTGGAGTTTCTTGACCTGTTTGGCAGTAAGGACTTCACCGTTACCGATATCAACGGTGGAATACTGCTTTAGCCGTTTTCAGAGAGTGGACTGAGAAGCGCCATACTCTTTGCCAAGCCGGCTTGGGTCTTGCCATTCTGGCTAGGGAGGCAAGTGATTTGTTGTAACAGGTATTGCATGATTGTGTCTGCTTATTTAGCATAGTTTAAATATTTCGCACATTTCGTATGCTCAATAAGGGCTATCCGTCCCCATAAAGAGCAAAAAAGGGCATAGCCGCATTTCACGACTATGCCGAATTTTCCGGAAACCAAGAATCCTTTAGTAGTACCGCCCTTCAAGCATGAGCGGTCGTTTGTTGATATACAGGGCCGGTGTGCAGCCGCTCAGCCTCCGATACCGGATACGGCGTAGCCAAAGCTCAGCATATAATACCGTCCGTCAATCTGCGTATAATAGAACCACATCTCGGTGGCTTCATAATCGATATATGTTCCAAGCGAAACTTCATAAACCTTCGGAAATGTGTCATAGAGGTCGTCGCACCAGTCGTTGGAGTGATATTCCTTAACCTCATATTCGCCCTCCTGCTTGACCTCCCATTCAGTCGGATCAGTGTAGAAAGGGTTTTCCCCGTCATGGAAAAAGTCGGACTCCATATAGAAAATGTCAACGATGAAATTCTCAAAGTCTCTCCGGTTCTGTTCGATCTGCCCGCGCATCCCTTCAGGAAATTCCTCTTCAAAGGCGTCAAAGTCAATCAGATCCTCCTCCAGCTCTCCGTATTCATCATAAGGCGCGTCCATCTGCGCCGCTTTAGCGCTGAGCCTTGCGATAAGGTCGCATGCTTCGTCGTATTGCATGCCGAGAGTAAAAATCTTATCTTCCTTCTCCTCCCATTTTGAGAAAAAGACCATCGTCAGCACCGGGTCGCAAACAGTCTTGAGGTCATCCGAATGAAACCCGTTATTCAGATAAGCCAAAACGGTTTTATAGAGTTCATACTCGGACGAAGCGCCTGCCGGAAGCTTATAGGCGACGTCATTATCCTCGACGTTATTGTCCTCGACGTCATCCGCATCGCTGTCATCCGCTTCGCCAGCGTCGGCCTTACCGGTGTCCTCTTTACCGGTATCCTCCTTGCCGCCCGCCGCGGTGGGATTCGTTTCTCCGTTCTCGGGGATCCCATGTGTGTCTTTTGCTCCACACCCCGTCAGCACGAGCAGCATGACCGCGATGAGCAATCCGATCAGAATCTGTTTTTTCATTCTACGATCCATTTCCTTCTTTTCCTTTCTTTCTGTCAAAAGATGGGATATTGAGGTCATTCTACCACAAGGTGTCAAAAAAATCTACCTCTATCGTCCACAGGCAGAGGCATGGTTTGTAGGATTACAATACATCTGTTACAACTGAATAATTAAAAGACGAAGATACCTCTTCTGTGTTATACTTTCATC
>CANRAZ010000063.1 GCA_947628705.1 uncultured Lachnospiraceae bacterium | reverse complement strand
GTGATGAAAGTATAACACAGAAGAGGTATCTTCGTCTTTTAATTATTCAGTTGTAACAGATGTATTGTAATCCTACACTGATATTTTTCAGGCAGTTTTTTCTTCTATTGACTTTTAAAGGGTAATTAAGTAAAATAGTAATGTGTGCTTTTTATATGAGCATGGTATTGCTCCCTTATAAGTAAAAGTTGCTGACTAAGGAGGTATCTGACTGATATGGTGGCAGATAAAATTCTGATTGTAGACGATTCAGAGATGAACCGTGAAATACTGTCGGAAATACTTAAGGATAAATATGAGATTCTCGAGGCTGAAAACGGTACAGACGGTCTTAAACTGATGGAGGATCATGCGTCGGACATTTCGCTTGTCCTTCTGGACATAGTGATGCCTGAGATGGACGGCTTCCAGGTGCTTGAGGTAATGAATGAGAAGCGGCTTATACATTCGCTTCCGGTAATAATGATTTCAGCCGAAAACGGCACGTCTTACATTAAGCAGGCTTTTGACCTCGGCGTTTCGGATTACATAAGCAGGCCGTTTGACAGAGGGGTAGTCCTTAAACGAGTTAACAATACCATTAAGCTTTATGCAAAGCAGAAAAAGCTCATTGAGATGGTCGTTGACCAGATATATGAAAAACAGAAGAGCAACAATATGATGATAAACATTCTTTCCCATATTGTTGAATTCCGTAACGGTGAAAGCGGTCTCCATGTCCTGCATGTTAATATTATTACAAACACGCTGCTTCGCTGTATACAGCAGAAAACCGATAAGTATGATCTGACCGAAGAGGATATCGAAAGGATTTCAATGGCTTCGGCGCTTCACGATATCGGAAAGATTGCAATTCCGGACAATATCCTTAATAAGCCGGGCAGGCTCACGCCTGAGGAATTTGAAGTAATGAAAACCCATTCGGCGCTTGGCGCATCTCTTCTTGAAGAAATCCCTTTTGATGAAGAAGAGCCGATGATAAAGGTTTCAAAGGAAATTTGCCGCTGGCACCATGAGCGTTGGGACGGAAGGGGCTACCCGGACGGACTGAAGGGAGAGGAAATTCCGATTTCCGCACAGGCAGTCAGTCTTGCAGACGTTTACGATGCGCTGACGAGCGAGCGTGTTTATAAGGCGGCGTACTCCCATGAAAAATCAATTGAGATGATTTTAAACGGAGAGTGCGGCACGTTTAATCCGCTTCTTCTGGAGTGTCTTAAGGAGAATGCGGACCTTATCAGAAGCGAGGTTAAAAACGGTTCGGTTTCCCAAAGAGACAAGAGTGAAATTATCAGAATGACGGAAGAGGCTCTTCAGCGCGAGGAGCATGAAATGACGGAAACAGCAAATTAACCGGATTAATTGCATGAACAATATTTTAAAGGAGAATTGAAATGACGTTAAAAGAGGTTTATGCTGCGTTTGGCGGAGACTACGAAGATGTTTTGGGACGCATGATGACAGAGAGGCTTGTTACCAAGTTTGTCCTTAAATTTCCCAATGATAAAAGCTATGAGCTTTTATGCTCGTCTCTTGAGGGAGAAGATTATGAAACGGCCTTCAGAGCCGCTCACACGCTTAAGGGAGTTTGCCAGAATTTAAGCATAACGAGACTTTTTGAGTCGAGCAATAATCTTACCGAGTCGCTTCGCGAGCATCACGTTCCGTCCAAGACGGAGCTTAATGAAATGCTTGAAAAGGTTAAGCAGGATTATGACCTTACTGTATCCGCTATAAACGTTTTCTTGGAAAGCAATCCTCAGTGAGACGGCGGCGTAAAGCTTGTTTTTGAACTAGCTGAATAATAAAATAATAACCCTTTGTTAAAGGTTTGCAGAACGAATTTTTAACAGAGGGTTTCTTTATATGCAAATTAATCATAATACTGACTAAATTACTTGCTAAAATCACGGAAAAGTATTATAAATGTATAAGGGTGGCTTTTGTCGCTATAACGCATTGGCGATAATTCGGAGGAAAAATGACTGATATTAACGAAAGCAGGAAAAAAATCGATGAGATAGATAACAAGCTGGTTGAGCTGTTCAAGCAGAGAATGAGCGTTGCCGCAGACGTTGCGGAATACAAAAAAAAGAACAACAGACAGCCAATGGACGAAAGCAGGGAAAGAGCGCTTCTTACAAGAGTAAGCGAGCTGGCAGGAGAGGAGCTTTCAGGCTACGTCAGGAGTCTCTATGCCATGATACTGGAAATCAGCAGGGCATACCAGCAGAACATCATTAATCCTCACTGCGAACAGGTTGACAGCGTGGAAAAGGCGCTTGCTGAAACCCAGAAACAGTTTCCGCAGCTTGCGTCGGTTGCCTGTCAGGGCGTCGAAGGCGCTTATAGCCAAATTGCGGCGACAAGGTTTTTCAGAGTCCCGGACATATCCTTCTACAAAAATTTTGAAGATGTTTTCAATGCTGTCGAAAACGGAGAGTGCAGATACGGCGTTCTTCCAATTGAAAATTCCACGGCAGGTTCCGTAAAGCTTACCTACGATTTGATGATCAAGCATGATTTTTATATTGTCAGAAGCTTAAGGCTTAAGGTAGACCACAATCTGATGGCTAAGCCGGGCTGTAAATTGGAGGACATTAAAGAGATAATATCCCATGAGCAGGCAATCAGCCAGTGCGAGGGCTTCCTTAAAACTCTTCCGGGAGTTAAGGTTACGGCAGTAAAGAACACAGCGATGGCTGCAAAGGCGGTTGCCGAGTCTGACAGAAACGATATCGCCGCTCTTTCGAGCCGCTCCTGTGCGGAGCTTTACGGTCTTTCGATGCTTGCCAAATGCGTTCAGGACAAGGGAAACAATTACACAAGATTTATCTGTTTTGCAAAAAATCTTGAGGTTTATCCGGGAGCGGACAGAACCTCTGTAATGCTGATAATAAACCATAGGCCGGGCGCGCTGTACAGAGTGATGAGTAAGTTTAACGCTCTTGGAATTAACCTTCTTAAAATAGAGTCGGTTCCGATTCCTGACAGGGACTTTGAGTTTATGTTCTATTTTGACGTGGAGGCAAGCGTCTATTCTTCGGAGTTCAGGACGCTGCTTTCAGAGCTTGAGCATGACACAGAGGAGTTTAAATATCTCGGAACCTATTCGGAGATAATATGACAGGACTTGAAAAAACGGAAATTGGCTTTTAGAGCGTGAGGTGACAGATGCGTATCGGTACCGGATATGACGTGCACCGTCTTACAGAGGGACGGGATTTAATTATCGGCGGAGTGAAAATTGATTATGAAAAGGGACTTTTGGGTCATTCTGACGCAGATGTGCTTCTTCATGCAATTTCAGACGCACTGCTTGGAGCGTGCGCTTTGGGAGATATCGGGAAGCATTTCCCCGACACAGACCCTAAATACAAGGGGGCTGATTCCCTGAAGCTTCTGGCAGAGGTAGGAAAAATTTTAAGCGACAATCTTTATGTAATAGACAATATTGATGCGACCGTCATTGCGCAAAGACCTAAAATGTCGCCGCATATACAGAAAATGCGTGAGAATATTGCAGGCGCGCTTGATCTGGAAGTGTCAAGAGTCAGCGTGAAGGCTACGACAGAGGAGGGGCTTGGTTTTACCGGCAGCGGTGAGGGGATTGCCGCACAGGCCGTATGCCTTATTCAGGAGATGAGAGACGCTTCTGTAGGCGTGATGCCATCGTGCGCCGATTGCGGCGGCTGCAGAGGCGCGGCGGTTCAAGCAAAAACACGAAAAAATGCAGACTAAAGGCTTTTTGGAGGAAACATGATTTATAAAAGGTTAAGCTTAAACGATATCGATGAATTTAAAAAGGCAGGAGTTCCCAGAGAAGAATGTAAAGCGGAGCTGATTTGTCTTGCGGCGGAGTATTCGGAGGAAATCGGACTCCATAAAAGACCGGCAGTGCTGATTTGTCCGGGAGGCGGCTACGATTATGTCTCCGACAGAGAGGGCGAGCCGATTGCTTTTGCGCTTCTGGCAAGCGGAATTCAGTGCTTTGTCCTTAAGTATACGGTACAGAAGGCGTTTCCTGCCAATCTTTTGGAGGCGGCGGCTTCTATGGCTTACATAAAAAATCATGCGGAGGAATACGATGTCGATTTGAACCATATTTTCTGCATGGGCTTTTCGGCAGGCGGTCATCTTGCAGCTACGCTTTCGGTACACTGGAATAAGAGCTTTGTAAAGGACGTGCTCGGCTTAAGTGACGAACACAGGCCGTTTGGAACGCTGCTTGCCTATCCTGTTATTGCGACTGACGATACTCATCAGGGCTCAATAGACAATCTTTGCAGGAACGGCGTTTCAGATGAGCTGTTGAAGCTTATTTCGCTTGACAGGCAGGTCGATTCAGACACGCCGCCTGCTTTTATATGGCACTGCGCCGACGACGGATGCGTTCCGGTTTCCAACAGCCTAAGATACGCAGAGGCGCTTAACAGGAATAAAATATCTTATTCGCTGCATATCTATCCTGAGGGCGGTCACGGACTTGCGCTTGCCAACCATGTGACTGCTAAAACCAAGGAGCAGATAAACAAGGACTGTGAGGATTGGGTAAGGCTTGCCGTAGAATGGATATACGGAAGATGCGGACTACCGATGTAAAAAAACGGTAAAAAGGAAGCATATTAAAGCGTTAAAAGACAATAACAACAGCGCGTAAAATAAATTATGGAACCAATAACGGATTTTCACTGTACGACGGAGGTTTTAATGGAAAACAGACTTACAATTTACAATACTCTGACAAAAAAAACAGAACTGTTTGTACCTAATGTTGACGGTAAGGTGTCGATGTATACCTGCGGCCCGACCGTATATCACTTTGCCCATATCGGAAATCTCAGGAGCTATATCTGCGAGGACGTGCTTGAAAAAACTCTCAGATATATCGGCTACGACGTTAAGCGCGTAATGAATATAACCGATGTGGGACATCTTTCAAGCGATGCCGATACAGGTGAGGATAAAATGCTGAAGGGTGCGAAAAGGGAGCATAAAACGGTTATGGAAATCGCCGATTTTTACACAAAGGCGTTTTTCAACGACTGTAAAAGCCTGAATATAAAGACTCCCGACGTCGTGGAACCTGCAACCAACTGCATAAACGAGTTTATTCACATGATAGAGGTTCTTCTTGAAAAGGGCTATGCCTATGTTTCGGGCGAGAACGTTTATTTCGATACAAGCAAGCTCAAGGATTATTTTGTCCTTACCGGACACAGTGAGGATGAACTGCTTGTCGGAGTAAGAGACGATGTGGAGGAGGACGCCAATAAAAAGAATAAAAACGACTTTGTACTCTGGTTTACAAAGAGCAAATTTGAGGATCAGGCTCTTAAGTGGGACAGTCCGTGGGGCGTTGGATATCCGGGCTGGCACATTGAATGCTCCTGCATAAGCATGAAGCACCTTGGAGAGTACATGGATATCCATTGCGGAGGCGTTGACAACATATTTCCTCATCACACAAACGAAATTGCCCAAAGCGAGGCCTACACAGGACATAAATGGTGCAATTACTGGTTCCATGTGCATCATCTTAACGACAGATCCGGCAAGATGAGCAAGAGCAAGGGAGACTTTCTGACTTTGTCGCTGCTTCAGGAAAAGGGCTATAATCCGCTTGTCTACAGAATGTTCTGTTTGCAGAGCCATTACCGCAAGCCGCTTGAATTTTCGTTTGAAGTCTTGGATCAGGTAAAAAGCGCTTATGATAAGCTTAAAAAGAGAACCTTGGCTCTCAAAAAAGACGGCGAGGTGAGCAGGGAGGATTTTGACAGGTTCAATGAACGCTTTATATCTGCGCTTTGCAGCGATATAAACACTTCCAGCGCAATTACCTGCGTTTATGACGTGCTTAAGGCTGACATCAGTGACGCTGCAAAGAGAAAATTGATTGAAAGCTTTGAAAGAGTGCTTAGCCTTGGACTTCTTGACGAGGAGGAACAGACCGGCTCCGAGACAAAGGCGGATGCAGAGCTTGTCGCTTATATTGAAGAAATGCTTGAGAAGAGACGTGAGGCAAAGAAAGCGAAGGATTTTGCCAAAGCCGATGAAATTCGCAATGAACTCATGGAAAAGGGCGTAAGCATTAAGGATACAAGAGAAGGTACGGTATGGGAACTGATTTAGACGGCGTATGCTGGGCGGTAGCGGAATGCTTTGGGACGGGAGAGAGCTTTGATATAAAAAACTGTTCCCCTCTGACGCTGGCATATATCGGTGACGCGATATTTGAACTGATAGTGAGGACATATCTGGTAACGGATAAAGAACGTCCTGTTCAAAGGTACCACAATAAATGTTCTTCGATAGTGAACGCGGTTGCCCAGAAAAATTTTTATGCCAAAATAGAGCCTATGCTCACTGAGGAAGAAAAAAGCGTTTACAGGAGAGGCAGGAACGCCAAAGCTTATACGGTACCTAGACATACGTCTCCCCACGACTACAGAATTGCAACGGGCTTTGAGGCGGTGTGCGGATATCTTTACCTTACTGGACAGATGACAAGGCTTCTGGAGATAGTCAGGCACATCAAGGAAGAATGATTTGCCGAGAGGTCTGAAAAAGCCGTGAAAACATTAACTATTGCTTTTGTTTGTCATGCAGGACGGAGGTTGCATTGAGTTACGAGGAATTTACGATAGAGGGCAGGAATCCTGTCCTTGAAGCCTTAAGGGCAGGAAAGACAATTGACAAGCTTTTTATTCAGGACGGATGTCAGGACGGACCGATAAGATCCATACTGCGTGAAGCGAAAAGAACGGATTGCATCATAAGCTTTGTCTCAAAGGACAGACTGGACAGAATGTCTGAGAACGGCAAGCATCAGGGAGTGATAGCCTATGCGGCGGCTTATGATTATGCGGAGGTTTCCGACATCTTAAAGCTTGCAAAAACAAGAAACGAAGACCCCTTCATCATCATACTTGACGGAATTGAGGACCCTCATAATCTCGGAGCAATGATTAGAACTGCCAACCTTGTCGGCGCGCACGGAGTAATAATCCCGAAACGCAGGGCGGCAGGGCTTACCGCAACAGCCGTAAAGGCAAGCGCAGGAGCAGTCAACTTTACTCCGGTGGCAAAGGTCACCAATATCGCACGGACCATGGAGGAGCTGAAAAAGGAAGGCCTGTGGTTCGTGTGCGCCGATATGAGCGGAGAGGAAATGTATAAAACAAACCTTAAGGGGCCTATCGGGCTTGTAATAGGCAGTGAGGGAGAGGGCGTCAGCAGGCTTGTCAAAGAAAAATGCGATTATATGGCAAGAGTCCCGATGAGGGGCGATATAGATTCCCTTAATGCCAGTGTGGCAATGGGAGTGCTCGCCTATGAGATATTCAGGCAGAGGCGGAAGCCGGAAATCTGAGGCTTTTGGTTAAGCTTACGTGCATTCCTTCGGAATTCTTTAAAAATTATACGGGATGCGTAAAATTAAAAGTTTCTTTTGCCAAACGCTTGGAAATAAAGATTGTTTCAATAAATTTATAAGGATTATGAAAAAACACTTGAATTATTTCCGGCAATGTGATAACATTTACCACGTTCGGCAATGAACAAAGTGCTGCCTTGGCTCAGCTGGTAGAGCGTCGCCTTGGTAAGGCGGAGGTCGGCGGTTCAAATCCGCTAGGCAGCTTTTTATATGGGTAAACGGTAACTCTCGGAATTCCGGCCGGAAGGCTGGAATTTTTGAGGGTTATATTTTTCTTTACAATTTTGTCGTGTTATAATATAATTAAAATGGTTCGCAAGAACAAAGGACAAGGAAGATTATGGAAGAAAAAAATATATCAAAGGCAAAACAAAAAAGGCTTGAGGCGGAAAAAGCCGCAAAAAGAAATAAAATTATCTTTACAGCCGTTTGTATTCTTGCATGCGTACTGGTAGTTGTGCTTATTGCCTTGGCACAGAAAAAAAACAGGGAGAGCGGCAGCGGCTCTGCAAGTATCACGCCTCAGCTCGTTCCCGATAAAGTTGATAAATCTAATGCCTATTCCGCAGGGCTCACAAAAGACGGAAAAATAGAGGGCATTGGCAATATATCGGATTATGTGACCCTAAAGGAAGACCTTGAGCTTAAGGTCTATTCCGCCGATTACTCCGAAAGCACAAATCCGCTCGGAGTGGTCGTTGACCAGAGCATTGACTACCAAAAGGGAATGCATGTCCTTGAAATGATAGAATTTTACGCAGATGTGAACGTCTATGAACCGTATTACCAGACTATGCGTGAGCTCTATGATTTTATATATAACGACCGCTACGAGACCTACAGAAAAAGGTATGAAAGCAACGGGCTTCAGCTTTGGGAGACCGTATACGATTTCCTTAAAGTAACCGAGGATGAATATGCGGAAATGGTTGACAGCAACGCCAAAAAAGAGACGATACATTATCTTGTCGTTCAGGCTCTCGTTGAAAAATACGGCCTTTCCTGTACGGAACAGGATAAGATTGACTATTGCATGGCGATGAATTCCAAGCTTGCGAGCGAGGCGGATGCAAAATCTTACATGGCGTCGTTCGGCGACCCTTATATGACGCAGAGAACGCTTGAGTGGAAGCTTGCATATGCTCTGGCCAAGGATGCGGAGAACATTGACGGCTCCCTTACGGACGGACTTACCGATATGTCGGGTGTATTCAGCAAATGCTACTACGAGAACGGCAACGTTTTAGGAATCGGAAGACTTGAATCCTATATAACTCCTGCCGATTACAAGGAAATAGCAAAATCCGTATCAGGCGGAGCCGAAATACTTGACAGGTTCATTTCAGAATCGGATTTTACAGAGTATGAGGACTATATAAAAAATAAACAGACGGAGCTTGCCGCTACAGACTCTTCGGATGACGAGGAAGGTTATAGCGAGGAAGCGCTTGACAGCTTCAAGAAAGATATTGCTGTCCAGTATATTTATGCTGACGCGGGCCTTTCCGCAGAGAAATATGAGAACAGCTTTTGTGTTGAGCAGGGACTTGACCCCGATAAAAAGGAAGCCTTTATTTTTGTCAACGGCTTGGGCTGTTTCAACAGAAAGGTCATGGAATATGCCGTTTTGGATTATCTTGAAAAGCTATGACGGAGAGTGAGCGTTTCAGACGGCGTTATCCTGAAAACGTTTGACATTCATAACCCAAAATACAGATATTTGTACAGTTTTGGTTCAAAATCTGCATAAAATAATTTTTTTCAGGCAAACAGAGAGAAGGAGGATCAGCTTATGGGCAGAGGCGGAAGAGGCGTCGGCGGCGGAGGACGAAGCGGCGGACGCAGTGTAAGCCACGGAGGCGGACGAAGCGGAGGCGGAGGACGCAGTTCGTCAAGCTTTGGAAGAAGCAGTTCAAGTTCGTTTAGAAGCGGACGTTCATCGTCAAGAGGAGGTTACGGAGCGCCACCACCGCCACCAAGGAGAGGTTACGGAGCACCGCCACCGCCGCCACCAAGGAGAGGCTACGGAGCGCCGCCACCGCCACCACCAAGGAGAAGGGGCTACTATCACAGAAGCACTGCTTCAGGATGCTCGTCAATAGTATCTTTTGTATTCCTTGTAATTCTGATACTCATACTTTTTCTGTTCTATGCGTGCAATTCGTTGTACGGAACCGAAAAGTATATAAACCTTGACGTGGTGCAGAAAAATGCTGAAAAGTTCTATGATAAAGAATTTGGCGACAGGGGAGACGTGTTCCTGTTCTACATAACCTACTCGGATAAGCTGGATAAGGAAGAGATCTACACTGTATGGGGCTCTGACTGCGAAAGGTATGTCGCAAACACTTATGAGACCTTTATAGATCTATATGACAAGTATTACAGGGACGACGTCGGAATACAGCTTGCGGACGCACTTGACGATTATACTGCATTGCTTTCTACAATGGTGATGGGTGATAAAATTGAAGGCGACAGATTTATCAGTAAGTGTTACGATGACGGTCTGGGCTACATAGATTCAAAGAGCCGCCTTTCGGATTCCGCAGAGAATCTGTACGATGCAACCGGCATTCAATTCTTTGTAGTAACTGAAAAATATGACGGACTTAGCGGTGCGAAAACAAGCAATACGGCGGCAATCGTGATAACCGTTATCGTTGTTATCGGAATTGCGGCGGTAATTATTATCAAGAAGGTTATTAAAGAAAACAGGGAAAGAAAGAAGGAGGAAATGGAGGAACAGCTTAAAATTCTGAACACTCCTCTTGAAACCTTCGGCTCGGAAAACGATATTGACAATCTGGCGAAGAAATACGATAACAGTTCGTCTTCATCGAGTTCAACTGCATCGTCTTCAGCGTCTGTACCGACTTCGGGAGGCACGGATTCTTCAACAGGCGGTTCGGATTCGTCAGACCAAGGCAATAACTGACGGAAGGCTTTAAATTCTGTTTCTGAAAGCAAAACAAAAGATTAAAATTAAAGAGTGAATATTGGGACGGCGTATGTCAAAGTGCGCCGTCTCATTTTATAAAAACGTAAAAATCATTAAATAGTTAAAAAGTTAATTTACGCATACGGTAAATTTACACTTTTATTTATTGTCACATTATGTTAAAATACATTAATAACTATATTAAAGCGTATCAAAGCAGAGGTTGACGTCTATGAATGATTCGGTAAACGGCAATGAGAGGTCCGAAGATGCTGTTGTCAGCAGAAATTTCATTGAAATGATTATAGACAAGGATATAGCGGAGGGAAGATGCAAGAAGGTAATCACAAGGTTTCCTCCGGAACCGAACGGTTATCTGCACATCGGTCACGCAAAGTCAATATTACTGAACTACGGTCTGGCAAAGAAATATGGCGGACAGTTTAACATGCGTTTTGACGATACAAATCCGACAAAAGAAAAGACGGAATTTGTCGAAAGCATTGCAAGAGATGTTAAATGGGTCGGCGGTGACTTTGAGGATCGTTTATTTTTTGCATCGGATTATTTTGACCAGATGTACGAAGCCGCCGTTAAGCTTATAAAAAAAGGAAAAGCGTATGTCTGCGAGCTTACTGCCGAACAAATAAAGGAGTACAGAGGAACGCTTACGGAGCCGGGCAAGGAAAGCCCTTACAGAAACAGAAGCATTGAGGAAAACCTTGACCTTTTTACCAGAATGAAGAACGGAGAGTTCCCTGACGGAAGTCTTGTGCTCAGAGCAAAGATCGACATGGCAAGCCCGAATATGAACATGAGGGATCCGGTAATTTACAGAGTTGCTCACATGTCCCACCACAATACGGGAGATAAGTGGTGCATTTATCCGATGTATGATTTTGCACATCCTATTGAGGATGCGATTGAGGGCGTTACACATTCGATATGCACCCTTGAATTTGAAGACCACAGACCGCTTTACGACTGGGTCGTCAATGAGCTGGAATATGAAAATCCGCCTAAACAGATTGAATTTGCAAAGCTTTACGTGACAAATGTCATTACCGGAAAACGGTATATTAAAAAGCTTGTAGAAACAGGAGTCGTTGACGGCTGGGACGATCCGAGACTTGTTTCCATTGCGGCATTAAGAAGGAGAGGTTTTACCCCGGAATCCCTTAAAATGTTCATGGATCTTGAACATTTTAAGGGATTCCGGGGTAAAAC
>CANRAZ010000062.1 GCA_947628705.1 uncultured Lachnospiraceae bacterium | reverse complement strand
GTCAAAAATTTCCTTTAACAGCGGCGCCGGAAGCATTTTTGACATTAAATCCTTCGGTGACGACGTCTGGCTGATGAAGAGCAACGGTCCGGTTGTTGTAAATAAAAAAGAGCTTTACGAAAACAAGGCAGTCAAATCACAGACTCTCTCAAAGGAATATGGGCTGACCGGAACGCTGGTCGCTAATTCGTGGAATTATGTTTCTGAAGACGGAGCTTTTTGGCTCTGCACTAACAACGGAATATCGGTAATAGAGACCGGGAATATTCCGGTAAACGGTGTCGCCCCGAAAGGAACGGTTACTCAGGTGATCGCTGACGGTAAGGTCTGCGAGTCTCCTTCAAAGCTCGAACTGCCTTCATCTACAAAAAGAATTACATTTGATATTGCGGCTATGTCATACACGCTTGCGGATAAGTATGTTGAGTATTATCTGGAGGGGTTTGACGAGGAGGCGGTTCGCTGCAATATTTCCGAAGTCCCAAGCATAAGCTATACAAACCTCAGAGGCGGAGATTATGTTTTTCATATGACTGTTTTCAACGAGGACGGAATAAAGGGAGAAAGCTGTACGGTAAGCATACACAAAGCATACCGTTTGTGGGAGCTTGGCTGGTTTTGGGCTCTTATGGTACTGCTGCTTGCGGCGGCTATTGCGATTGTGTTCAGGGTCGTGTATCAGGTTAAGATAAACAGACTGAAAAAACGCCAGACAGAGTACCGTTCCATAATTGAGCAGTCTCTCCACACCTTCGCTAATGCGATAGACGCAAAGGACAAGGACACCAACGGTCATTCGGGTAGGGTCGCCCAGTATTCAAAGGAAATTGCAAGGCGAATGAACCTTTCTGAAAATGAACAGGAAACAATATATTACATGGCGCTGCTCCATGATATCGGTAAAATCGGCATACCGGACAGCATACTTAAGAAAAACGGCAAGCTGACAAATGAGGAGTGGGAGATTGTAAAGAGCCACCCTAGGATAGGCGGAGAAATACTTAAGGAGTTTACGGCAATACCGGGCATAGCGGACGGTGCAAAATATCACCATGAGTTCTATAACGGCAAGGGCTATTGCGAAGGCCTTAAGGGAGAAGAAATACCTGTGCTTGCAAGGATTATTGCTGTTGCGGATGCCTTTGACGCAATGTGCAGCAAGCGGTATTACCATGACGGGACGACTGTAGAGCATGCCCGTGAAGAAATTGAAAAATGCAGCGGAGAACAGTTTGACCCGAAGGCTGCAAAATGTATGCTTGAAATGATTGACGAAGGATTTGTAAATAAAGTGATATCCTGAATCTGGATCTGAAAAAAAATTTATACTGTGACGATTCCCATGTAGTCAGGCTTAGGCACATAGGCGCTTTCAGGGTATTTGCGACGGTAAATGAGCCTGTAAAGCTCATATGCCTTTAAGTCCTTTGAAAGCATTGCGCGGGCTTCGTCAGAGAGAGTTTTTAAATCATGCGGCACACGCTGTACTACAGGCGAAACCGCGTTTTCATTGACAGCCTTCATCAACGCGGAGGCTGTCTTTTTTATGCCGAGTACGCGAATATACGGAGCAGCCGACGCCCCTTTAACAGCCAGCATGTCCTCGTTTGTAACGTCAAGAAGCGTATGGAGCAGGGCTCTTCTTATTCTTGCGGCAGTAAGCTGCTTGGTCTTCAAGCGTTCCGTAAGCTCTGAAAAGCTGCGGACGGCTATATCGCTTAATCCGTTTAAGCGGTTGGCAATTTCCTCGCTCATATCCGAATATGCGGTCAGAGGGACAGGAGAGTAGAGAAGCTTGTTTATCAGAACCGTCGAAAAATCATTCTCTGAGAGAAAACAGTGCCTGCTTGCTTGGCTTCCGTCTTTTACAGTTGGGAAAATTTCGGAACAGAATTGTGGGAGACAGCTGCAAAACTCCTCGCAGGCGTTCTCCTCGCAAAGCCTTCTTAAAAAAGCCGAGGAGGGGTGCAGGCTTTCTCCGTAGGCTTTCTCTGTGTGTAAGTTGTTTCCGTATGCTTCGCTGAAGGCTTGCGCTGTGTGCAAATTGTTTTCGTATGCTTCGCTGGAGGCTTGCGCTGTGCGTAAGTTGTTTCCGTCTGTTCTGTTTAAGCCCCTGCTTGAAGCAAGGCCGTTTTCGGGCATATGGAGTTCTCCGTAGCCCATGCCTTCTCTTTTGACCGTAACCGGCTCAATCGGCGAGTTGAGTTGAGAAAGGGCTTTTATGTATTCGATACCGAGCGTATTGTTTGGAAAATCCAGCAGTCCGGCAAGCTCGGGCATTAATGCCGTGCAGGCGGACTTTACCGCAGAGGGGTAGGTCTTCCCTTGTGACAGCCCTTTTTGAAGAATAGCTTTAAATTCCTCATTTTCATCTGCGAGAAATCCGGCAATTTCTTTCAGGCGTGCAATTTCGCCGCACTCGCTTCCAAAAGAAAGGTGCGTGATTACGCCAAGGCTGTTAAGAAGCGTTACAGCGCCCTTGGCAAAGAATTCTCCGCTTCCTGTAGAAACGGCAATAGGAAGCTCAAGCACAAGATCCGCGCCTGCAAGAAGGGCAGTCCTTGTCCTAAGATATTTGTCAAAAAAAGCAGGGATCCCTCGCTGCGTAAAGCTGCCGCTCATTGCGACAACTATATAGTCTGCTCCGGTTTTTCTCCTGGTCTCGTTGATGTGATAGACATGACCGGAGTGGAGCGGATTATATTCTGCGATTATCCCTGCTGCTTTCATTTTTTTCCCCGCATTATTTAAAATCGGATTGTTAAATCAGTCAAAGGCTTCGGACACTCACGCCTTTTCAGGCTCAGGATAGCTAACACCCTTTGTATCGACCGTAACGGAGTCAATTATGACCTTGTCAAGAGGCGCATCGTTCCAATCGGTCTTTACGTTTGCTATTTTGTCAATCAGTTCAATACCGTTTATTACTTTGCCGAAAGCTGCGTACTGACCGTCAAGATGCGGAGCGTCCTTATGCATAATGAAGAACTGTGAGCCTGCTGAGTCAGGCATCATTGAACGTGCCATCGAGAGAACGCCGGCCGTGTGCTTGAGAGAGTTGCTGAATCCGTTTGAGGAAAACTCGCCCTTTATTGAATAGCCGGGGCCGCCGGTTCCTCTGCCGTCAGGGTCTCCTCCCTGTATCATAAATCCGCTTATAATCCTGTGGAAGGTAAGACCGTTGTAAAATCCCTTGTTTACAAGCGATATAAAATTGTTGACGGTGTTAGGGGCGATTTCAGGATAAAGCTCGGCTTGAACAGTCCCGAAGCCGTTAATGTTAAAAGTTACAATTGGATTTGCCATTTTTAAATCTCCTTTTGGATTTGTTTTTTTTAGCGGTTTGCATTTCGAAGTTTAGAAGCCATGTTTCAGACTGCTGAAAATTTGTCTGCTTCCGTAAAAGCCGTTGACAGTCCCTTTGCATTTAAGGGCAGTAGACCGAAGAATAAACGGCCGTTCTGTCAGTCATTTACAAAGGTGTCGTAAATTGCTTTGACAGCGGCTTCAAAATCCTCGTCTGCAACGCCGATTATGATGTTAAGCTCGCTTGAGCCCTGATCTATCATTCTGATATTGATGCTGTGGCTTGACAGAGCGGTAAATATTTTTCCGGCTACGCCTCGCATGGATTTCATTCCTCTTCCCACGACCGCGATAAGCGCAATATTCGATTCAAGATCGATTGAATCAGGCTGGGTAAGCTTGCGTATTTCGCTCATGACAAGCTGTTCGTTCTCTTCAAATTCGTTCTGATGGACAAATACCGAAAGAGTGTCTATGCCTGAAGGCATATGCTCAAAGGAAATCCCGTACTTTTCGAATGCTGCAAGCACGCGCCTGCCGAAGCCTATTTCCGAGTTCATCATATCCTTTTCGATATTGACCGCGCAGAAGCCCTTTTTGCCTGCAATGCCCGTGATTACATGTCTTGGAGTCTTGCAGGTGTTTTCAACGATGAGAGTTCCGGGCTCGTTAGGAGCGTTTGTATTTTTAATGTTTATCGGAATTCCTGCCTTCCTTACAGGAAAAATTGCGTCCTCGTGGAGAACTGAAGCTCCCATGTAGGAAAGCTCGCGAAGCTCACGGTAAGTGATTGCCTCAATAGGGAGAGGGTCTTCAACTATCCTGGGGTCTGCGATCAGCACGCCGGAAACGTCGGTCCAGTTTTCATAGATGTTTGCGTGTATTGCCCTTGCCACGATAGAACCCGTTATATCGGAACCGCCCCTGCTGAATGTCTTGACTCTTCCGTTTGATTTGTAAGAGCCGTAAAATCCCGGAATAACGGCTGAATCGAGGGTCTTAAGGTATGCCCTGAGGGTCTTATGGGTCTCCTCCGGCATAAAGTTTCCCAAGTCATCGAAAAAAATGTATTTGGCAGGGTCAACAAAAGTATAGCCAAGATAGTCGGCCATTATAATTCCGTTGAGGTATTCACCTCGGCTTGCTGCATAGTCATCGCCGATCTTGTTCCTGAAGTTTTCGGCAATCTTCTCAAATTCGTCCTCCAGATCCGTGGAGAGCGAAAGACCTGTTATTATTTCGTTGTAACGTTCCTTTATTTTTTCAAACTCATCTGAAAAATCACCGTCGTCCTTTGCCAGAGCATAACAGTCGTAAAGCATATCAGTTACCTTGGCGTCTCCGCTGAATCTTTTGCCCGGCGCGCTGGGAACGCAGAACTTTCTTTCCGGGTCTGCGGTGATTATGGATTTTACCTTTGCAAATTGAGCGGCGTCTGCCAGCGAGCTTCCGCCGAATTTAACAACCTTAGCCATTAACTAACCTCCTGATTATCGGAAAAAGAGAAGATATCAGCTTTCGGACTGATATTTTTACGAGTTTTCCCGAATAAAAAATTCCTATTAATAAAATACACTATTTGAAACAATAATCAAGCAAAATTTCAAATTTCGTAAAAATGCCCTATTTATCTTGATTATAAGACCAGTTTTTCATTTACTTTTCCGATAAGATGTGGTAATATTTTAATAACTATGTGAAGAAAGGGCAACCATATTATCACAATGGACAAGATAATAGACATAATATCACAGGAGCTGAAAAAAGCATTTGAAAGGTGCGGATATGACAGTGAGTACGGTCGTGTCGTCGTATCTAACAGGCCTGATTTGTGCCAGTATCAGTGCAACGGAAGCCTTGCGGCTGCCAAGGCTTACAAAAAGGCTCCGATTCAGATTGCAAATGCGGTGCTTGAAGCGCTGGAAAATAAAGATTACTTCTCTGAAATTGAAGCTGTAATGCCGGGATTTATAAACATGAATCTTTCGGCTGCTTTTGTAACCGATTATTTAAAAAGCATGAGCGAGGACGAAAAGCTTGGCGTAAGGACTGAAAAGGAGCCGAAGACGATAGTTATTGATTACGGCGGACCCAACCTTGCAAAGCCGCTCCATGTCGGTCATCTGCGTTCGGCCGTAATCGGCGAAAGCGTGAAAAGAATACTCCGGTACACGGGAAACAACGTTATCGGAGACGCACACCTTGGAGACTGGGGCCTGCAGATAGGGCTTGTTATAACGGAATTAAAGGAAAGACAGCCGGATCTTCCTTATTTTGACGACGACTACAACGGAGAGTATCCGTCCGAGCCGCCGTTTACAATAAGCGAGCTTGAAGAAATCTATCCCT
This sequence comes from uncultured Lachnospiraceae bacterium, assembly GCA_947628705.1. Taxonomy (GTDB): domain Bacteria; phylum Bacillota; class Clostridia; order Lachnospirales; family Lachnospiraceae; genus UBA3775. Next base: position 6,144 of record CANRAZ010000062.1, on the reverse strand, counting down.
GCGCAAGCAGCAAATCAAAGACTGACGAGGAATTCAAGGAGGCTGCAAGAGCCGCGGTTTTCAAGCTCCACAGCGGTCATAAGGGCTACAGGGCTTTGTGGCAGCACATACTCGCAGTTTCAGTTCCGGATTTGAAAAGGAATTATGATAAGCTTAATGTATGCTTTGAGCTTTGGAAGAAGGAAAGCGATGCGCAGCCTTATATTGCCGACATGGTACAGGCGATGAAGGACGGCGGCTTTGCCTATATCAGTGACGGAGCATTGGTTGTAGACGTTAAAGAGGACACTGACACCAAGGAAATGCCTCCGTGCATGATTTTAAAGTCAAACGGCGCGACCCTTTACAACACTACGGACCTTGCGACGATAGTCGAAAGAATGAAGCTGTTTTCGCCTGATCGGATAATCTACCTGACCGACCAGAGACAGAGCCTGTACTTTGAGCAGATCTTCAGATGCGCCAGAAAAACAGGGCTGGTCGGGCCTGAGACGGAGCTTACTTATCTCGGCTTCGGGACGATGAACGGAAAGGACGGCAAGCCGTTCAAAACAAGGGACGGCGGAGTTATGAGGCTCGAGTACCTCATAAATGACGTAAATGAGGCGGTTTACAACAAAATGTCAGAGCGAGACATGGAAGAGGAGGAAGCGAGAAAGATTGCCGCCGTTGTCGGTCTTGCCGCTCTTAAGTACGGCGATTTAAGCAATCAGCCGTCTAAGGACTATGTTTTTGATATGGAACGCTTCATATCCTTCGAGGGAAACACGGGGCCGTACATTCTTTACACAATGGTAAGAATCAAGTCCATTCTTTCAAGGTGCGCCGATAAAGAGGGAGCGCTGAACGGACAGGCCTATGAGCCTTCGCCTGAGGAAACACAGCTTAAGCTTGCTGCGTCAAGGTTCAATGAAGCAGTGGAACACGCTGCGGAAGAGCTTGCGCCTAATAAAATTTGTCAATATATTTATGAGCTTTCCAACGCCTTTAATGCCTTTTACCATGTGAGCAGCATTGTAGGAGAGAGCGATAAGGTAAAGCAGGCTTCGTGGATAGCTCTTATAAAGCTTACGCTTAGAATACTTGAAAACGGAATTTCACTGCTTGCATTTGAAGCACCTGACCGTATGTAATGACGTAATGGAGGAAAAACTGATGAATTTAATCAAGAAAAATGAGAAAACGCTGATTAAGCATGTGTTGGCATTTGCGGTTCTTTTGGCAGCTTTTGTCATAATGAATTCTAAAGCAGAGGCAGATGCGATAGATTATTTAAACAGCAACTATAAGGGCACCGTAACGCGTGATACCGGAGCAGACATGTACACCGAACCGGGCACTGTTAATCCGAAGGTTACAAAAGCGGACGGAACTCCGGTACATCTTGATACGGGCACAGAGATTTTCATTACCAGTGAGGAAGTGGACGGAGACCTCGACGTTTGGTATAAGTGTCAGGTCACTTTGGACGGAGTTGATTATGAGGGCTATGTTTACACCGGCCGTGTTACCAGAGGAGATGCAGTTCCTTTTACTCCGACTCCTACCCCTTTGCCGACTCCTACTCCTGCCGAAATTGCGACAGATTCTCTTCCGGGACCTGACATTCAGCCGACGGACCCCGGCGTGGACGACGGCACAAGAGATATGATAGAGGATTCAAACACGTTTAAGCCGTGGAAATGGATTATAATTCTTGTTATTGTGATTCTTGTTTTTATGATTATTTACACCGTTTGGGTAAAGACGTCAGAGGACAAGCTTGAACGCGAGATTGAGAGATACAGCAACAGACCGCAGTATGAGCCTCTGGAAGGCGAATTAGATGAGGACTTTGAAGAGGCGAAGGCTTCTTATTACGACCATATCGGTTTAGGGGATCAGACAAACAAGAGTCTTGGAGAGGTTATCGGAAATCCTGAGGACGTCCAGCTTGATATGACGGGAATATTTGACGATGCTCCAAAGGCAAGCCAAAATGAGGAAAAGGCAGGCACTGATTCTTATTCTTACGCAAATGACAGTTCGTTGAAGAGTCTTATTGCCTCGCTTGAGAAAAAATTAGGCGAGGAGCCGTCTGAGGACGAGGAAGATGATGAAGTGACGGCAGACGTTGAAGCAGGGGACAGTAAAGAGCCGGAAGATACCGTCGCCGTTAAAGATGAAGCCTCGCCGTTTGAGGATTATGAAGCCGAAGCAGACGGCGCCGATGCAGAAGCAGTGGAGGATTTGCTGCCTGAGTCAGACGGTGAAATGAATGCTTACGAAGAAAAGGATGCAACCAAGGGAAAGACGGAGCCTGTAGTTCCTGAATTTGTAAAACGCGCGGAAAGCAGAAAAAGGCCGGCTCCTGCGCCTAAGCCTGAAAAAAAGCCTGAGAAGAACGCATATGTTGAACCCGGTCTGGCTGAAATGTTTGAAGATGATGAAGATGACGAGAGTGACGCCTATGATTTGAGGGATATGCTCGATAATCTCAGTGAAGGAGATACTCTTATCCATAAAAGCTACGGGGAAGGCATAGTGGAGGACAACACGGATGCCCAGATAATTCAGGTGAGGTTTGGCGATGACGTCAGGTACCTGAAAAAGGAAAAGCTGATTAAGAAAAATCTTGTACAGCTGTAAAATCTTTAAGCATAAATCTCCAAAGTGAGTTTTTTACCGGGAGGATTTGCCTTGAAGGAAACAATGAAAATACTTCTGAAAAAAGATATAAAAGCATTGCTGCCGGGCTTTGCCATGCTGTTTGTAGCCGGCATAGTCCTGTGCGTGATGTGTTTGTTTGGAATTTTTACAGGTAACGGCAATTTTACCGTAACTGCCGTTTACCTGTATTTTATCGCGCTGATACCGGTTTTTGCATATACCGTTATTAAGGGCGCAAACCTGTACAGGCAGAATCTTTCAGACAGTAATTATTTAAATTCTCTTGCAGAAAGAAACATAAAGCCCGCAAGCTTTATCATGGGTAAAATGCTGTGGAGCTGGGCGATGGGAGCCGTGCTTGTCACCGAGTACCTTATGGGCAGTCTGGCTATGACCGTGCTTGCTTTTAAGCTCCTGCCGGCAGAGTACGGAAGTCAGGGCTTTGTGCATGAGTTTGAGGATGCATTCGTTTCTTTAGAACCGCTGAACCTGCTTGCTTTATTTGCTGCGATGATTACGGTGACGGCGGGTCTTACTGCAATGACTTATCTTGCTTTTGAATTGTGTTACATGTACTTTATAAGAGGAAAATATTCCTTTATTGCAAGCGTTATGACGCTGTTCTGCATATTTTGGATAGTGTGGAAAATATTTGATTTTACAGTTCCCCAAAAGGGCATTATGTCAACAATTGGAACGGCTCTTTACGGCGCCGTTATCGGAATTATATGCGTAATTATCCATTTGCTTACGGCTTCGAGGAAAATTTATAAAAATGCGGAGGAAAAATAATGGCAACCGTTAATCCTTTTTCCTGTCTCAGACCGGAAAAGAGCATAGCGCACAGGGTAGCTGCTTTACCTTACGACGTCTACAACAGAAAGGAGGCAAAGGAGGCAGCCTTAAAAGACAGGCTCTCTTTTCTTAACATCGACAGGCCTGAGAGCAACCTGCCGGACGATGTCGACACCTATGATGACAGGGTTTATGCAAAGGCAAAAGAAATTCTTGAGGAAAGGGTAGCTGACGGTACATATATAGCTGACGAAGAATGCTGTTATTATATTTACGAGCTGGTCATGGACGGACGCTCGCAAAAAGGAATAGTGGCATGTGCCGCCATTGACGATTATTTGAACGGAATTATAAAAAAGCATGAAAATACGAGGGCTGAGAAGGAGCTTGACAGGATAAGGCACGTTGACGCTTTAAGCGCTCAGACAGGTCCGATTTTTCTTGCATACCGCACCGATGAGGTTCTTGCAGGGCTTATCAGGGAGGTTATGAAGGGAGAAAAGCTTTACGGCTTTACCTCCGACGACGGCATTACTCACAATGTGTGGAAGATTTCAGATGCGGAAAAAACGGAGATAATAAGAGACTCCTTTGCAAAGAAGGACAGTATTTACATTGCTGACGGGCACCACAGGGCGGCAAGCGCCGTTAAGGTCGGACTTAAAAGGCGTGAGGAAAATACGGATTATACAGGAAAGGAAGAATTCAATTATTTTCTTTCTGTGCTTTTTGCAGAGGAAGAGCTGATGATAATGCCTTACAACAGAGTTGTGAGGGATTTGAACGGCTTGAGCAAAGAAGAGTTTTTTGAAAGGGTTTCGTCTTCCTTCACCGTAGCTGAAATGGGTACTGAAAACTATGCTCCTGAAAGGAAGGGCGAGTTTGGAATGTACATAGACGGTCTTTGGTATAAGCTGACATCAAAAACCGAAGCCCCGAAGGATCCTGTCGGCTGTCTCGATGTAGCCGTCCTTCAGAATCTGCTACTTAAGCCTGTTCTCGGAATCAATGACCCTAAAACGGATAAGAGGATTGATTTCGTCGGCGGAATAAGAGGTCTTGACGAGTTAAAGAGAAGATGTGATAACGATATGAGGCTGGCGTTTTCAATGTATCCTACTTCTATTGCCGAGCTTTTTGACGTTGCGGACGCAGGGCTTCTGATGCCGCCTAAATCAACATGGTTTGAACCGAAGCTCAGAAGCGGCTTGTTTATCCACAGATTTTAAGAAGTCAGAGCTTAATGGGATTTGTTTACGGGCTGCTTTGCCGGGCAGGCGGATATCGTCAAAATAAAACTTTTTACAGCTGATGAAAAAATTTTTTCACCTGTCTTTCTAATCTGCATATCGTAGAATAAAGCGAAAAAATACAGGTGTATGATATGGCGGTTAAAGTAGCTATTGATGCAGGACATGGCGGTTTTGACAACGGTGCCGTTTATAACGGACGAAGAGAAAAGGACGATAATCTGGAAATAGCCCTTGAGCTTGGAAGGATTCTCCAGAATAACGGAATAGAGGTGGCTTATACCAGAACTGACGACAGGTATGACTCTCCCGTACAGAAGGCTCAGCTTGCCAATGCAACAGGAGCCGATTATTTGGTTTCGATTCACAGGAATGCGGCCTACGCGCCTAATACATATTCCGGAGTTCAGACTCTTGTTTATGATAATTCGGGCGTCAGGAAGGAGCTTGCCGAGGCTATAAACAATGAGCTTGAGGACATCGGATTTAACAATATCAATGTTGAGACCAGAAAAGATTTAGGAATTTTAAGAAGAAGCAATATGCCGGCAGTGCTTGTTGAAGTCGGTTTTATTGATAACGATTACGATAATTCCGTGCTTGACGCAAGCGTGACCCGCACGGCGCAGGCAATAGCGGACGGCATACTGGATGTTGTCGGGAAGCAGGCGGTTCCTGCTTCGGCTGTCGGCGTAAGGAAAGCGGATTCCGGCTCCTTGGCTGTTGAAGGCAATGCGGTTTCGGATTCGGACGGTCAAAACGCTGAAGACGGTTTGGTGCGGAATAATTACGAAAGCCGTCAGGAAGGCTCCGTGAGGACAGGGAAAAATCCGATGCCTGAAACAAACAGTACCGTTGACGGCGTGAAGCCTGCGGACATGGCATATTCTGTCGGGAAAAAGCAGGATAGAGACGACAGGGAGTATAAGCTCCAAATGGGTCTTTTCAGGGTTTTCAGGTATGCAAAGGATTTGGAACGCGAGCTTGCAGGTCAGGGCTATGATACAGACCTTGAAAAGGAAGGTGAGTTCTTCGTGGTCTATGTGGAAGGCTTTAACAGTCTCGACGAGGCTTCAAAGGCTGAAAAGGAACTTAAGAGAAAGGGCTACGACAATTTTGTAGTTGAAATCAAGGACTGACAGGGCGGCGGATAACAGATTACAGGACTGTCCGTTATAAGACGTTTGCAGCGCACGAAGGCTTGAGCCTGAGTGCGCTGTTATCGGTTGAACCTGAGTGACGGGACGCAGTGTATTGCAGAGATTTAATGTCTGTCACCCCCCGGTACGGCAACCCCATGGGGCTAAAGACGAAGAACATGGGCATTGCAAGCAAAAAACTGTGGAAAAATAATAAAAACCGGATGTAATCCTAAAAAACTTAGGGCTGTCAAAAATATAATATTGCAAAATACTGCGGTTTGCTGTAGAATTAAGAAGGTGCGTTCAAA
>CANRAZ010000061.1 GCA_947628705.1 uncultured Lachnospiraceae bacterium | reverse complement strand
TTCGGCAACCTCGAAACCGCCTTTGACCGTCTTTTTTCATTTAGAAAAGTACGATTTCATCATCCTCAAAAATTATACCCCTCCGGAGCAAGGTTTACATAAGTTTAAGATCACATTATCAAATTTCCATAAAAAAACGTACCTTTACTTTATTTAATCATAATAATGTGGTAAACTGTTTCACATATTAAACATATAGTTACCGGCATTAAAACCGGCCGGTAAAAACAGGAGAAAGCTATGGCACAGAACATTGAGCATAAAAAAAGCGTACTTGACGACGACGCTTCCATATACCAGAAGAAAGAAGAACGCGATGAATCCAAAAGCGTAAAACAGCATTGGGCGGAGATGGACAAAGCCGCAAAAAAACAGTATTTCAAGGACTATATGATGAAGCCTCTGATTGTCGGAGCGCTTGCCGTAATCCTTATTGTCTATATTGTCGTCTCGTCCGTAAAAAATTCATCGACAACTAAATTTTACTTTGCGGTACTCAATCCGTACTACATGAACAACGATGCAATGCAGGCTCATGTTGATGAGCTTAGCAAAGAATGGAAGCTTGAAAAAAGAGAAAAAGCAATTTACTCTACCGACCTGTCGCTCGGAGACTCCGCTAGCCTCAGTACATTTGTCACCTATCTGTACGCAGGCACTTTAAATGCGGTTATCGGAAGCAAGGAAAAGCTTGAACAGTACGGCTCAAACTTCACTGATTTCAAACAGGAGCTTCCTAAGGATATCTTAGACCAAATACCCGAAGAAGCCTTCGTTGAACTGACATATGAGTTTCAGGACGGCAGCAGCGACACTCCGAAGCTCGTTACCACCTGCTCGGCAATAAATCTTAATTACACTGTTTTTGCCGACGATATCAACACGGACTATTTTAATAAAGAAAACGACCTTATACTTGTAATTCCTATTGCAGGTCTGAACGCCTCCGACGGAGTTAATTACAGCTACGATTTTCTGATGTATGCGCTTGGAATCGATACGGAAAGCCATGTTAAGTAGACTGCTCTGTTCATTTATCAACTGCGGTGCTTAGGTCGTTGGCTACAAGCATTTAACCGGCTCCTGCAATTCAGATAACCGTCATCAATTATTGTTTTAAAATTTTATTCCGTTTTCAAGATAAAAGGCACAGTCCCGTCTCCGGGGCTGTGCCTTTTTAATTTTCTTAGGTTTAAAACGCTTCTTACCTTAAAGCCTTACTTTGCCGAAATTTTTCCCTGAGCGGTAAGAAGCTCCGCAATCAGAACGGCGCCTCCTGCCGCGCCTCTTTTTGTATTATGAGAAAGACCGACAAACTTCCAGTCATATACCGAGTCCTCACGAAGACGTCCTGCGCAGACGCCCATTCCGTTTTCGGTATCACGGTCAAGATTCGCCTGAGGTCTGTTGTCTTCTTCAAAATAGGTTATGAACTGCTTTGGCGCAGACGGAAGATCAAGCTCCTGCGGAAGTCCCTTAAATTCCTTCCATGCCTTAAGTATCTGCTCCTTTGAAGGCTTCTTTTTGAAGCGTACAAACACGGCGGCCGTGTGTCCGTCGGAAACAGGCACTCTTATGCACTGGGTCGTAATCACAGGAGAATCCGCCTTAACAATCTCACCGTTTTCAATTCTTCCCCAAAGCCTGAGAGGTTCCTGCTCGCTCTTTTCTTCCTCACCGCCGATGTATGGAATCACGTTGTCTATCATTTCAGGCCAATCCTTAAAGGTCTTTCCTGCTCCGGAAATTGCCTGATATGTCGTGGCGACAACTTCTATAGGCTCAAATTCCTTAAGAGCATGAAGCATTGGAGTGTAGCTCTGAATCGAGCAGTTTGGCTTTACGACAATAAAACCTCTTTTTGTACCAAGTCTTTTCTGCTGATTTGGAATGATATCAAGGTGCTGCGGATTGATTTCAGGCACTACCATCGGAACATCGGGAGTCCAGCGATGCGCGCTGTTGTTTGAAACCACCGGCGTTTCAGCCATGGCGTAAGCCTCTTCGATGGCTCTTATTTCATCTTTGCCCATGTCAACCGCGCTGAAAACGAAATCCACCTCCGAGGACACCTTTTCTACCTCGTTCACATTCATGACAACCAGCTTTTTCACTGCTTCCGGCATTGGAACAGGCAGCTTCCAACGGCCGCCCACAGCATCTTCATAGGTCTTGCCCGCACTTCTGGGGCTTGCGGCAACCGCTTTTACCTCGAACCAAGGGTGATTCTCAAGCAGAGAAATAAATCTCTGTCCGACCATTCCCGTTGCACCGAGAATTCCTACTTTTAATTTTTTATCCATAACATTCCTCCGTTTATGTTAATTTCCGCTTTTTGTCCGTAGATTCTGCATTACCTGCAAATCACATTACGATTATATCAAGCTGCGTTCACGCTACCTGCAAACCTACCCCGGCAATTTCACTTTAGATTATCACAAGTGACCTTTATTGTAAAGATTAATTATTAACAAAATTATAGCGGTCAAGAAGCTCGCAGAGCTCGTCGACCGTGTGTATGCCGCTTACGCTTCCTCTGAGCTTTGCAGAATTTGGAAAGCCCTGAAAGTACCATGCGACATGCTTTCTGATTTCCTGCATGGCAATAAATTCGCCCTTGCTTCTAACCATTTCCTCTGCGTGCCGCAGCACCGTCTGTTTAACCTCCTCCGCAGAAGGCTTCTTGGGAATTTTCCCCGTTTCCATGTACTGCTTACAGCTTTTAAATATCCAAGGATTCCCTCTTGCCGCCCGTGCGATCATTACAGCATCGCAGCCCGTGGTCTCAAACATTCTAACGCACTCTTCGGGACCCGTAACGTCTCCGCTTCCGATAACCGGAATTTTCACAGCTTCCTTGACTCTTTTAATGCACCCCCAATCGGAATGTCCGCTATAGTACTCGCTCCTGAGCCGTCCGTGTACTGCCACGGCTGATGCGCCTGCCTCTTCCGCTGCAATGGCGATCTCCGCTGCATTTTCGTTTTCAAAGCCCTTTCTTATTTTTACCGTTACAGGCTTTCCGGCTTTTTTAACAAGCTCATCTACGATTCTCTTCACAAGTTCGGGGCTGTTCATAAGATACGAACCTTCACCGTTTCCGACGATTTTGGGTACGGGACAGCCCATATTTACGTCTACTATATCAAAAGGCTCGTCTTGCAGCTTTTTCGCCATATCGCCCATGAGCTCAGGCTCGCTTCCAAAAAGCTGTAGGGCAATCGGATGCTCCGTTTCGTTTACTTTTAGGAGTTCATGCGTGTTTTTGCTGTCATAATAAATTCCCTTGGCGCTCACCATTTCAGTGTAAAGGAGAGCGCAGCCCATTTCCTTGCATATGCTCCTGAAAACCGTGTCCGTTACCCCTGCCATGGGTCCCAGAACCAGTCTGCCCGGAATCTTAACATTTCCTATAAAAAAAGGACTGTTTTTCAAACCGCTGTTTCCGATGTTTTGGGGATTACTGCATTCAGCATTACTTTTCTTAAAATGACCGTCCATCACTGTCTCTTTTGTTTTTTATAGGTAAGCATTATGCCCTTAAGCGTCAAATCAGGGTCATAAACATCTATCATGTCCGTCTCGCCTGCGATAATGCGGCCGAGACCTCCCGTTGCCACGACCTTTAAATCGGTGTAGCCCGTCTCTTCAATAACCTTTTTGATGATATATTCAACCTGTCCTATATAGCCGTAAACAAGACCTGCCTGCATACTTGTGACAGTATTTTTTGCAAGTATGCTGTCAGGCTTTTTTATTTCAATCTCAGGTAATTTTGCCGCTTCATTCCAAAGCGCATTTGCGCTTATTCTTATGCCGGGGCTTGTAATTCCGGCGGTAAATGAACCGTCTGCGGTTATCAGGTCGTATGTGGTTGCCGTTCCAAAATCCAAAACAAGGACAGGACCGCCGAAAAGGTCATAGCCTGCCACGGCGTCTACTATTCTGTCAGCGCCCATCTCCGCAGGATTCACAACAGGAAGCTTTAGCCCTGTCTTTGTACCGACGCCGACAGTATAAGGAGCTTTCCCGATATATTTTATTATGCCTGAGGTAAAGGAGTGCATAATGCCGGGAACAACCGACGAAATCATAACATCATCTATCATGTCGCGCATTATGCCCTTTTCCTTAAGCATCGCAATTATTGCAATGCCGTATTCATCAGACGTTCTCTGCATCTTCGTGGTAAGCCTGAAGCTTGCAATAAGCTCATCTTCCTTGTTGAATACTCCAAAGGTTATGTTTGTGTTTCCTATGTCAACCGCAAGCAGCATGGGTGCTTCCTCCCTTTTTAATTATCCGTTTAAGCCTATCCGCCTTTTGATTTTTTAATGACAGCCGATTCTTTTACGCAGCCGTCTTAAGCGGTATGCCGCTCTGTCTGTGCGGAAAGACTTTACTTTTTTCTATTCGCCGTCCGTTTCCAACCCAAGGAAGAAAACCTTAAAATACATTTCCAGGGCTTCCAGCAAATCCTTCTTCTGCTCACGGAGCTCTTTTATTTTAAGCACGCTTCCTATCTCGTCGAAAAGCAGGTCGCCTTCGTCATAGTTTACCTCAAATTCAAGATTTCCGTCCTCGTCGTAGACAAGCGTGAGTATTCCTCCCACCTCCTCCGTGTAAAGCACGCACATTATCTGAAGCTCCTGCTTTACACGTTCCGGAAGATTAGAGAAATCCTCATTGAGATAATATTTCTTTTCATAAGCATTGCTTCCGCAAAGAACTATTTTGTCCTGATACATTCTTCTTCCTGCCTCTCTGCACTTACACAGCAGCAAAACCTGCAGCCGGCGTCAAAACGCCCACAAGCCTCATAAAACGTTAAACCGCATGTATCTTTCCCGTGAGAGTTGCATACATTACCGCCTTGATTGTATGCATCCTGTTTTCAGCCTCGTCAAACACCTTGCTGTAACGCGATTCAAACACCTCGTCTGTAACCTCCATTTCGGAGATTCCAAACTTTTCACTGATTTCTTTTCCGATTTCCGTCTTGAGGTCATGGAAAGCAGGAAGACAGTGAAGGAAAATAACGTCAACCGAGGCGTTCCTTATGCAGTCCATATTGACCTGATATGGATAAAGGTCCTTAATCCTTTCCTCCCAAATCCGGTCAGGCTCTCCCATGGAAACCCAAACGTCGGTGTAAATTACGTCCGCATTCATGACGCCTTCATCGACATTTTCAGTAAATTTCAAAACTGAGCCTGAAAGCTTTGCATTTTTTTGGCACTCATCAATAAGCCACTGCTGAGGCCAATATTTCTTTGGCGCGCAAACACAGAAATTAAGCCCCATCTTTGAGCACATGATCATGAGGGAATTGCCTGTATTATACCTTGCATCGCCCATGTATGTAAGGTTTACGCCTTTAATATAATGGAAATTGTCACGGATAGTAAGCAAATCAGCGAGCATCTGGGTCGGGTGGTATTCATTGGTCAGCCCGTTCCAAATCGGAACGCCTGCATACTTGTCAAGCTCCTCGACTATATCCTGACCGAACCCCCTGTACTCTATTGCGTCAAACATCCTGCCAAGAACCCTCGCAGTGTCCTTAATGCTCTCCTTTTTTCCGATCTGCGAAGCCTTAGGGTCAAGATAAGTACTGTGCATTCCAAGGTCCGCCGCTGCAACTTCAAAGGAGCAGCGGGTCCTCGTGCTTGTCTTTTCAAATATCAGCGCAATATTTTTACCTTCGCACCCCTTAACGGGAATACCCTTTTTCTTTTTTGTCCTAAGTTCCTCTGCAAGATTAACCAAATCCAAAATTTCGCTTGCAGAATAGTCACGCAGAGTTAAAAAAGACCTTCCAAGGTACTTGGACGTTTCTGTAATCATAATAATTCCTCCTAAAAACGCGGATCAAAATCCAAAATCCGCTAAAAAATTTAAACGATCTTAAAAGCTTCAGAATATCTCCAGCCTTATACGACGCTGTCCGCCGCTTAAACGAATCCGAAACTTTTATTTTGAAAAATCGAAAGTGCCGGCAGAATACCGGCACTTTCATTCAGTCACCCTTACAGGGTAAAACGTTTGTCTGAACCTTACACAGTTATCCTTTATTTTTCCTTTACAGACTCTACAATGCCCTGAGCAAGCCCTGCAATTCCCTGAATCTCCGAAGGAATGATGATTTTCGTCGCTTTTCCGTCGGCAGCCTTTGCAAAAGCTTCAAGACTCTTAAGCTGGAGAACCTGCGCGGTAGGACTTGCTTCATTCAGGTACTTAAGACCCTCTGCATTAGCCCTCTGCACGGCCAGTATCGCCTCTGCCTGACCTTCCGCCTCACGGATCGTCGCTTCCTTTTTAGCCTCTGCACGAAGAATCGCCGACTGCTTCTCAGCCTCTGCCTCAAGGATAAGCGATTCCTTCTTACCTTCTGCAACAAGGACTGTAGACTTCTTTTCACCTTCTGCAATAAGGATAGCCTCACGTCTTTCACGTTCAGCCTTCATCTGTTTTTCCATCGCATCCTGAATTGCAGCAGGCGGCATGATATTTTTAAGCTCAACACGGTTCACCTTGATTCCCCAAGGGTCGGTCGCCGCATCGAGCGAGCTTCTCATCTTTGTGTTGATCGTTTCTCTCGAGGTAAGAGTTTCATCAAGCTCAAGGTCGCCGATGATATTACGCAGCGTCGTTGCCGTAAGGTTTTCTATTGCCATGATAGGATTTTCTACGCCGTAGGTGTAAAGCTTAGGATCCGTAATCTGGAAAAATACGACAGTATCAATCCTCATCGTTACGTTATCCTTAGTAATAACCGGCTGAGGAGGGAAGTCAACAACCTGCTCCTTCAAAAGAACCCTTCTCGCAATCCTGTCTACAAAAGGGAATTTAAGGTGTATGCCCACGTGCCATGTCGCAAGATATCCTCCGACACGCTCAATTACAAAAGCCTGAGCCTGCGGAACGATTCTGACGCTGCTGCCCGCAATAATAAGCAAAACTATAAGTATAATTACCAGCCAAATCAACCAATCCATACTGTTTTAATCCTCCTTAACCTCTTCTACTATCAGCTTATTTCCCCTGATTTCTTTAATAGTAACCAGAGTGTCTGTCTCTATAACCTGTTTATCGGAAACGGAAAGCGCCGTCCACGGCTGTCCTTTTATAACTACCTCTCCTGTCCCGTTTAAGTTATCGATTTTTGTTACCGTCTTTCCAACCTTTCCAATGAGACTGTCGGCATTCGTCTTCGGAAATTTTGAATTCAGCCTGTCGGCAAGCAAAGGTCTCAGCAAATAAAGGCAAAGACCCGAAACGAGCGCAAATACAAGCAGCTGAACCCAAAGCGTGTCAATCCAAAGAGACAGAATCGCGGTAACCATCGCACCGCCTGCGAACCAAATCGTCGTGAGTCCCAGCGTACACGCTTCAAAAATCAGGAAAACCAGCATCAGCGCAAACCAGAAAAAAATTCCCATGTTTCCCTCCATTCATCTTTCTATTGTGCATTTCCAGTGTCAGGAAGAACCGTCGGTTCGCCTGCCACAGGCGTATCCGTGCTTCCGGCATCCGGAGTTGAAGCCGAATCCGTAGGCGTCGCAGTGTTCTGACCCTCATCAGGCGTTGGAGTCGACTCCTCAGTAGGAGAAGTGCTTCCCCCTTCACTGATTTCAGGGCTTGGGGTTTCATCCTCGGTAGGCACCGGAGTTTCTCCTCCCTCGCTTATTTCAGGACTAGGAGTTTCGGTGTCTTCAATCTCCTCCGTCGGAGAAGGGGTATTATCATTTTCATAAGGAGTCGGAGTAGATGTTTCTACCGGAGCCTTCGTCGGTTTTTTATAATCTTCTGAGCCGCCGCCCGAACCTGCTCCGGAGCCGCCGCCCGAATTTCCGCTGTTACCGTCGGGTCTGACATAACCCGGCACCAAGGTTACGTTTAGAGAAGCTGAAACATTTTCTCCCTTATCATTTTTATTTACAACCGGAGTTGCTTTTTTCGTAACCGAATTGCCGGCTAAACCTGAATTTCCCGAGCTGCTTCCCTGAACCTCTTTACGTGCAAAGGCTGCTATAAAGACCATTATGATAAGGACCAATGCAGCAAATACGCCCGACATAACTGCCATTCGTCCCTTTGTAAGCGAACCGAAGAAGCCTTCGCCTTCGTCTTCATCATCCTCATCATCATAGTCAGCGTAATAGTCTTCGTCAGCAAAATCAAAGCTGATATCGTAGTCGAAATCTTCCTCGAAATCCACCTTGTCGATTTCTTCGTTATCCGACAGCTCGCTTTTATCTTTCTTGTTCAGCTCTTTTTTATAATTATCTATGCTTTCAAGCACTTCACCCAGCTCTTCGTCAGCACTCTCATATTTTTTTCCGGAAGCATTTGCTCCCTGCTGACGCGCTGAAGGCCTGCCGGAAACAGACTTTCCCATTCTGTTCCCTGTGCTTCTAAAATCTTTTTTTTCTCCGTCAGATGGCACAGTCAACCCTCCTTGCCATTTTAATCAAATCTAACTATAGCACAATTCGTCGATTATTACAAGATATCAGATATCAAGACTTGGGCTTGGCATTCTCAATAACAAAATCTATCGCATAATCGTAAAGCATGCTTTCCCTTATTGCGTCCTCCCCATAGTAATCTATGAAATCATCCTTGCTGCTATAACCATAGTCTTCCATATATCTTTCCAAATATGTGTTATATCTCTCACTGTTCAGCTTTAAATCTTCTTTTTCCGCAATCGCTTTAAGAACAAGCTGCTCCTTGACCAGATCCGTCATAGTATCCTTAAGCTGAGCCTGAAAATCAGCAAGCTCCATCGAATAAAACTGCTTAATATACTCATCCATTCCGAGCTCATAACGTTTTGCCGCGCTCATGTAGGTGTCATACATGGTGTCATAGTATTCCTTAACCATGCCGTCGATATCAATAAATTCCGAATCCGCAATGATTTGATCAATCAACTCCTGAACCTTTTCCGAATCCGCTTCGGCCTGCTTTTCATCCTCTATTTCTTTTTTAAGGAAGACTTCAAATTCCTCCGCGCTGCTGCATTTCCCTCCCGTAACATCTGTCACAAAACCGTCAGTTACCTCCGGAACCGTTTTTTGGGAAACATAGTTAAGCTTAACTTCAAAGCTGACCTCTTTTCCCTTATATTCGCTTAAAGCGCCCGTACCGCTGTAGTCATTTGGAATAACAACGGTTATGTCAACCGTTTCCCCAATATTTCTGCCTGTTATAGAATCTTCAAACTCCTTGAATTTTCCCGAACCAAGCTCAAAGTTCCCCGAACCCTCTTCAAGCATTTTACCGTCTGCCTGACCCTTATAGGTACAGTTCACGATATCGCCCTTTTGGGACGGAGTTCCGTTCCTGTCTTCAAGCTTTTCATAGGACGTTCTGCTGTTTATCAGCCTTTCTTTCTCCTCCTGTACCTCAGCGTCGCTTACCGAAACGTCTTTCTGCGTGTAAGTCAGTCCCTTATACTGTCCCAGCTTCACATGCTTTTCTTCCCTGAAGAAAGCGAAATAAACCACAATGCCGATGCATACTGCAATAAATACGGCAAGCAGTATCTTCCACTGCCTTGCAAATTTTGCCTTAGCAGCCGCTTCATTTGCATTTTCTTCACTCTCTTGTGCCGGATCAGTGTTTATTATATTAAAATTCGACATAACGCTCCAGCTGTCTCAAAAAGACCTTAATGCCGCGCGGAATCAATCCGCAGCGGCATTTCCGTCTTTAAAGAGTACAGGCTCCTTTTATTGATATACTAATGTGCTAAGCCCAAGGATTCTCTGTCGGATAAAGCATTCCCTTTGGCTGGTTGAAGCAGATCTCCTTGACTCCGATATACTTGAAAACCTCGTAGAGAGTCTTTCCAAAGTGACCGAAAGCGACCGCGCCGTGATGAGGATAATTCCTCTCAATAAGGACATGTCTGTAAAAACGCCCCATTTCAGGAATCGCAAACACGCCGATTGCTCCAAACGAACAGGTAGCTACCGGAAGAACCTCGCCCTGTGCAATATATGCGCGAATCTGTGCATCGGCAGTAGACTGAAGCCTGAAGAAAGTGATATCGCCCGGCGCGATATCTCCCTCAAGAGTTCCGTTGGTAACCTCTTCCGGAAGGCTTCTTGCCATAATCTTCTGATTTCTCATTTCACAGCAGGAAAGCTTCTTGCTCGACGTATTTCCGCAGTGGAAGCCCATGAAGGTATCCTTGTGGGTGTAAGGGAACTTTCCTTCGATTGATTCCTTGTACATATCGGCAGGAACCGAATTATTGATGTCAAGGAGAGTCACGATATCGTCGCTCACCACGGTTCCTATGTACTCTGAAAGAGCGCCGTAAATGTCTACCTCACACGCTACAGGGATTCCGTTTGACGTGAGACGGCTGTTTACATAACACGGAACGCATTTAAACTGGGTCTGGAACGCCGGCCAGCACTTTCCGGCAAGACAGACAAACTTAGACGCTCCCTTGTGAGCGTCAACCCAATCCAAAAGAGTAAGCTCATACTGAGCAAGCCTTGCAAGAATTTCAGGCTTCTTGTTTCCTGCGCCAAGCTCTGCTTCCATATCGGCGACGACCTCAGGGATGCGAGGATCATTCTCGTGCTTGTTAAAGGATTCAAAAAGGTCGAGCTCCGAGTTTTCCTCAATTTCTATTCCGAGATTGTAAAGCTGCTTAATCGGAGCATTACAAGCCATGAAGTTAAGCGGCCTAGGGCCGAAGGTAATAATCTTGAGATTTTTAATTGCATAAACAGCCTTTGCGATAGGAACAAACTCTCTAATCATGTCCGCACATTCCTCGGCGGTTCCTACCGGATACTCCGGTATGTAAGCCTTTACATTGCGAAGCGCAAGATTGTAGGAAGCATTAAGGACTCCGCAGTAGGCGTCGCCTCTGCCGTCCGAAAGATCATTCTGGCTTTCCTCGGCTGCCGCGCAAATCATCGCAGGGCCGTCAAATTTCTGAATAAGCATCGTTTCGGAAATTTCAGGGCCAAAGTTCCCAAGGAAAACGCAAAGTGCGTTACAGCCTGCCGCCTGAATATCCTCAAGAGCCTGCTGCATGTGGATTTCGCTTTCGACAATACATATCGGACATTCATAGATGTCTGATTCGTCATACTTTGCCTTGTAAGCTGCGACAAGAGCCTTTCTTCTGTTTACTGAAAGACTTTCAGGAAAACAGTCACGGCTTACTGCAACAATACCGATTTTAGCTTTTGGTGTGTTGTTCATCATACTGCAAATACCTTCCTTAAATATTAAATTGGTTTTTCACCACGCGGGTCGGCGCCGCAGCTGCCAGCCCTCCTCCGGGCATAAGCGTAACCGCAGGACAACCGTCCGCATACTGCTTTTATTATAAATGTAACCATTAGTTTCTGTCAATTAAAACACACATTATTAACAATAAAATTAACAATTAAAAATCCGCGTCACATAAAGGCAGACGCTCATTAAAGAAGTAAATCCCCGAAGTAGCATCACGTGACTGCTTCGGGGATTGGTTTATCTCTTCATTACTCATATAAATCAGGATTTATGATTATCTTTGTCTTTATCGTCAATAAAGATTCCAATGCACCAAAGTACAGCACATAACACGCCTAATATTATCACGCTGGTATTCGATAGTGCAATATCAATATAATTTGAGATCAAAATAAACACCAAAATCAGTACGCCTATCATTTGTAACCATTTGGACATTAAACTTTTCTCCTCTACATTCCGATTTATTTTGGTATAATTATATTTTAAAGTAACTATAATGTCAATTAAAAAGCCATAGTACTTTTGACTGTAAAGCAAAAATACCATGGCTTAAACTTCCGTACCGCCGCCTCCCTAACATAGAGTATAACTATTAGTTTTCGGGCAGCAATTATTTATTTCTTTTCTACGGAAAACGTAACGTTTTCACCGTTTATATTCCCTTCTTTGGAATATCCATTTATACTGTCCGCAACTATCTCGTCAGCAAGAACGTCTTCCGAAATAGAAATCATTTCTCTGTACAACAGGTTTCACAATAGGTATAAGCCATGTAAAAGCCCCTCAAAAAATTAAGATAACAAACTTCGCCACGGCTGCTGCGATCACAGCCCAAACCGGCATCGCAAGGCTACGTTTGGTGCAGCTCAGCGAGTATTTTTAAAATTTATTCCGCATTTTTCAGCGCTTCGTT
>CANRAZ010000060.1 GCA_947628705.1 uncultured Lachnospiraceae bacterium | reverse complement strand
ATCTCTGAGACGCCAAGCTCAACCGACTTTTGAATTATAAATTCCAGCTTATCCTTTTTTGGCAGTCCCTGAAACAGGACCGCCCTGATGCCGGGCTCCGTGTCTCCCTGTCTTGTGCTTTTAATTTTAAGGATGACCTCTTTTTCGGAAAAACTCTCTATCACACATTCATATTCCAACCCTGAGCTGTCTGATACAGTGATTTTATCACCGACGCTGTATCTCAGGACATTTTTTATATGATTGACGTCTGTGCCGTCTATAATTACCGTGTTTTCCGCAATATCAATATTTGCTGAAGGGACAAAAAATCTTGGCATTTAATCTCCTGTTCAATATTTCATTTTTAATGCCTGTCAATGTGTTTCATACCTGTCAATATGAAATCACTAAGTCCGCAGACTGCTTACATGTGCAGAATATTTTTAAGCTTCCTGCTTCTGTTTACCGGCAACAATGCCTACCCAATCTCCCATGCGCAGCACTTCCATGACGTCAAAGCCATTACTTAAAAGCCTGTCAGTAACCTCTTTTTCTCTGGTGTTTAATATGCCTGAGCTGATAAAAACAGCTCCCTGCTTCATGTTTTCGGAAATCACATCAGACAGCGGCATTATAATATCTGCAAGTATGTTCGCTGCAACGACGTCATATTTACCGCATTCCGTCCTGAATTCTGCATCTGAAATGATGTTGCCGCACAAAAACGAAAGGCCGTCTCCTGTTTCAAGTCCGTTGACCTCTGCATTTTCATATGACACATTTACCGCGTTTTCGTCTATGTCTGTTCCCAAGCATTTTGCAGCGCCGAACTTCTTTGCGGCAATCGACAGGATTCCGCTTCCGCACCCCACATCGAGAACCTCGTCGCCCTTTTTTAAATATTTTTTAAGAGCAAGCATGCAAAGCTTTGTGGTTTCATGGGAGCCGGTTCCAAAAGCAGTCCCCGGGTCGATTTTTATTACCTTGTCATCAGGCTTTATGTCATCGGAGCTTTCCCATGTAGGCATGATTAATATATCTTCACCTACTCTGAACGGTTTGAAAAACTCCTTCCAGTTGTTCATCCAGTCCTTATCCTCTGTTTCGCTTACAGTGACCTTTACCTGCGATGTGTCCATAAAAAGAGACAGATCCTCTAATCCGTTTTTGATAACGGATAGCTTTTCATTCACATCTGCATCCATCTCTATGTAACAGTTCACCCTGGCGCTGTTATCGCTTTCATCAAGCTCGGGAGGAATGTCAATGAACATCTTTGCAGCATCAGCCTCGCTTAACGGCACGCTGTCGGATATTTCTATGCCGTCAAAACCAAGCTCACACAGCATATCAGCTATCAGAGCCTCATAATCCGACGTTGTTTCAAGAGTAATTCTTCTCCACTTCATATGTCACCTTTATAAATAATAATCTGAAGCATGCGGTAAACTTACCTGCAAAAGCGAAACGCGACGGCTTACTTAAAGAACTTATTTTTCTTTTTTCCTGAACCCGAACCGTTTTTTACCGCTTCGTCAAACTGCTTAAGCAGCTCCTTCTGCTCCGAATTAAGCCTTGTAGGAACCTGAACAACCAGAGTAACGTAGTGGTCACCCCTCAAATCCTTGTTTCTGAGGGAAGGAACGCCCTTACCCTTAAGTCGGATTTTGGTATCGGTCTGAGTTCCCGGCTTGACCTCATAAAGGACGTCGCCGTCAATTGTCGTTATCTTGACCTCACCTCCAAGAGCTGCGGTAACAAAAGACATCGGAGCTGTTGAAAAAATATCTCTGTCCTGTCTCTGGAATATCGGGTGACTGCTTACATTAACCTCAACGAGAAGGTCTCCTCTAGGTCCTCCGTTGACGCCAGGCTCACCTTTTCCTTTAATTCTGATGTTCTGTCCGTCGTCAATTCCCGGCGGCACCGTCACCTTGATTTTCTTACGGTTGGTAACAAAGCCCGTACCGTAGCAGTCCTTACATTTTTCTTTAATGGTTTTACCGCTTCCCTTACAGTCAGGACACACTCTCTGATTCTGTACCATTCCAATAATTGACTGCTGCGTATAAATAACTGTTCCTTTACCGCCGCACTTTGAGCAGGTATCGACCGTGGTTCCCGGCTTGGCGCCCGTACCCTTACAGGTCGGACAATCCTCTTTTATGCTGAGCTCAAGCTCCTTTTCACAGCCAAAAACCGCTTCTTCAAACGTGATTCTTATTGAAGTGCGCACGCTTGCGCCCATTCTCGGGCTGTTGGCCCTGCTGCCGGTCCTGCCGCCAAACATATCCCCAAACCCGAAAAGATCGCTGAAGATATCACCGAAGTCAAAGCTTGAATAATCAAATCCGCTTCCACCGCTCTGATCAAACGCTGCGTGTCCGAAGCGGTCGTATTTTTCTTTCTTTTCCTTATCGCTGAGTACAGAATATGCCTCGCTGGCTTCCTTGAATTTAGCTTCGCACTCTGCGTCTCCGGGGTGCATATCCGGATGATACTGCTTCGCAAGCTTTCTGTAAGCCTTTTTAATTTCATCGTCCGTGGCAGTTTTGGCTACTCCCAGCACCTCATAATAATCTCTTTTATTTTCTGCCATAATAATAACCTCCGCTTCGAGAAATTACGGTTCATGTTAGCCTTAATAGAACATCACAACAGGAGCCTTGCATCTTTTGACGCAGGACTCCTGTCATGTTTATATAAGATATGCTTATACTTCCTTGTACTCGCCGTCGACAACATCCTCATAGCCTTCAGGATTTCCCGACTGTCCGCCTGCAAATCCTTCAGCGCCTGCGCCTGCCGCGCCGTTCTGGTTCTCATACATCTTCTGGAAGAGAGCCTGTGCGCTTGTCATAAGCTTTTCTCTGGCAGCCTTGATGTCCTCAACCTCGCCCTCGCTCATAACCTCAGGGTTAGCCTTTGCAACAAGATCCTTAAGGTGATTTAAATCTGCCTCAACCTCGCCCTTAAGAGTAGGGTCAAGCTTGTCGCCGACTTCTTCAAGAGCCTTCTCGGTCTGGAAAACAATTGAGTCAGCATCATTTCTTGCGTCAATTGCTTCCTTCTTCTTTCTGTCCTGAGCCTCATACTCGGCAGCTTCCTTTACAGCTCTTTCAATGTCCGCATCGGAAAGGTTAGAGCCTGCTGTTATTGTAATATGCTGTTCCCTTCCGGTTCCGATATCCTTTGCAGAGACGTTTACTATACCGTTTGCATCAATATCAAAGGTAACCTCGATCTGAGGAACGCCTCTTCTTGCAGGAGGAATTCCGTCAAGACGGAACTGTCCAAGACTCTTGTTATCCCTTGCAAACTGTCTTTCACCCTGTACGACATTGATGTCAACGGCTTCCTGATTATCGGCGGCAGTAGAGAAAATCTGACTCTTTCTCGTAGGAATGGTTGTGTTCCTTTCAATAAGCCTTGTAGCGATGCCGCCCATTGTTTCAATTGAAAGCGAAAGAGGCGTTACGTCGATAAGAAGAATGTCTCCCGCGCTTGAATCTCCGGCAAGCTTAGCGCCCTGAATCGATGCACCGATTGCAACGCACTCGTCAGGGTTAAGAGTTTTGCTAGGCTCATGTCCCGTGAGCATTTTAACCTTTTCCTGAACGGCAGGAACTCTCGTTGAACCTCCGACAAGGAGAACCTTTGAAAGCTCCGAAGCAGTAAGTCCTGCGTCACGAAGCGCATTCTGCACAGGCTGTGCGGTTCTCTCAACAAGGTCATGGATAAGTTCGTCGAACTTAGCTCTTGTGAGGTTCATGTCAAGGTGTTTAGGACCGTCCGCAGTTGCGGTAATGTAAGGAAGGTTAATGTTTGTGGTTGTCTGTGAGCTAAGCTCCTTCTTAGCCTTCTCAGCTGCCTCCTTAATTCTCTGAAGGCTCATCATATCAAGTGAAAGGTCAACGCCTTCCGCTTTCTTGAACTCATCAATAATGTATCTTGTAACCTTTTCGTCGAAGTCGTCGCCGCCGAGGTGGTTGTCTCCGCTGGTAGCCAGAACGGATATGATGCCGTCTCCGATTTCAATAATGGAAACATCGAATGTGCCGCCGCCAAGGTCATATACCATAATTTTCTGCTCGCTCTCATTGTCAAGCCCGTAAGCAAGAGCGGCAGCCGTCGGCTCGTTAATTATACGCTTTACGTCAAGTCCTGCAATCTTTCCTGCATCCTTTGTAGCCTGACGCTGCGCATCGTTGAAATATGCAGGTACGGTAATTACCGCTTCGGTAACCTTTTCCCCAAGATAAGCCTCGGCGTCCGCCTTAAGCTTCTGGAGAATCATTGCCGAAATTTCCTGAGGAGTGTATTTCTTGTCATCAATCGAAACCTTAAAATCGGTTCCCATGTGTCTCTTGATAGAAGAAATCGTTTTATCGGAGTTTGTAACCGCCTGACGCTTTGCAGGCTCGCCGATAGCCCTCTCTCCGTTCTTTGTAAACGCTACTACGGAAGGTGTGGTTCTGGAGCCTTCAGCGTTTGCAATAACAACCGGCTTTCCGCCTTCCATAACGGCAACGCAGCTGTTCGTTGTTCCCAAGTCAATACCAATAATCTTACTCATAACTTTTGCCTCCTGTTATTTATTAATTAATTAGCTACTTTAACCATACTGTGTCTTACGACGCTGTCATGATACATATATCCCTTTTGGAATTCCTCGCAAACGACATTTTCTCCGAGTGACTCATCTTCAACATGCATCACTGCATTGTGGAATTCCGGGTTGAATTCTTTTCCTACCGCCTCTATCGGTTCAACTCCTGTTTCTTCAAGAACCTTAAGGAACTGCTTGTAGGTTTTTTCAATGCCGGCTGCAAAAGGATCTTCAAGTCCCTTCTCGTCCAAGCCGTTAAGACCTCTTTCAAAATTGTCAATAACCGGAAGAAGCTTCTCGATAATCGACTTTACGCCCAAATCAAACATCTGGCTCTTCTCTTTTTCAGTCCTCTTACGGAAATTGTCAAACTCTGCAAGATTTCTTAAAACCCTGTCCTTAAGCTCTGCAATCTCATCGTCGCGCTTGTCATGCTTAGGCTTTTTCTTGGATTTCTTTGACTCCTTGGATTCCTTTGGATCCTTTGAGTCTTTGACCTCCTTAGCCTTTTCGTCCGACGCCTCGCTCTTTTCCGCCTTGTCTGTATTCTCAGCCTTGCCGGTTTCTTTTTCAGCGCCTGCTGCATCCGCATTCTTTTTTTCTTCTGCGGTTTCCGCCGCCTCGGAAGCTTTTACCTGTTCTTCTTTAGAATTCTCAGCCAATACCCCTCACCTCTTAACCGTTTTTATTAAATATATCATCCAACTCAGTCATAAGGTTTTTAAGAGAATCAACCACTCTTTCATAATCCATTCTCCTTGGTCCGATAATTCCAATCTTACCGTAAACCCCTTCCTCAAGCTGGTAGGTTGCAGTCACAACAGAGCAATCCTTTGTAGCCTCGATCGGAGACTCATCGCCGATGTAAACCTGTATGTTTCCGTTGCCGCTCTTAACATCCTCTGCACAGATAAGCTCTTTTAACTGGCTTTTATCCTCAATGGCCGACAACAGGGTCGTTACTTTTCCTGACTCGTTAAGCTCAGGATATTTTAATATGTTGGTGGTTCCGCTGGTGTACATCTCAACGTCGTTGTTTTCATTGAAGGTTTCAGCAACGGCATCGATTATGTCCCCGACGACATTGGTATAGCCCAACGACTCTTCCTTCATCTTTCTGATAAGGGCAAGGCTTATCTGGTTCTGGTCAAGCCCCTGGAGAAAGGTGTTAAGCATGAGGTTAAGTTTAAGGATCGTCTCCTGTGACAACGGCTCGCTAAGCTTCACCATTTTATTTTTTATTATGTTTCTTTCAAGTACAATTACAACCAGAAGCGATTCTTCGTCTACGACCGAAAGCTGTATAAACTTTAATTTTTTTTCGGCATAGGTAGGAGTTGTAATCAGTGAAGCGTAGTTTGTATGCTCTGCTATGAGCTTGGCGGCTTTTTTAAGAACCATGTCAAGCTTTTCTTCTTTCTTGTCAAGCATAACCTTTAAGTCCGAAAGCTCCTGCTCTTTTTCAAGCATCATACTGTCAACATAGAACCTGTAGCCTTTATCGGTAGGAACCCTGCCGGCTGAGGTGTGAGGCTGCGTGATATAGCCCATTTCCTCCAAATCGCTCATTTCGTTCCGAATCGTCGCCGAGCTGAGTCTGATGTCGCCGTACTTTGAAATGGTTCTTGAGCCGACAGGCTCGCCAGTGTCAAGATAATTCTTGATTATGGCAAACAGGATGGATTGTTTTCTTTGATCCAATTCGTTGCTCATGCTGTCTTTCCCTCTTCTTGTTAGCACTCGACGTGTTGGAGTGCTAACATCTCTGCAATTAAAATACTACCATAAGGTGGATTTGTCAAGTAAATAAATAAAAATAAATAAAAAAAAATACAGATTTTTTTGAACGGCCGCATAACCTAAAAGCCATATTATTGCACAAGGAACGGTATGCGCCTACATAAACTCAGAAAGTATCGTATTGCTTACTAAAAAGCCCTGCACAGTAAATCTGTAAGAGTTATTTTCTACAGTAACGTATTCGGGAGAATATTTTTTGAATATTTTTTTATAATTTTCCGGAAATTCTTCTTTAAATATCTTTTCATATTCCACGGCGTTAATTCCGCTTTTCCTCCTCATTCCAAGGAATATGAACTCCTTCTTCTTATCCTCTGCCGTTATATGCTCCGTGTATGACTTCAACGGATTCGATATATATTCTTCAAGCTTTTTTTCCTTTGTAACTCTTTTACTGCCTGCATATCCTGTCGCTCCCAGTCCGCAGCCAAGGTATTCCTCTCCGATCCAATAACCGAGGTTATGCCGGGATTCAAATCCGCGCTTGGCAAAATTGGATATTTCATACTGAAAGTACTCCGAACTTTCGAGCCTTTCTACCGTATGCGTGTAAATTCTTACCTGTTCGTCTTCGTCGGGCTCCCAGTCTGCATATATATCGTTAAAAGGAGTGCCGGCTTCAATTATCAGTCCGTAAGCCGAGATATGCTCTGGAGCAAGGTCGATAGCTTTATCCAATGAAGCGAGAAAGTCCGGCGCAGTCTGTCCGGGCAGACCGTGTATAAGGTCGATGCTGATATTGTTAAAGCCTGCCTCTCTTAAAACATAAAAGGCTTTATGAGCCGCCGCTGCATCGTGCGCTCTGCCCAAAAGCCTCAATTCGCCGTCATTAAACGACTGCACTCCCATGCTTATCCGATTAATTCCGCATGCAAGATAACGCTGCGCCTTTTCCTTTGTCACCGTACACGGGTTTGCCTCAAGGGTTATTTCAGCATTCTCTGAGATTTTTGCACGGCTTTTAACAAGCTCCATAATTTCTTCTATATATGAAGCGTCGATAAAGCTTGGGGTCCCGCCTCCTATATAGACGGTTTCAATCGGAACCAAATTCGGTTCGGCGCCGCCGTTTTTGCCGCAGCCAGACCTGTTGTTTGCCGCAGATGCACCTGACAGAGAATTCCTCACGTTATTTTCTGAACGAAGCGTCCTGACAAAGCTTGGCTCAAGAGAATTGACCAAGTCCTTTTTCAAGGCGTCAATATAGTCGGGAATACTGTCCGCACAGCTGTCCCATGACGGAAAATCGCAGTAAAGACATTTTTGTTTGCAGAAAGGAATGTGAATATAGAGCTCCATTTATTTTCCTCTTTACCGTACCTTATCCTTACTATTCTTCGTCCAGCTTAAGCACGCTCATAAAAGCCTTTTGAGGAATTTCCACGTTGCCTATCTGGCGCATACGCTTCTTTCCCTCCTTCTGCTTCTCGAGAAGCTTTTTCTTTCTCGTTATATCGCCGCCGTAGCACTTTGCAAGCACATCCTTGCGCATCGCCTTAACGGTTTCCCTCGCAATCACCTTGCCGCCGATTGCGGCCTGGATCGGAATTTCAAAAAGATGCCTTGGGATCTCATCTTTAAGCTTTTCGCACATCCTTCTGCCTCTGTCATAGGCAGAATCAGCGTGTACGATAAATGAGAGCGCATCTACCTCTTCTTTATTGATAAGGATATCGAGCTTCACAAGCTTGGAAGGTACGTATCCCTTTATTTCATAGTCAAAGGAGGCATATCCCCTTGACCGGGACTTAAGGGCGTCAAAGAAATCGTAAATTATTTCATTGAGAGGAAGTTCATATCTGAGGAGAGCGCGCGTGGACTCAATATATTCCATTCCGTTATAAACGCCTCTCCGTTCTTGGCAGAGCTTCATTATCGCACCCACAAATTCAGTGGTGACCATAATTTCCGCGCTTACGACGGGCTCCTCCATATGCTCAATCTCGGCAGGGTCGGGAAGATTTGACGGATTGGTTATTTCAAGCATCGTGCCGTCGGTTTTATATACTCTGTAGATAACGCTCGGAGCCGTGGTTACAAGGTCAAGGTCATATTCCCTTTCCAGCCTTTCCTGTATTATTTCAAGATGAAGCAGTCCTAAAAATCCGCATCTGAAGCCAAACCCCAAGGCTATGCTCGTCTCGGGCTCGTATTGAAGCGAGGCGTCGTTAAGCTGAAGCTTCTCAAGAGCATCGCGAAGGTCTCCGTATTTCGCTCCGTCAGCAGGATACATTCCGCAATATACCATCGGATTGACCTTTTTATAGCCCGGAAGAGGATTTGCGGCAGGCCTTGCGGCATCGGTAACCGTGTCTCCGACCCTGGTATCTTTTACATTTTTTAGAGAGGCGGTGATGTAGCCGACCATTCCTGCGGAAAGTTCTTCGCAGGGAATAAACTTGCCCGGCGCAAAGGTTCCGATTTCAACCACGTCGGCTTCAGCGCCGGTTGCCATCATTCTGATCCGTGTAGAAGTCGTGATCCTTCCCTCCATAATGCGGCAAAAGATAATTACGCCCTTATAGGAATCGTAAACCGAGTCAAAAATAAGAGCCTGTAAGGGACTGTCCTCATCACCCCCGGGGGCAGGAATTTTGCTTACGATCTGTTCAAGCACCTCTTCAATATTTATTCCGTTTTTTGCGGAAATAAGCGGCGCATCATGCGCTTCGATACCGATAACGTCCTCTATCTCGTTTATTACCCTCTCAGGCTCTGCGCTTGGAAGGTCGATTTTATTAATAACCGGCATGATTTCAAGGTTGTGGTCAAGCGCAAGGTAAACATTTGCAAGAGTCTGCGCCTCTACTCCCTGCGCCGCATCTACAACTAAAACAGCTCCCTCGCACGCCGCAAGGCTCCTGCTCACCTCATAGTTAAAATCAACATGTCCGGGAGTGTCAATCAGATTAAAGATATACTCATTTCCGTCCTTTGCCTTGTAAACCGCCCTGACGGTCTGCGCCTTAATTGTTATTCCTCTTTCACGCTCAAGCTCCATGTTGTCAAGAACCTGACTCTGCATCTCACGAAGAGTCAGAACGCCGGTCTTTTCAATAATTCTGTCCGCAAGGGTAGATTTACCGTGATCTATATGTGCGATAATACAGAAATTCCTTATCCTGCTTTGATCTGATTTGCTCATTTTAGTCATCACCTGTCTGAAATGTATAATAATAAAGGATTATAACATAGGGAATTTGCATTTACAAGTTAAAGAAGCTTGGCAAACCGATGTTTGGCACCGCTTGCCCAAGCCAAGGCTTGGGTTCAGTTTTCCGTTTCGCATGATTTTTTGCCGCGGCAGTATTTTATCGCAGCGATAATCCAAACTGCTATATTTAAAACCGGCACAAAAGCGAATAAAAAAATCATAATAAGGAACTCCGACAAGCCTGCCATTATGCCGGAGCCTCCGTCAAAAACGAATTCATACCACAAGAAATATAAAATTGGAATCCATCCAGTGACAACGCTGAATATTACCTGCTTTCTATATCTGCAAAGATAATCTCTCTTATAACCTGAAAAAGCGCGCCGGCACAAAAAAATTATAATAACCGATACAACAGCAAGCGCGCCGGCAAGCGTCAGATTATCCGAACGGGTATCGTAAAAATATTCATCAGGATTGCTCCTGTCGTAACAGTACTCGACCTTTCCGCCAATTTCGTATTCTCCGGGAAGCTTGTCAACTGTTCCGCTGTATGTCTTTCCGTCAACGGCGTATTCAACGGTAATTTCATCATAGGGCTCACGTGTGCCGTCGGGTTTATGAAAAAACATGTTCACGGACGGCTTTCCGCTCAAAACAGTTGCCTGCGTGTATTCGGCATTTCTATTTTCATAAATGCTGATACCGGCAATATTAAAAGCAAAAAGAAGCATAAGCAAACCGATATTAAGTATTATTCTTTTAACATTAATACGTTTTACGTCATTTTCCGCCGACATTATGACATTTCCTCCTTTGCTTTCAGGCGGCTGATAAACCTTCCTGTAAAGTTTTTATCATAAAACAGGTTTATTGTCAAATCGGCGTTTAAATCCTGAGCTGCATATCAGGTGAAAATGGGAAAAAGCCGTTACGGAAATAAATCCCGTCAATTTGCGCCGCTAAGCACGGTGTCCAAAACGTCAGCCAGTACCTCCATTGAATTCATCGCTTCCTGCAAGGTATTGTCGCCTGTTCCCACTTCGGCAAGTATGCAGTTTTTCGCCACATGCATATTGTAGCGGTAATTTCTCAGGTATATTTTATTCATAAAGCCTTCATACATATAGTCCGACATCAGCTTAAGCTGGAAGCTGAAAGCAAGATTATACTCCCTGTTAGGGTTAGGAAGCCTTGTAATTTCTCCGTCGGCGTTATAGGACAGGCCGTTAAAAAGCATAACCTTGCACATATCCTTTCCGTTTATGTTTACAGTCCTCTTCGCTCCGCTGTCCCTGTGCAGGTCAATCACCACGGCAATGTCAGGATTTGCCTCAAGGTCTGCCGTAACGCCCTTAAGTCCTTGGTTATACGCGACGTTTCTGTTTACCTGTCCGTTCTCCCTATCATAATAATTTGTGTCATGTATAACCTCATAGCCTCTTTCCTCAAGAAGCTCCGCAAGATAACTGCCCACTCCGATTACGGATTCCTCCTTTGAGCCGTCGCTGTCAGCATACCCTTCTGAGCCGTGCGTGTGATAAATAAGAATCTTTTGATTTTTTTCTATCGTGCAGTCCTTTTCGAGAAATTTGTTCACGTCTATTATTTTCTCGGTAACAGCCGTGCTTGAATCCACAATATAGTACTTGCCGACCATATCATTGAAGCTCATTTTTGAATAGCTTTTCAGAAAATCGTCAAACTGCTTTTTCGTTACGGCCGCCGCATCCTTGTCACTGTCGCTGATATCCAGCTTTACAGGAAGCTCATCTCTTACATAGTTTAGAGCGAAGCCTGTTTCATATAGATGCTCGTTGCCCTTCTTTGTAAGCACCGTACCCGAAAGGCTGCCCCTTTCAGTCACCGTAAGCATGCTTCCGTCTGTCAGAATAAAATCAAGAATCTCCGATGCCTTTTTATTTCCTCCAAATCCGCTGTAACAGTCCGCTGCAAACATTACAAATTTTTTTACCGGATTTAAAAAAACGGTTGAAAGGGCAAAAAGCACAAGAAAGGACATGACGATAAATTCGCCTATCTTCTCTCTGCGAATACTCCGTTTATTGCTTCCTTCAGGATTTTGCTTACGCATATGACCTCCTCGTCAATATTTTTTGTTGTAACATATTTATCCTTAAGCCTTGAGAAATCCAGCTTTCCGATAAGCTGTTCAAGTTCTTCCGTCTTTTCCATTCCCCTAACTGCGCTTTCTATGCTTTCATATGCAATTGTCAGCGCATCTACAACAGTAGGCACTCCTATGGCAAGCACAGGCACGCCTATGCTTTTCCTGTTAAGCACATTCCTCTGGTTGCCAAGTCCCGAACCTGGACTTATTCCTGTGTCCGTAAGCTGATAGGTACTGTTTATCCTATCCATGCTGCGGCTTGCAAGCGCATCTATCACTATTACCAGCTTTGGCGAAAGATAGCCTACCACTCCCTTTATTATATCGCCTGTCTCCATGCCTGTCTGCGCCATAACGCCCGGAGCAATCGCGCTGACGTAAGAAATACCGTCATGCTCCTTTGGAAAATAAATTTTCATATGTCTTGTTATGTCAAGGCTGTCCGTCACCTTAGGTCCAACGGAGTCGGAAGTTATATTCCTGTTTCCTATCCCTGCGACCAAAACGCTTTCAGGTCTTTCGCCAAGTCCCATGTGAACGCACATATTTCTGAGCTCGTCAGTCAGCACCTCTATTGTTTTTTCCTTATCGTCATCCTCCATCATAAGGCACGGCATGGTTTCTACCGAAACATATCTGCCTATCGGCTTACCCATAAGCCTTGATCCCTCTTTCGTTTTTATGTCAACCGTGGAAACGGTAAGGTTAGACCTTTTTCTGGTATTTATCTCCACTCCCTTTATTTCAACATTTTCCTTAAAGCTTTCCCTTACCTCCGTTGCAAGGTCGGTTCTTATTGATGCCGGCATATATACACCTCCGATTTTTTTAACTGTGTATATATTTCCCACACTGATTTATATATATGTAAGAACACAAAAAAAAGACCTGCGCGAAGCAGGTCTTTAAACATTCAGTAAAAATTAATTTAAGCCATTAACTGCTTTTGCAAGGGCGGATACTTTTCTTGCGGCATTGTTCTTATGGTAAACGCCTTTAGCACACGCCTTGTCAATTGCAACAGTAGCTTCCTTAAGAGCGCTGACAGCCTCGGTCTTGTTGCCGGCAGCCACGGCAGCATCGACCTTTTTTATTAAAGTCTTAACCTTTGACTTGATCATCTTATTTCTTAAGGTCTTTGTCTCAATGACCTTGATACGCTTCTTTGCGGACTTGATGTTAGCCAACTTAATTTCCTCCTGTATAAGTCTGTTTTTTTATTATCGCATGACTGTCTATACAAATCCGGACACGGACGTTTTATATAAACATACGTATGTATGATAATCTTTTTTACATTAAAAGTCAAACATTTTTTCAGGATTTTAACGATTTTTTTAAGACCACGGCGGCCGCATGGGGCGACGGAGAGCAAAAACATGCCTCAACGGACTGTTCAAACGTTAGTGTAAAATTATAGTTGGCAAAATAAAAGGAAGAGGCCGAAACCTCTTCCCAATCACACAGTTTTTCTTTA
>CANRAZ010000059.1 GCA_947628705.1 uncultured Lachnospiraceae bacterium | reverse complement strand
GCATAAATGCAATATATTGTTACCTATAACGATAATATTTCCCTTATAGAACAGGTCTATAATCCGGATTCCTACACGGTAGTGGGGGGAAGGTATGTTATATTGAATTTTTCCGATGATATTCCTTTTATTGACGTGGACGAAAGCGTATATCCTAAATGCTACGGACTTGCGGAATCACAGCCGCTTGAATACATCGGCGTGACAGAGCTCAGGAATGTTTCCGAAACGGATTTGTACGGCAACGGAGTAACGGTTGGAATTATAGACGACGGATTTGATATCTTTTCGCCTGCCTTAAGAAATGCGGACGGCAGCACAAAGTTTGAAGCATACTATGACCAAACGACGCAGACAGTGCTTGGAAGGTCAGAGATAAATGAAATTTTAAGTTCAGAAGAAAACGAAAATGAGGCCGCGGGAGGCATTTTTGCCGACAGGGAAAATATGCTCCACGGGACGATGACTTCCAGCATCATATGCAGTGATGTAATGGGAGAATTTGGAGGAATAGCGCCGAATGTTTCCGTTATCGGAGTTTCTCTCAGGCAGGCCGGGCAGGAGATGTACGAACATTATAATATTTCAACAGAAGCGAAGGCATATTCGGAAACGGACATTATTGAAGGAATTGATTACATCGTAAAAACGGCTGGGGCTGCGCCGCTTGTTTTGCTGCTTCCGTTTGAAAGCAGTCTGGGCGCTCACAACGGAACCGAGGTGCTTGAAGAGTACGGAGACTGGATAAACAGACAGCTTCACTGCGCGGTGATTACAACTGCCGGAAATCAGGCAATTGCCAAGGGACACGCTTCAGGACGGCTGATAAACAGTCTGGAGGAGGGCGGCGAGATGCAGGAGGTTCCTGTCTTGGTAAATGAGGATAGAACCGATACGTTTATTACCGTCGTGATGTCCGAGGGAACCAGACCTGTTCTGATGGTTGAAAGTCCGACAGGCGAAATAAAAAGAGTCAACTCACGTCGCGATACTGTTAACTTTCTGTTTGAAAGGAGCGTTTTCCAAATTAAAATTTCTGCATATGAGAGCCGTTCGGGCAAATGCTTAATATATATCAGAGCAAACGGGCTTACAAAGGGCATATGGAAGCTTTATCTTCAGGCGGAAAACAGAGGAGCGGAGGTGACCTATAACTGTTATCTGCCGATTGATACTTTTTCGGACGGAAAAATTGAATTTCTGTCGCCTGTTTCAGAGCAGACGGTGACTGCTCCCGGAAACGCTTTACAGGTCTGTACGGTGGGCTGCTATGACGGACCGTCAGGGAGGATCTATCCTCCGAGCGGAAAGAGAACGGTAAGCGTAAAGCCTGAATTCTGCGCGCCCGGAGTCGACGTTAACGCCTACAATGCAATAACAAGAGGGCTGACCGCCTTTACCGGAACCAGTGTATCCGCTGCGGTGACGGCAGGCGCGGCAGCTCTCATTATGCAATGGGCGGCAGTTGAAAATAACGGGCCGTATATCACGGGGACAGGTTTAAAACAGCTTATCATTACAGGGTGCAGACCGATGTCAGCCTACGTGCCTGACAGCCAGTGGGGCTACGGGGCGCTTGACGTCTTTGGCTCCTTTGAGGCGATAAGACAGCTGTATGAGGCAAATTAGCCTTCGGCTGCGCTTAAATTTACAGCCGCATATGCTTATACTAAACAAGATTAGCGGCTAATTGGATGATTTTTCTTTACAAAATATTCTTTGAGGTGTAAAATTTTTAAAAATACCTGTACTTTGCGAGTACGGAAAAGAGGAGATTATGATTTCAAAAAAGGTTATTTCCCTTGTTGAAAACGGTTCGGCAATAAGAGCGATGTTTGAAGAGGGAAGCAGGATGGCTGAAAAATACGGAAAGGAAAACGTTTATGACTACAGTCTCGGAAATCCGAGCGTTCCTGCCCCCGTAGAGGTTGAAGAAAGCATAGTGGACATTATCAAAAACTCCGACCCTGTAGAGGTTCACGGCTACATGAACAATGCAGGCTATCCGGAGGTGAGAAAGGCTATAGCAGACCATCTTAACATGCTTTACGGAACCTCCTTTAACACCAGAAATATTCTTATGACTGTAGGCGCTGCAGGAGGACTTAACGTAATTCTTAAAACTCTTCTTAATCCGGGAGATGAGGTTTTGACATTTGCGCCTTATTTTGTTGAGTACAGGAGCTATGTGTCAAATTATGAGGGAAAGCTGATTGAGGTTCAGACAGATCCTGAAACCTTTCTTCCCGACAAGGAATCGTTTAAAAGAGCAATTACGCCGCTTACGAAGGCGGTAATTATAAACACACCTAATAATCCTACCGGCGTCATATATTCGGAAGACGTCATCAAAGAGATCGCGGACGTGTTAAGAGAAAAGGAAAAGGAGTACGAAACAAGTATTTATCTGATAGCTGACGAGCCTTACCGAGAGCTTGCATATGACGGAAACGAGGTTCCTTACCTTACTAAATACTACCATAATACCGTTGTGGGCTACTCCTACAGCAAGTCTCTTTCTCTCCCCGGAGAACGTATCGGGTATCTTGTTATGCCCGACGATATGGACGACGCCTCGATGATAATAAACGGTGCGGCGGTTGCAAACAGGGTTCTTGGATTTGTAAATGCTCCTTCGCTGATTCAAAAGGTAATTGCAAGGTGCCTTGACTGCACGACCGACGTTAAAAGGTATGATGAAAACAGACAGCTTCTCTATAATGCGCTTGTTTCCTACGGTTATACCTGCGTAAAGCCTCAGGGTGCATTTTACCTCTGGGTGCAGGCGCCGGACGGAAATGACATTGAATTTGTAGAGACTGCTAAGAAATATCACCTTCTCTTAGTTGCAGGGACGGGTTTTGCAGGGCCGGGCTATGTGCGCCTTGCCTACTGCGTTGACAAGGAAATGATCAAGCGTTCGCTTCCGGCATTTGAAGCGCTGGCAAAAGAGTACGGACTCGGCAAATAAGCTTAAGCAGCAGATATCGGACAAAGCTTTTTAGTATATAAAATAGGAGCGTTATGAACAACTGGAAAAAAAATGTTAGAAAGGTTGTGCCCTATACTCCGGGCGAGCAGCCTCAATGCAGAAACATAATTAAACTTAACACGAATGAAAATCCGTATCCGCCTTCGCCGAAGGTTTTTGAGGTCATTAAAAAATTTGACAGCGATATGCTTAAAAAGTATTCAGACCCTTCGGCAGGAATGCTCGTAGACTCTCTTGCAGAGTTCCACGGGGTAGGAAGGGATATGGTTTTTGTCGGCGTCGGCTCGGATGATGTTCTCGGAATGGCTTTTATGACCTTTTTCTGTTCCGAAAAACCGATATTTTTTCCTGATATTACTTATTCCTTTTATGACGTATGGGCGGAGCTTTTTAAAATTCCTTATGAGGTAAAGGCTCTAGACGAGGATTTCAAAATCAGAAAGGAAGATTACCTTTTTGATAATGGGGGAATCGTAATCGCCAATCCCAATGCCCCTACCTCTATCGAAATGAAGGCGTCCGATATAGAGGAGATAGTTGCCGCCAACCCCGATTCTGTCGTAGTCATTGATGAGGCATACACGGATTTCGGGAGTGAAACGGTGCTTCCTTTGGTGGAAAGGTACGATAATCTTCTTGTCGTCAGAACCTTCAGCAAGTCCCGTTCGATGGCAGGAATGAGGATAGGATACGCAGTCGGTCAGCCTGAGATCATTAAGGCGATGAACGATGTTAAGAATTCATATAACTCGTACACCATGTCTCATCTTGCGATATTGAGCGGTGCGGCAAGCGTAAAAGATAAGCAATATTTTCAAGAGACTCTTGAAAGGGTTATACGCACAAGAGAAAAGTACGCTGGAAAGCTGAAGGAGCTTGGCTTTAGCATGCCTGACAGCTCGACGAACTTCCTTTTTGCAACGCATGAAAGCGTTCCTGCGGAGGAAATTTTTAACAGACTCAGAGATAAAAATATTTACATACGGTACTTCAAAAAGCCAAGGATAGATAATTATATCAGAATATCCGTCGGTACTGATGAAGAGATGGAGAGGCTTGTAGAGGCGCTTAAGGAGATACTTTCCTGAGATTTGCCCCCAAAAGAGGTTTATTGCAAGAGGCTCTTTGCAGCCTCAGAAAACGTCACGGAAAATCAACCGCAGGAGAGTACTGATTAGCGGTATGCGAGGAAATATGCCCGTCGAAAATAAAAGAAACTACCAGAAAGAGCTTGAAAGGCTTTTAAAAAAGCAGGAGCAGGACGGCGTGCGCCCAAAACTCCTGCTTCATGCGTGCTGCGCTCCATGCAGCAGCTATTGCTTAGAGTATTTGATTGGATATTTTGATATTACGGTTTTGTTTTACAATCCTAATATTTCTCCCAAGGAAGAATACTTCCACCGTGCGGCAGAGCTTGAGTCGCTGATAAAAAGAATGTCTGCATCATGGAAAGACAGCGCTGCGTCAGGCTCTGAGCCTGATAGAGGCCTTGACGCTCCTGAAAACGGTAAAAAGCCTACGGTCAGTACAGGAGTAGAGCTTGTCGTGGAGGATTATGACGAAGACGTTTTCCGTGAAAGGGTAAAGGGTCTTGAAAATGAGCCTGAAAGAGGAAAACGCTGCACGGTCTGCTACAGGATGAGACTTGAAAAAGCGGCGGAATATGCGGCCTCGCACGGCTTCGATTATTTCACGACGACGCTTTCAATCAGCCCGTATAAGGATGCGGACAGGCTTGTTTCAATCGGCGAAGAGCTTGAGAAAAATTTCGGAGTGTTATATCTTGTCAGTGATTTTAAAAAGAATAACGGGTATAAGCGTTCGATCGAGCTGTCGGAGAAGTACGGTCTTTACAGACAGAATTACTGCGGCTGTGAATTTTCAAAAAGAAACCGGTAACAGGGTCCTATTCTAAAAATCCTTAAAAGCACAGCGCATTGAGCACATACGCCGCAATATCCGCAGGAAGATCGACTCCGGAGCCGCAGTCCTCAACATATGAAATAAAGGCGTAAGGATAGCGCTCATCGTCCACAAAACCGATAAACCAGCCGTTTTCACCGCCGTCCGCTCTGTCGACGGTTCCTGTTTTTGCTCCTATTGAAACATTAAACCTTGATGCTTGGTAATGGGAGCTTTTTGTATTGTTTAGCATTAAGTCCTTCATTTTATTTGCGGTATCCTGATTTATGAGATTCTTGGTATAGGACGTCTGAACTCCTTTAATTAATTCGCCTGTCGGGCTGAGCACGCTGTTAAGCAGCGTAGGGACGGCGGCCGAACCGCCGTTTGCCACAGCACCGGCATAGACCATCATATTGCAGGGATTGACGAGGTCGTGGTGAAGTCCTATGCACGACCATGCAAATTCGTAATCAGTGTCTCCGATAAAATCAAACGAGCCCTTAGAGGTGTGGATTTTACCGTCAATCGTGTAAGGCTCGGTAAGATTTGCGTCCCTTACGTTATCGCTCATTGTTTTCTGCTCAAGCTGCAGGGCAATCTGGGCAAAGGCTGAATTGCAGGAATGTTCAAAGGCGTCGTAGACGTCTATGGTGCCGTGTTTTCCGGTGCATCTTACAATTTGGTTCCCGATCTGATATGAGCCGTTGCATTTGAATTTCTGCTCGAAAAGGTCAGGAATATTATCTATTGCGGCTTCAAGCGTAACGACCTTCATAATAGAACCCGGAGTAAAGGAGGACGAAAAGAATCTGTTGATATAAGCGCCGTTATAATCAGGGTTGGTTTCAATATCCTCAGGCACATTATCGGGGTCAAAGGAAGGAGTGGAAACCATGCAGAGTATTTCACCTGTTTTGTAGTTGTAAACGCCTACCGTACCCGTATAGCCGCTAAGTGCATAGAGAGCGATCTGATTAACTGACGCATCGATAGAAAGCAGGACGTTGTTTCCGTTGTCTGCGGCAACGCGCTGTCCGTCGACCGTAGTGTATCTGGAAAAATTATCAGAAAGCGACCTTAATGCTCCGGAACTGATGTTTGACAGTCTGTCGCCGACTGCATGCAGAGTCGCGATGCGCGTGTTTGCGGAGGCGTTATAGGATATTCCGTTTTCGTTTACGACGGCAAGAGCGGTCCCGTTCCTGTCAGAGATCTCGCCCCTTACATAGTAGTATTCTTTTTTTGTATCGTCAGTATAGTAGATTTTGTCGGACCCCCCGTTTACGGACATTATTATATCAAGATTTGTGGTAGGCGTGTAGCCAATTGCAGCATAGTAATTTTCTCTGGTCCAGTTATTAAGATTAAGAGTATACCTTATAAGAAAGAACACTATCCCCAACACGAATGCAAGGCACAGCAGTATGCAGAGCATGGTCCTTTTTTGAATTTTTTTCATGTATCGCTCCTTTCCTGCTTTTTACGGCTGCCTTTTTGCCTTAACGCTTCAGCCGTAGGAGCCTGTTCGCTTCTTTTCAGTCTTGTTGCAAAGCTTGCAGACGGCCTTGTGTCGGTCGCCTTCAAATAGGCAAGGGTTCCCCATGCCATAACCATTGACGAGCCGCCGTTTGAAACGAACGGGAAGGTTACGCCCGTGAGGGGCAGTATGTCAACAGCGCCGAAAACATTCAGAGCCGTCTGGAAAATCAATAGAGAGGTAGCGGCGCAGGCGGCTATGGTGTAAAAGGTCGAACGGGAGTTGATGCATGAGAGTATGGAGAAAATGGCAAGCGTCAATATGCAGCATATTGCAAAAAGCGCTATGAAAATTCCCCATTCCTCACAAAGCATTCCGAAGACCAAGTCCGTGTCGGCTGCCGCAACATGCCTTTCGGCAAGGCTGCCGTTTCCCGGCCCCACGCCGGTAAGTCCTCCGTTATTTATGGCAACCATAGTGTTTACCTGCTGGTAGCCGGTGCCTGCCGCATAGTCCCATGCGTTGCCCCAGCTTGAGAAACGTTTAAAAATATAAGGTTTTGCAGTAATGATGAGCAATGCGCCGAACACCGCTCCCGAACAGATGAAAAGTATTGTTGCAATGCTTCCGGAACGAAGAAAGGCGATAACGATAAAGGTTATAAAGAAAATCGCCGCCGTACCGAAATCGCTGCAGTAAGCAAGTATTGCAATGCTTACCAGCGTAAGCATAATGAAAAGGCCGATGTTTCTTTTTTTGAAAAGCCTTTCAAGAGTTGCCGCACCGGCAAAAATGTAGCATAGCTTTGCAATTTCCGAAAGCTGCACGCTCACGCCAAACACCGAGATCCAGTTGATCGCGCCGTATTTCCTTTCACCGAACACGACGGTGGCAAGCAGCAGGCCGATCGTGGCGGCAGCCATTACCCAACGGAACGTCTGTACCCTTTTCAGGTTTCTGAGAAACATGCCGAAGCATATAAGGAAAATTACCCCGATAATAATTGAAACGGATTGTTTCATAAGCGAAGACGGAGCATACGAGCCGACCACGGAAAGGCTGAGAGTGGAAAGATAAAATGCAATTACCTCCATTTCAAAGCCTTTGATTCCCATTATGTGCATATCGACAAAATACAGCCACATTGTTACTGTCAGAAGGGCAAATGCAGGAATAATGTAAATAGAGGCTTTCTCGCCTGCGTTTATTATAAGAAAAAGAGCGGTAAAAAACTGGAAGATCGTAAGCAGAAGAAGCATTGACCAAGGAGGCATGGGCTTGATCTTTTTTCTCTTTTTTTCGCTGCGGTGCTTTTCAGCCGCTGTTATAGGCTCAAGCTTTACCGCATAATCCGCGAAAGAGATGGTATCGCCGTAATTTACTGCGCTGCTTTCAGAGACTTCCTCGCCGTTTACAAAGATGCCGTGAGAGGATTTTAAATCGTAGACCTTCCATTGACCTCGTTCGTCTCTTATCAAAGAGGCATGCTGCCTCGATACGGATGCGTGGTCTATTGCGATGTCGCTCGACGACGCGCGTCCGATGATGTTTTCCCAATGAGAAATAAAAAAAGTCTTTCCGTCGGAAACAGACACGAGCTTCGCCCAGATTTCAGCCTCCTGAGGAAGGGTGAGCAGCGAGACTACCGTTCCGGCAAGAATAAAAAGAGATAAGATGGGAAAGGTCATCTGAAGAAGAATAAAAAAGCCGTCGTTGGCAATCCCTCCCGATTTCAGAAGGGCCTGTACGGCGTTCAGAATTTCCGTAAAGACGGCGTCAAACATGGCTAACTCTCCTTTGTATATTCTCTGCAATTATACCAATAATATTTTTTCATAGCAAGCAGTCTTAATAAATATTAATAAATCTTAACAAACTCATAACATTTTTACGATAAAAAGCGACAAAACAGGCATGGAATAATTTAACGAAGCGGATTCTCTTATGAAATATTAGCCAAAAAAATGTTTACATTTGCACCAATAAATTGTAAAATGAAATTGGGTCATTTTGCGGTTTTGCAAACGCACAATGTTCCCGGAATGGAGAATAAAATGGAGAAGAGCTACAATATCCGTCAGACGCTTGAACAAAGGGAACACATGGTCTTGAGCCCCTACGCGTCCTTTTCGGACTGTTCAAAGGGACGTGCCCGTGAAGAAGAGCCGTGCGACATCAGGCCGGTATTCCAGAGGGATCGCGACAGGATCATACATTCCAAGGCATTCAGGAGGCTGAAGGATAAGACACAGGTATTTCTTACGCCTGAGGGTGATCATTACAGGACAAGGCTGACCCACACGTTGGAGGTCTGTCAGATCGCAAGATCCATAGCACGTTCGCTCATGCTTAATGAGGATTTGACGGAGGCAATTGCGCTTGGACACGATCTCGGACATACTCCGTTCGGTCATGCAGGAGAGAGGGCTTTGAACAGAATATGCTCTGAGGGCTTTGAGCACCATATTCAAAGTATCAGGGTGGTTGAGTTCCTTGAAAAGCACGGAAGAGGCCTCAATCTTTCCTACGAAGTCCTTGACGGAATAAAGAATCACCAGACTGTAGGGAAGCCTGAAACCCTTGAAGGAAGGATCGTTCAGATCTCGGACAAGATCGCCTATGTCAACCATGATATTGACGATGCGATAAGAGGCGGAATAATAAAAGCTGAGGACATTCCTGAAAAATATACTTCGGTAGCCGGTCACAGCCTTAGAGAAAGGCTTAATTCTGCGATTCATAACATCATAATGAATTCGTTTGATAAGAACTACGTGGCGATGACCGAGGAGTATCAGGAGGTAATGAACGGGTTAAGAAGCTGGCTGTTCTCCAACGTTTACACAAACCCTGCCGCTAAAGGAGAGGAACACAAGGCGGAGTCCATGATTGAGCAGCTTTTTACGTACTACACCGAACATGCTGACGAAGTGCCTGAGGAATACCATGAGTACAGGATTAAAAGAGGGGAGTCAATGGAACGAGCAATATGCGATTATATTGCAGGCATGACTGATAAGTATTTTGTTTCTACATACACTGAAATCATGATACCGAAGGCTTGGAAGTATTAGTAATTTTACGGAGGGGATATGTATTACCCTGATAGCATAATAGAAGAAGTGAGACACGGCAATGACATTGTAGATGTAATCGGCTCTTATGTAAAGCTTACTAAAAGAGGAAGCAATCACCAGGGCCTGTGTCCTTTTCACAATGAAAAAACCCCTTCATTTTCCGTTAACCGTCAAAGACAGATCTTTAAATGCTTCGGCTGCGGCAAATCAGGCAATGTTATTACCTTCGTAATGGAATACGAAAACATGGATTTTCAGGATGCCGTTAAGCTGCTTGCGGACAGAGCAGGCGTCAGTCTCCCTAAAGCGGAAACGCAGACAGAGGAGGCACGCAGAAGGGCAAGCCTCAGGGAGTCGTTGTTTGGTCTTTATAAGACCGCCGCAATTTACTATCATAAGACCCTGCGAAGCGACAGGGGAGCGGAGGGCTACGAATACCTTAAGGGGCGCAGTCTCTCAAATGAAACTATAGTAAAATTCGGGTTGGGCTACAGTCCGAAGGCAAATTCGGAGCTTTACGGCATATTAAAAGAAAAAGGCTTCAGCGATGAGGTTATTAAGGAATCGGAGCTGTTTCGTTACGATGAAAGGAACGGAGCAAGGGACAAGTTCTGGAACAGGGTAATGTTTCCGATAATGGATATAAACGGCAGGGTTATTGCTTTTGGCGGAAGAGTAATGGGAGACGGTATTCCAAAGTACCTTAACTCCAATGAAACAAAAATATTTGAAAAAAGCAAAAACCTGTATGCGATGAACATCGCAAGAAGAACCCGAAGAGACTGTTTTCTGCTTTGCGAGGGCTATATGGACGTGATCGCGCTTCATCAGGCAGGCTTTGATAACGCCGTCGCAAGTCTCGGAACCTCATTGACCAGCCAGCAGGCAGGGCTGCTTTCAAGATATTCAAAAAGCGTTATTATTACTTATGACAGCGACGGCGCAGGCGTAAAAGCGGCGCTCAGAGCGATTCCGATTCTGAAAAATGTCGGAATAACCGTAAAAGTTTTGAAAATGACCCCATATAAGGACCCTGATGAGTTTATAAAGGCTCTGGGACAGGAAGAATACCAGAAAAGGATAGATGAGGCGCAGCCTGCATTTTACTTTGAGCTGGATTGTATGGAATCTGCTTATGACATGGGAAATCCTGAGGAAAAAACGAAGTTTTTTAATGAGCTTGCCGTAAAGATGCTCGAATTTCCCGATGAGCTTGAACGCACGAACTACTGTGAGGCGGCTGCGAAGCGCTACGGCATTCCTTACGGGGAATTCAGAAAGCTTGTCAATAAAAAGGCTCTTACCAAAGAAACCTCAACGTGGACGAACGAACCTGAACCAAGCGTGTTTAGGCAGGAACAGAAAAAAAACATAAAGCTCAGTCTGGACAGGAACCTGTTTGAAGCGGAAAAAATGATTCTTACGTGGGGAATGGAGGAAAAGAAATACAGTGACGTTATAGCAGCCTGTCTGACGGAGGAAGATTTTCAGGAGGGAGTTCCGCGAAAAGCTGCAGGCGGCGTATTTAAGCAGATTGACAGTGAGGGAAAAATCGATCCGGCGCCTCTTATCAGCCTGTTTGAGGATACCGAAGAGCAGAGCGTAGCGTCGGATCTGTTTCAGGATGAAAACTGGAACCGCATAAAAGATTCTAAGGTGCGCGACAGGGCTTTTTCTGATGCAATGAAAAGGATACTTGAAAACAGCAATAAAAGACGTATGAATGAAGCCTCTCAAAGAGGGGACAATAATACGGTTATGGAATGTATAAAGGCTAAAAAGCAAATATCTGAGCAGGTTAAAAAAATACTTAATCGCCTTGCCGGCGAATAAGCCGGCAGAACAGGAGGAAAATATGGAAACTAATACCGTTTTATTTCAGACAAAGCTTGCTGAACTTTTGGAATATGCAAAGACAAAGAAGAATGTCCTTGATTACAATGACGTGAACAGCTTTTTCAGCGGTATGGGTCTTGAAAAGGAACAGATGACGCTTGTGTACAACTATCTTGAGGACAATGATGTTGACATACTTAAAGAAAGCTCTATGCAGGACATTAACGAAAAAGAAATCGAGGAAATTGCAAATCTCAGCGATGAAGAGCTTTTTGCTGACATAGATAAAATAGAAAATATGGAAAGCCTTGACGGGATTTCCGATCTGGAAGGCTTGGAGGGTCTTGAAGACGTCTCCGATAATCTGGCTCAGATAGATCTTTCCGTTCCCGAGGGAGTAAGCATCGACGATCCGGTAAGAATGTACCTTAAAGAAATCGGTAAGGTCCCTTTGCTGACGGCGGAGGAAGAGGTAGTGTTGGCAAAAAGGATACAGAACGGAGATAAAGATGCTAAAAGGAGGCTTGAGGAAGCTAATCTGAGGCTTGTTGTAAGCATCGCCAAGCGTTATGTAGGAAGAGGCATGCAGTTTTTGGACCTTATTCAGGAAGGAAATCTCGGTCTTATAAAGGCGGCTGAAAAGTTTGACTATGAAAAAGGCTTTAAATTTTCCACATACGCAACATGGTGGATAAGACAGGCGATAACCAGAGCGATTGCCGACCAAGCAAGGACGATACGTGTTCCTGTGCATATGGTGGAAAATATCAATAAGCTTGTAAGGGCAAAAAGAGAGCTGGTGCAAACCTTGGGACGTGAGCCGTCTCCTGAGGAATTATCGGAGTACATGGATATACCGATAGACCGTGTAATGGAAATCCAAAAGATTTCACAGGAGCCTGTTTCGCTTGAAACTCCTGTCGGCGAGGAGGACGATTCTCACCTTGGAGATTTCGTACAGGATGACCACATGCCGGTGCCGGAGGTCGAGGCAACGCAGGCAGCCCTTAAGCAGCAGATAACAGAGTCCCTGAATACGCTTCCCGAAAGAGAAAGAAAGGTTTTGCAGCTTCGGTTTGGAGTGCTCGACGGCAAGCAGAGGACTCTTGAGGAGGTTGGAGCCGAATTCAATGTAACAAGAGAACGTATCAGGCAGATAGAGGCGAAAGCGATTAAAAGGCTCAGAAAGCCAAGCTACAGACGCAAATTAGAGGACTTCATGGAGGACTAGAGTGCATTTATCGGATAGAATGGCGGCGATTGCGTCCATATGTCTGCCGGCAGGCGTGCTGGCAGACGTAGGATGTGACCATGCCTACCTTTCAATACATACGGTGCTGAATAAAAAAGCGGAGAAGGTTATTGCCACTGACCTTAGAGAGGGGCCTTTAAAGAAGGCTGAAGAAAACGTTAAAAAATACCGTGTGGGGGACAAGGTTGACATAAGGCTGGGCTACGGTCTTGACGCCCTGTCCGAGGGTGAAGCCGACGCCGTTTTGATTTCAGGTATGGGCGGTCTTTTGATTTGTGACATTTTAGCAGGAGGAATGAATAAAATTAATAATGTGAAGCAGCTCATACTCCAGCCGCAGTCAGACCTTTCATGCGTCAGGCATTTTCTTCACAGGAACGGATTTAGAATTGAAGCGGAGAAAATGTGTGAGGATTCGGGAAAATTTTATACCTGCATGCGAGCCGTTCCGGGAACAGAAGCCTACCAAAATGAATATGAGTACGAGTACGGCAAAATTCTTCTCGATATGAGGGATGAGACTCTTTTTAATTATATCAGCAGGAAATTGGAAAAAACTGAAAACATAATTGTTAATATGGAAACAGGAAACGCACAGAACCGGGAATCAGT
Organism: uncultured Lachnospiraceae bacterium; assembly: GCA_947628705.1. GTDB lineage: Bacteria > Bacillota > Clostridia > Lachnospirales > Lachnospiraceae > UBA3775. The sequence continues at coordinate 148 of CANRAZ010000059.1, read as the reverse complement.
AAACAGAATATTAAACGAAAAGGAAAGGCTGATTGCTGCAAGAGCCTGTTATTCTTGAATGAAAATTGAGAAAAATTTCTTGCAGGAGCTGTTTGAGGGAGGTAGTTATGGTCAGTATTGTCGTAAGCTGTATGGGTGAAAAAAAGGA
>CANRAZ010000058.1 GCA_947628705.1 uncultured Lachnospiraceae bacterium | reverse complement strand
TCTGCCTTTACATTCGGGATATCCTTCACCGCATCTCGAATGAGGCTTACCCTTTCTTCCGCCGTAAACAGAGGATTCTTTTCGCTGTTGTCCAAAACTCCGATCACAAGCTCATCTACCACTCTTGAAGCTCTTTCAATTACATCGAGGTGCCCCTTTGTAATCGGATCAAAGCTCCCGGGATAAATTCCAATTTTCATGCCGCCCTCCACGCAGGAATCCCGTCAGGAATTTTTAGTAAGAAAATAATGCTGATTAGTCTTATATTTCTTTATCCTATCAACAGAGTAGCCAAGCTTTTCAAACTCGTCTCCATTGTGTTCCTGTGCAGTTTCTGTAATAATCAGTACGTCCTCCGCAGCAAGTCCCTCTTCATTTATGAGTTCAAGCGCACGGAACTCAAGTCCCTTACCGTAAGGCGGATCCAGAAAAATAAGATCAAAGCTCCTTCCGGACGCTTTAAGCCTTAACAGAGCGCTTCTGTAATCAGCCATTAGAACCTCTGACCTGCCTTCCAGTCCTGCCTTCTTTACATTGGCGTTAATGCACCTTACAGCCTCTCGGCTTATATCGCAAAAGCATGCATGCTCTGCGCCTCTGCTAAGCGCTTCAATTCCAAGCGCTCCGCTTCCTGCAAACAAATCCAGAACCGATGCGCCGCAGACATAAGGCTGAAGCATGTTGAACAAGGTTTCCTTTATTCTGTCAGTCGTGGGTCTGGTACCGTTCCCTGCCGGCGTTTCCAGCAGAATGCTTCTTGCCGTCCCCGCTACTACTCTCATGCTTTCCTCCGTACTGAGATGAATACATACATATTCATTGTACTATACTACAAAAATTTGTCAAGACGGATTTTTGTATAATCATGCTAAATCTGTCGCCTTCTTAAGCATATCGTACGAATGTAACCGTCTAAGTCTCAGCCTGTTCCTACATCTTGCCGAAGCCGGCGGCTTATTCAGATACCGTCAGTTCAAATCCGTAATTGCCTTGACCGCTCCGTCAAGCCAGCTTCTGTTAAGCGTTTCTATGGCTCCGCTGTCAACAGTCTCCGCAACAGCCGGGTCAAGCGGCAGCTTGGCAAGAACCTTTATTTCGTACCTCTCAGCCACTTCTTCAATATGGCTGTCTCCGTAAACCGCAATGTGCTTTCCGCAGTCAGGGCATTCAAGATAGCTGTAATTTTCGATAATGCCGATAACGGGAACCTCCATCATTTTCGCCATGTTGACTGCCTTTCCGACTATCATGCTGACAAGGCTTTGAGGGCTTGTAACAACTATTATCCCGTCCACCGGAAGCGACTGGAACACGGTAAGAGGCACGTCGCCCGTTCCGGGAGGCATATCCACGAACATATAGTCCACGTCCTCCCAAAGCACGTCGCTCCAGAACTGTTTAACCGTTCCTGCAATAACAGGTCCTCTCCAGATAACCGGAGTATCCTCAGCCTCAAGGAGATTGTTGATGCTCATAAGCTGAATCCCTGTAGCCGTTTTAAGCGGGATAAGCGCATCGTCCGCCGCCTGTGCAAGCTCTGTAACGCCAAACGCCTTTGGAACCGAAGGGCCGGTAAGGTCTGCATCAAGAATTGCCGTTTTCTTGCCCATTTTCTGGAACATCACTGCCAGATATGACGTGACGAAGGACTTTCCGACTCCGCCCTTTCCGCTCACTACAGCGATAACCTTTTTTACCTTTGCCTTAGGATTAAGTTTTGCTTTTAAATCTTCCGGCGCGGTTCTTGAAGCGCAGCTTGCTCCACAGGAAGAACAGTCATGCGTACAATTCTCATCCGCCGGTGTCTGATTAACATTTTCGCTCATAACTACCTCTGATTTTTTAGATTTTCCGTTTTTAAGGCTTCAATCGATTCCTTACCAACGCTTTTTTATTTCTTTGAAATAAAGACAAAGCGGATACGCATACCCGCTTTGTCCTTTAATTATCATCTGCTTTTCTTCAGATTTTATTACCTGCCTGCAGCTTAATTATTTTATCTTAAGAATACTTGGAAGTCCGCCTACCATTATCGGAGCAAGCTCGCCTTCAATAAGAGGACGCGCATATTTGATAAATTCGTCGGATACGTAGGTTCCGTCCTTTGTGATCCAGCTTAAAGGCACCTTCTTCTCCGCATTTGCGATATCGCAGATGTTGTGGCTGCTGAGACCGAATGCGTATGGCTCTCCGTCCTTGCTGAGTCTGTCGATGAGCACCATCTTTCCGGATTCTCCGGCATAACCGTCTTTAACTGCCTTATAGCCGCATGCAAAGGCTTCAACAACGTCCTGCTTGGAGGAAATGTGAGCCGCACATCTCTGAAGCGTTGAAAGCTCGATCGGACGCGTCTTAAGACCGAACTCGGAAGAAATGATATTTGCAAGAGCGCTTGCAGTTCCTGAAAGCTGCTTGTGGCCAAAAGCGTCAACCATGTCTGCGCCTGAACCAAGCTCGCAGACGAAACGTCCGTCAGCGAGCTTCACGCCTTCCGATACGGCTACGACAACAACGTCCTTCTCATCTGAAAGAGCCTTAACCTTTGCCTTGAAGGAATCAAGGTCAAACGTAACCTCCGGAAGATAGATAAGATCCGGTCCGTCGCACTCCTCGTCCTTTGAAAGAGCTGCCGCTGCAGTAAGCCAGCCGGCGTTGCGTCCCATGATTTCCATGATAATGACCTGCTTCTTTGAGAAGCCAAGCGCATTACCGTCTGTAATTACCTCCTTAAGGCTTGTTGCAATGTACTTTGCAGCCGAGCCGTAGCCCGGAGTATGATCCGTAAACTCAAGGTCGTTATCAATCGTCTTAGGAATTCCCATGAATTTAGTCTTTGTCCAGCCGATGATCTTAGCATACTCATTGAGCTTGTTTATTGTATCCATTGAGTCATTACCGCCGTTATAGCAGAAAACCTCAATGTCAAGTTCTTCGATTCTCTTGAAAATTTCTTCAAATACAGAATAGTTTTCAGGCTCAAGCGCCGGAAGCTTATAACGGCAGGAGCCAAGGTATGCGGCCGGAGTCCTCTTAAGGATCTCAACGTCCCTGTCGCACTTGATATAATCTCTCATGTCAATATACATGCCCTTCATGAAGCCCTGAATGCCGAAACGCATACCGTAAATTTTATCTACTCCGAGCTCCTTTGCGGCGCTGAACGCTCCTGCAAGACTTGAGTTGATAACCGATGACGGTCCGCCTGACTGTCCGACTATAAAATTACCCATTTTAATCTACCTCCCAGGTATTTAAATATATTTACGCTTTATCTGCGCACTTAACTAAAATATACCATATTTACGCCCGTTTTATCAACAGGAAAGTAAAATTATATGAAAGAAAGTGAATTTTATTGCTTTTTAATCTCAAAAAACTTTTTAATCTTACGTTTTTTGTTAAAAAGAATTCTGGGACTTTGCTTTTTCTTTTCTTTCCTTGCGTTCAAGCATATCGTCATACTGCGTGTACATTTTCTGCACGCCGTTTTCAAGCAGATAGTAGTGCATTATGTACGGAATGAGAAGAACCATGAATGCGACAATAAGCAGAAGCATTCCGATAGTAGGATTGTTGATCGCATAAAGTATGCATATTATCGTCATCATTGCAAAGACTACAGTTACAATAAGATGTATAAGCCTTTCATGCATAAAAAAGCCGATCTGAATCAGATGCTTCTTTATCTCCTCGTCCCAGTCTGTTGAATCATCTGCATTGGCCAAAAGCCTGTCGATGTTCTTCATGTAATAGATTATTCTTTTTTTCATGTGTTTTCCTCCCCAAAACGTTTATATTTTTATAATTAAGCTTTTTCCCCTTCGCCAGTCGATCTTACCGTTGGATCAATCTTTTTTCACTCTTCTATTTCATTTCCGCATAATCCGCCGCTCTCTTTATCAGAACCTTGATATCGGATATCGTTGGCTTGAAAAATCCGACCTTGTAAAGGCTTATAAATATCATGCATACTATTGGAGCGGCTATCATTCCGATGATCCCCCCAACCTTTATGCCGATATAGAGGCTTATGAGGCTTACCAGCGGATGAAGCCCTGTCTGGTTCCCGACTATTTTCGGCTCTACTATCCTTCTGAACAGGAAAAGCCCGAAGGCAAGAATCGCAAACACAATCGCCTTAGTGTAGCTGCCTGCGATTACAAGAATGACTATCCACGGAACTAAAATCACGCTGCTTCCAAGCAAAGGTATGAAGTCCACAAACCCTATGATAATTGCAAAAACCGCAGCGTAGTTCTGCCCTATTATAAGGAAAACGACCAGAGCAATAAGCGCAACAAGCGAGGAAACGATTAGCTGGGCTCTGAGGTAACCAAAGGTCGCGCTTCCTGCCGCCTCCTTTATCTGCTCTATATGAGGCCTAATTCCCTCTGAAATGCTGCCTTTAAGCTTTTCCCTTATTATTGGGAAGTCTGCGCATATAAAATATGTCGCAAGCAGGAAAAATAAAAATGCAAGCAGGAAATTTCCAACCATAGGAGCATAATCCGTGATTCCGTTCATGACAGTCGGAGCCATGCCCGGAAGTTCGCTGTTTACCCACCTCATAATCCTGTCGCCGGCCGCATAAATATAGTCAAGCACCTGTCTGTATTCCAAATTCGTCCTTTCCGATACAAATTTGGAAACATTTTTTGCCAGCACCTGAAAATTTTCCTGATAGCTTTCCCAGTTTCTTATAATATCCGTCGCCTGCTCTACAATATAAAATACCAGACCGAACAGCAGAAGAATCGCTATTGCCATTATAAATATGACAAACACGACCGACCAAAGACGTCTGAAATGGTCAAATTTTCCGCTGAGCCTCCTTATTATCGGCATAAGTATTACCGCAGAAATAAAGTACGCCAACAGAAACGGCAAGAAAAAGCCAAGGAGTGTTCTGCCAAAGACAAGACAAACCACCAGCACTAAAATAACAAGCAGAAATCTCAGCAAGACTCTTACAAGCAGTTTTTTTGTCGAAATATTTTCATCCATCATATCCCTCATTTCCGTCACTGCCGTACTTAATTTTTCGAGAGCTTAAATATCAAGCTTCTCATCCTCTCCCGTGACAAGATATCTCTCAACAATATGTTTCCTTACCCACGATATGGCCGGCCCAAGACATAAAGACATTATAACGGTTACAAAGCCTACGGTCTGACCAAGGAGAAAACCGCCCAGCGCAAACGCCGCATCGTAAACAATTCTTATCACCTTAAACGGAACCTTTTTGATTTTATCCGCAATAAGAAACGAAATTGCATCATAAGGAGCCGTTCCCAGCTGAACCGCCATATAGCACGAAGCAGCAAAGACGAACAGAATAAGCGCAGGAATCACAACAATTATTCTCACAGTCATGCTCTCAAATACGCTTACATGAACCAGTTTAAGCAAAATCCATGTAAAAAAGTCGAAGCTGTAGCCCACAAGGAACATATTCGCAAACGTTCCCCAGCCTATCTGGTTTCTCTGAAACAGAAAAACTATTATTAGCAGTATCGAGTTCCACAGCGCCTGCCAGTTTCCCAAGCTCCATCCTATCTTTGACGCCACTCCAAGATTCATGCAGGTACAGGGATCAGTACCGAACCTGCAAAGATTTAAAAAAGTAAGGGCAAATCCCATCATAATAACGGAAAGTACCACAATTGCCAAATTTCTTTTGTTTACATGCAAAAACTTCATTTTATCCACCGCAGCCGCTTTAAAGCGCCGTACAGGCGCATCAGCATTTTAAAAGGATTTTGAATTTTCCGACTTAAAAGCCTCAGACGCATTAAGCTCTGGGCTTTTATGCGTTTTTCAAGCCTTTCCTACATAGCCATTATAATTTCTCTTGCAACGCTTTCCTCAATCGGAGCGGCAAACACTCCATCCTTAAATTCAACGATGCTTCCTATACCGTTCTGAATTACGAACCTGAGTCTTCCGTCACGCACCTTTTTGTCGGTGTAAAGCTTTTTTACAAGCTGTTCGCGGTCGATATAATCCGGAATTTCCACAGGAAGTCCCGCCCTTTTTAAAAGCCCTGTCACTCTTCCGGCTTCGGCTTCCGTCATGTGTCCAAGCTTAACCGAAAGCCTGACCTCGGCAGCAAGGCCAATTGCAACCGCTTCACCGTGAAGAAGCCTGTAATCGCTTACCGTTTCAATCGCACGTCCTACCGTGTGTCCAAGGTTCAGCACCTCTCTCAGACCGCTTTCCCTTTCGTCCTTCATAACCACCTCATACTTTATACGGCAGTTTGTTTCAGCAATATGCTCACAGGCTTCTCTGTCAATTTCAAGAAGCTTTTCCATGTTATCCGAAAGGAAATCAAAAAATTTTCCGTCCGCCAGACACGCATGCTTGATTGTTTCGGCAAGTCCGCTTGATATTTGGTTCTTAGGAAGCGTTTTCCAGCAGGCGATGTCAATATAAACCTTTTCAGGCTGGTTAAACATGCCAATAAGATTTGTGGCAAGCGGAGTGTCGACAGCCGTTTTTCCTCCTACCGAAGCGTCTGCCGCAGCAAGAAGCGTAGTCGCATAATTTATAAAGGGTACGCCCCTTCCGTAGGTTCCTGCCACAAAGCCGGCAATATCGGTAACGACTCCGCCGCCCACCGCAATAATGCAGCAGTCTCTTCTGTAGCCTGCCTCAAGCATGGCGTCCTCCAGCTGTTCCTTGGTTTTTCTGGTCTTGCTTTTTTCCCCTGCTTCAAAGCTGAACAAATCCGCACCGTAGCCTGCTTTATGCAGCTTTTCCAATATTTTACCGGCATAAAGCTCCTTAACCGTACTGTCGGTTATCACGGCAAACCTTTTTACCCGTCCTGCCAGACCGAGCTTAATGTCTTGGACAAGCTTGTCCTCAAGCTCAAATCCGACTTCTATTTCATAGCTGTCGTCAACAACCCTTTTTAATTCCACATTAAATGTACTCATGCATCCTCCGCAGTATTCCGTATAAAAATTCAGCCATTCCGTCTCAAATCACGCGTTTGGGAACTCTATAGCCTCAATAAAAACCTCTTCCATGCTTTTCTTTTTAAAGCTTTCGGTTTCAATCAGACCGATTTTCAGCTTTTTCATTCTGTTGTACAGCCCGGTAGCATTATCCGCCGTTCTGTACACGGGGTAGGTAGTCGCCAGTATGCTTATCGCGTTTTCGCCTCCAAGAAGCCTCGCAAGATAACCTATTTCAGTCAAATCCTTTGTCGTCGGCTTAGTCATTTTACATGAAATAAAAACCGGTCGGTTTTTGTATATAAGCACTACGTCAAACTCATTATCGTCAGTGTCGGAGCTGTCATGCCTGTCCCAGTCAATTATAAAGCCTATATGCGCCTCGCCAAAACACATCTTTGCTTTGATGTATATGTACATTTCAAGCCACACGCCGTAATTGGTCAGATACTCCCTGAACTTCGGATTGTTAATGACATACCTGTCGTCATCGCGCCTTCCCATAAAACCAAGCTCGCAGAATTTGTCCAGCAGCTTTTCAATTCCGTGCATATGCTCTTTTCCGCAATGCAGGTTCCTCACAGAAAAGTGCAGTCCCGTATAGCCGTAAAAATATGAGCTGAGATATTTTTGCAGAAGCTGCCATTCCTCAAGCGATGAAAATATGTACTCAGCCATGCGGCATATTTTCCCGTACTCATCCTCTGCTGGGCGAAGCCTTGAATCGCTGTAATGTCTGGCGCCCTTGACATTTACATAGTCCTGCATCGTAATGCTTTTGGTTCTGAATTTCACGTCCTTGTCATAGACTCCGTAAAGGAGCTGTTTGTCGAAATCAAGATACATCGGGCAAAGCCCGCCGCTCTTTCCCTTTGCAAACGCGCAGGCAGCCATAAGCTCCGGACCACCTGAAAGATTAACGTAGATCTTTTCCCCTCTGTGCTCGTCCGCAATCTGTTCCAGAGTTCCGTTTATGCTCTCAATGTCTCCCGAATCACATGCATATTCCTTGACCTCAAGGAACCTCTCATGGCCGCAAACCGCCTCTTTGTAGTTCATCAGCGATTTCTCGCTAAAAAGCTTCTTGTCATAAACAATGCAAAGTATGTCCGGCTGCAAGGAAAACACTGAGACCAGATTACAGATTATATCTTTGTCAGGGAAATCAATCTGAACCATCTTTCCTCCTTAAGTATGCTAAGAATAACTGTCAGTGAAGATATTTTCTGAATACCTCTGCAAGCTCTTTGATATCAATAGGCTTCGCAACATGCTCGTTCATTCCTGCCTTTATGGAATTCTGCACATCCTCTGCAAAGGCGTTTGCCGTCATTGCAATAATCGGAATGCTGTTCGCATCTGCATGCTTGCATTTTCTAATTGCCCTTGCAGCGTCATAGCCGTTCATCACAGGCATCTGAATGTCCATGAGAATGGCGTCGTAATGTCCCGGCTCTGATTTTGCAAACATCTCCACTGCCTGCTCGCCGTTTTGTGCAATGTCGCACCTTGCGCCGTAAATGGAAAGCAGCTCCGAAAGTATTTCCGCATTAAGCTCATTATCCTCCGCCGCAAGAAAAAGCCTTTTGTCAAGCAGCCTCTTCATGTCGTCATCGTTATACTCGCTTCCCTCTTCAGTCTGATCTCCGAGCCTTTCTATTGCGCTTTTAAAAACAGAAACGAAAAACGGCTTTGTCATAAAGGTGTTTACGCCTGCCGCCCTTGCCTCCGGCTCAATGTCACTCCATTCATAGCCCGTGAGAACAAGAATCGGTATTTCCTTGCCGGCCTTTTCCCTTATCTGCCTTGCAGTTTCAACGCCGTCCTGTTCCGGCATTTTCCAGTCCAAAATGATTACGCTGTAATCTTTTCCTTCTTCTTTTGCTTTTACAGCAAGCTCTACCGCTTCTTTGCCTCTGGTTGTGTATTCTACGCTTACGCCCGTATCCTCCATGAGTCTTTTTACCTCATAGCATACGTCCTCCTCATCGTCCACTACCAGCACTCTTGTAACAGAATGCATTTCCCAGAAATTTTCATCCTGAATTTTTTCAGGAAGCTCAAGCTCAAGCTCTACCGTAAAGGTGCTGCCTTCGCCCGGCGCGCTGTCTACCTTAATTATTCCGCCCATCAGGTCGACGATATTTTTTGTAATTGCCATTCCAAGCCCGGTTCCTTGGGTTTTTTCGGTGGCAACGTTAGCCTCTCTTGTAAACGGCTCAAAGATTCTTTCCACAAATTCGCGGCTCATGCCGATTCCGTTGTCCTTAACGGTAAAGCTCAGCTTTGCCTGCTTAGGCGAAACCTGCTCAAGATTCTGAACCACAAGCTCAATCTTACCGCCGTTTTGAGTGTATTTAACGGCATTTGAAAGCAGGTTAATAAGTATCTGGTTAATTCGCAGCCTGTCGCCGATCACATACTCCGGAACCTTGCCCTGCGTATATAAGGTGAAGCTCTGTTTTCTGGCCTGCGTCTGCGGAAGTATAATCGCATTTATCTCGTCCAACAGCTCTGCAAAAGCAAATTCGGAAACGTTAAGAGAAGTGCTGCCGCTCTCAATCTTGCTCATATCAAGAATATCGTTTATAAGGCTGAGCAGGTGGTGTCCCGATGCGCCTATCTTCTGTGTATATTCCCTTACCTTTTCGCCGTCGTCGGCGTCCTTGGCAAGAAGAGTCGAAAATCCGATTATTGCATTCAGCGGAGTCCTGATATCGTGCGACATATTGAAAAGGAAATTGCTCTTTGCTTTATTTGCGCTCTTCGCATCGTCCAGAGCCTGTCTCAGCCGCAAATTGTACTTGTGCTCGCCTGTACGGTCAGAAAGCAAAAGCACATATTTGTCAACATCGTGGAAATTAATGTGGTAAACCGCCTCCTGATACCAGCAGAGCTCGCCTGTATTACAGTGTCTTAAGGTTCTGTCCTGCTTCCAGACTCCTCCGACGGGTATCTGATCCAGCTTATCCTTTGAGAAGGTACTCTTGTCTCCCACGGCATTGTAGAGGATTTTTCTGATATCGTCCTTTATTGATTCCGGTTCCACGCCGAGCACCTGATAAAGATTAGGGCTGATGTACTCACTTTCAAAGGTTTCAGCTGAAAAAAGCACATATATGTCATTGCTGTTGTTCGTAAGAATATCAAAAAGCTTGCCCCAGTAAAACAAATCGGTATCTTTCTTATTGAGGGTTTTCTTGTTTCTGACAATAAGGGCTATAACATATGCCAAAAAAATGAGAGTAAGAAATACCGCAAGATAAACTCCCGCCCTGTTCGCCTTATCAACCATCCTATCGGTTGCGACCGAAGGAAAGGTCTGCACCAGAACCCAATCGGCAATTGCAAGCTGGGTAACATAGGCATTGCCCACCCCTGATATGCCCTCATAGGTAATGCTGTGAGATTCATAATTTTCAAAGGCGTCCCTAAAAGTTTTAATATTTTTATCGTCAAAGTCCCCCGATTTACTGAAAGCCTCGATAATATTTTTTGTTTTTATCCCGGAGCTCGAAATAACGTCTCCGGTTCTGAGACACAGATAGGTGTTCGATTTTTCACCGAAAAAGCTCGTAGAAAGGATTTGCTCCATTTTATCCGCGCCGTAATATCCGACAAGCACGCCGATCACTTCGTCCCCGTATTTAATCGGAGAATAGAAGGCAACCATGTTTTCTTCCGAAAGACGTGAGTCCAGAACAACATCTATGCCTGAGTTTCCCTTCATGCCCTCCTGAAAGTAAGTACGGTCGGAAACATCTGTGCTTTTTCCGTTGTCCATGTAGTCAATTCCGTCTTTATCCACAAATTCAATCATATTAAACAGAGTATTGTCCGTTACAGTCTGTAATATCTCTCTGTCAATCTCCGGAGATTCCAGCGAATTGCTATAAAGATATGCAAAAGAGCTCAGGCTGTCCTTTGCATTATTCAGAAGCTCATCAATGCGATTTACTGTGTTATGCGCCTCATCCTTAAGATAATCCGCATTCTGCGAAATTATCCTCCTTCTGTTGGCATACGTAAAAACGCTGAAAATCAGCACAAACATGATGAATATTATTATCGGCGGCACCAGATTGCCTATTACTGTTTTTTTCTTCCCCATTTCTTCACCCTAAATATAAAAGGAAGAGCCCTTTCCAAAGCTCTTCCCGATTCTTAAGAGACAACTATCTGTCCTCAAGCTTAACGTAGTCCTTAAGCTCTACAACGCTTGCATAGGCAGGACGGATAATTTTATCCATGTTAATTAATTCTTCCATACGGTGGGCGCTCCATCCTACTATACGTGCAATAGCGAAAAGAGGCGTATAAAGCTCTGTCGGTATATCAAGCATAGTATACAACAAACCGCTGTAGAAATCAACATTTGCGCTGACTCCCTTGTATATATTTCTTTCTTCGCCGATAACGATAGGCGCAAGCCTTTCAATAGCCGAGTAAATCGCAAATTCCTTTTCCTTGTGCTTTTCCTTCGCCAGCTTTTCAACAAACACCTTAAGCGTCTCCGCACGAGGATCCGATATGGAATAAACCGCATGACCCATTCCGTAAATAAGACCTGATCTGTCAAATGCCTCTTTATGAAGAATTTTCCTAAGATATTCTTTTATTTCATGCTCATCAGGTTCATCGGAAAGGTTCGCAAAAATGTCCTCCATCATCTCAACAACCTTTATATTTGCGCCGCCGTGCTTCGGCCCCTTAAGAGATGAAAGGGCAGCCGCCACAACAGAGTATGTGTCCGAGCCGGCAGAGGTTACTACTCTTGTAGTAAAGGTCGAATTATTGCCGCCGCCATGCTCCATGTGAAGGACAAGAGCAAGGTCAAGAACTCTTGCCTCAAGCTCTGTGTACTGCTTGTCCGGACGAAGCATTCTAAGCAGATTTTCCGCCGTTGAAAGACTGTCATCAGGTCTGTGAATGTAAAGGCTGTCATTTAATTCATAATGATTGTAAGCGTGATATGCGTAAACGGCAAGCATCGGAAAAACGCTTATCAGATTTATGCACTGAATAAGAACATGCTCAGGAGACATGTCGCCTATGCCGTCATCGTAAGAGGCAAGCGTAAGCACGCTCCTTGTCAGGGAGTTCATTATGTCCTTGCTCGGGGCCTTCATTATGACGTCCCTTACAAAGTTAGTAGGCAGTCTTCTGTTTTTTGCAATTATCTTTTTGTACTCCTTCAGCTTTGCCTTGTCAGGAAGCTCCCCGAAAAGCAGCAGATAGGAAACCTCCTCAAAGCCGTCGCATTTATTCCTTTTAAGCCCTGCAACGATATCATAAATGTTATAGCCTCTGTAATAAAGCTGACCCTCGCACGGCTTTTCGACGCCGTCAACGAGCTTTTTAGACTCAATTTTAGATATATGCGTAATACCGGCAACAACACCCTTGCCGTTTTTATCCCTTAAACCTCTTTTAACTCCAAGTTCATCAAAAACACTGCTGTCAACCCTATCCGTTTGTTTGCACATCTCAATGTGCTCTTCCGCAAACTGCTTCATTCTCTCTTCAAAAGTCATAGGCATTTACCTCCGTTCTTATGTTCTAGGTTTTTGTGTGGCAGCCGGACAAAAGCTACTCTATGATGATAACATAAAAAAAAATTCTTGCCAACATTTAACGGAATAAATTTACAGAATGGTAACAAAAGTTAATAAAATCTTAACTTTCGGTCATTTTTAGCACCGTTTACTCCCAAATCAAAGGGCAAAAGAAGCACAGGCAATTAAAAGCCGCGCCATAAAAATTATCTAATTGAAGTTGTTCTCAGTAATGTTTTTCTTAAAAAATTCCTCTACTTCCATAAGATTTTTAAAAATTCTGTCTGCTTTTGATTTTATCTCTTCATCGGGCTGCATCAGATCTGGCACCATTATCACGAAAAGGCCTGCTGCATCCGCCGACCTGATTCCGTTAAAGGAATCTTCTATACCCACCGATTTCTCAGGATTGACCGAAAGCCGCTCGCATGCCTTTAAGAAGATATCGGGAAAAGGCTTTGACCTTTCAACCGTATCTCCGCACACGATTTCATCAAAATATCCGATTATTCCGGCATCCGTAAGTTCGCTCCTGACAACCTCAGTCCTTGTAGACGATGCAAGGGCGGTCTTAATCCCCTGCTGCTTAAGAAAGCTCAGCAGTCCCAACACTCCCGGTTTCATCGGGAGCCTTCCTCCGTCATATCTTTCGTGATAGACCTGCGCCATCTCTTTATTGTACTTCCGGTAAGGGAATTCCTCTCCGTACCTGTCGTGCATAACCCTCTCGGTGGCAGCTTTATTAAGACCAAGGCATGCCATACATGCCTCTTCAATGTCCTTTATTCCGTGTTTTTCGGCGACTGCCTTCCATGCCTCTATTACACAAACCTCCGAGTCAAAAATAACTCCGTCCATATCAAAGATTACTGCTTCGGGTTTCAGCGTTCCGTTCATATGATTACTCCTCGTATAATAAGTTTGTAAGCAAGAAAAATGGCTTACAAACTTATTCTTTTTTGGTATAAATGGTAAGGGA
>CANRAZ010000057.1 GCA_947628705.1 uncultured Lachnospiraceae bacterium | reverse complement strand
TCGGAGCATTTCTGCGCATTGTCCCATGCAACATAGTTAGAACCTATCGTAGTGTAAGCGTTGTGTCTGTAATCGTTGCGCCTTACGGCGTCGCGAAGCCTTATTATTATTTTATGACCCGCTTCACTGTTAGTGTCAGGTATTTCGTTGCCTACCGACCACATGATAAGGCTAGGGTGGTTGCGGTCGCGTCTTACCCAGCTTTCAACGTCTCTTTCGCACCAGTCATGGAAGAAATTGCCGTAATCATTTTCGGTTTTCTTTGCTTCCCACATATCGAAGGATTCGCTGTCGATAAGTATGCCCATTTCGTCGGCAAGCTCCATAAGAGCCACGGCAGGCATGTTGTGAGATGTTCTTACTGAATTGATACCCATTTTCTTAAGCTCTCTGAACTGGCGTCTGAGTGCATTTTTATTAAATGCCGAGCCAAGGCTTCCCAAATCGTGATGCTGACATGCTCCGTGAATCTTCACATGGCGTCCGTTAAGGAAGAAACCGTTATCCGGGTCAAAATCTATGGTTCTGAAGCCGATTTTCTGATTAACCGCATCGAAGGTGCAGCCGTCGCACCGGATAATTGTGGAAAGCGTGTAAAGATACGGAGCGTCAATGTCCCAGAGCTTCACGTTTGCCACATAGAAAAACTGTGAGTTGACAGCCGGCTCTGCATAAAGCTGAACGGCAGATGTGGAAATGGCAATGCTGTTGCCGTCCGCATCGGTAATAATGTGGGTTATTTCGGCTTTTTTATATTCCCTGCTTCGTGAAACCGCCTCTGTGTCAATAACCACTTTAAAACGTCCGTCGGGGCAGAGCATTGAATTAACGTAGATCCCGTTTGTAACGATTCTTATGTCTTCCTTTACGTCCAGCCATACATCTCTGTATATTCCTGCGCCTGAGTACCACCTTGTGTTAGGCTCGCGGTAGTCGACATAGACCAAAAGCTCGTTTTCTCCGTCCCTCTGGAAAGGAGTGAGGTTGACCTCAAAGGAAGAATAGCCGTAAGGCCAGAAGAAAATTTTCTCTCCGTTTAAGTAAATAGTGGTGTTCATGTAAACGCCTTCGAAGTATATGAAGTTTTGCTTCGAAGCGTCAAGGTTAAGGCTGCGCACGTAGCACCCGATGCTTGACTGATATAGCGCTCCTGTATCATGTATCATCCAGTCGTGCGGAATGTCGACAGGGGCAAAAGGAATCATAACGGCGTCTGAATCTGTGCCGTTATGCAGGACGTCGTAAACGGTCTCAATGTCTGTCCCGGAAACAAATTTCCCGAACGACCACATATCATTGCAAAGGCGTCTCATAAAAACCTCCAAAAAAAGTTGTAAAATTAAAATAATTTTATCAGATTTGAACAAAATATACAAGAAGAAGCAGCAAAAAATAAAATAGCTTGTTGACTTTTATGTCTGCTGTGTTATAATCCAACTATAATTAAACCGTAAATGCGATGACAAAGAAGAGTAGGTCATGGGATCTGCCCCAGAGAGAAGGACGTTTGCTGGGAGTCCTTTGCAGTACCATTTCTGAAAACCGCCTTTCAGCAGGTCTTAACAGGACACGGCATGGCACCGTTAACGTCATAAAAGAGGACAGATTAGTTTCTGTCAATTAGGGTGGAACCGCGGGTTGACTCGTCCCTGTATCATTCGGAGTGCGAATGTGCAGAGGCGATTTTTTTTGCCGGAATTTTTATGAGGCTTGACATGCGCTTTACCCGGCCTGCGAGCCTGTGCTGTGAGTCTCCGTCAGCATAAAGCCAAACACGGCTGATTTGCAGATGGCTGCGATATGGGTTTAACGGCTTGCCTTCAAGGCGAATTTACGGTTAAAGCGTAATAAAAGGGAACATTAATACATTTATTTATGAAAGTGAGGCATTGGTTATGAAGGTAACTTTGAAGGACGGCTCCGTAAAGGAATACGGAAAACCGCTCGCAGTCATTGACATTGCTGCGGATTTGAGCGAGGGTCTTGCGAGAAATGCGTGCGCGGGGGAGATCGACGGAAAGACTGTCGATCTTAGAACGATTGTAGACAGGGACTGTGCGGTAAACATTCTTACATTTAATGACAAAGCCGGTCGGGCAGCGTACCGCCACACGGCTTCGCACGTGCTTGCGGAAGCGGTTAAAAGACTTTATCCTGACGCAAAGCTTGCAATCGGGCCAAGCATAGACGAGGGCTTTTACTACGATTTTGACACGCCTGCATTCGATAGGGACGCGCTTGATGAGCTTGAAAAGGAAATGAAGAAGATAATAAAGGAGGGAGCTGAAATCACAAGATTTACTCTTCCGAGAGAAGAGGCGATTAAATTTATGGAAGACAGAGGTGAGCCTTACAAGGTAGAGCTTATCAAAGATCTTCCTGAGGATGCTGAAATCAGCTTTTACAGTCAGGGCGGATTTACGGACCTCTGTGCAGGCCCTCACCTTATGAGCACAAAGCCTCTTAAGGCAATCAAGCTTGTTTCTTCTTCAGGCGCTTATTGGAGAGGCTCTGAAAAAAACAAGATGCTGACAAGAATTTACGGTACTGCCTACACAAAGAATGCCGACCTTGATGCTTATCTTGAGCATTTGGAGGATATAAAAAAGCGCGACCATAACAGGCTTGGACGCGAGATGGAGCTTTTTACGACGGTCGACGTAATCGGTCAGGGGCTTCCGCTCCTTATGCCTAAGGGCGCAAAGGTCATTCAGACGATGCAGAGATGGATTGAGGATCTTGAGGACAATGAGTGGGGCTATCTGCGCACAAAGACTCCTCTCATGGCTAAGAGCGACCTTTACAAGATTTCAGGACACTGGGATCACTACAAGGAAGGCATGTTTGTTATGGGAGAAGAGGAAGAAGGAAAAGAATGTCTTGCGCTCCGTCCGATGACATGTCCGTTTCAGTACTATGTTTACAAGGCTGCTCAGCATTCCTACAGGGATCTGCCTCTCCGTTACGGTGAAACTTCGACTCTGTTCAGAAACGAGGATTCGGGCGAGATGCACGGCCTGACAAGAGTACGCCAGTTTACGATTTCCGAGGGACACCTCATTGTCCGTCCTGACCAGATGGTACAGGAGTTTAAGGATTGTCTCGCACACGCAAAATACTGCTTGGAAGTTTTGGGAGTCGAGGAAGACGTAACATACAGGCTTTCAAAGTGGGATCCAGAAAATCCTGACAAATATATCGGAGACGCTGAAACATGGAACGAGACGGAGGCTCATATACGTTCTGTTCTCGACGAACTCGGAATAGACTATTATGAAGGCGTCGGAGAGGCGGCGTTCTACGGCCCTAAGGTCGATATTCAGGCAAAGAACGTGTACGGCAAGGAAGACACGATGATTACGATACAGTGGGATGCGCTTCTTGCAGAGCAGTTTGATATGTACTATATCGATCAGAACGGAAATAAGGTAAGGCCTTATATTATCCACAGAACGAGCATGGGCTGCTATGAAAGAACGCTTGCATGGCTCATTGAAAAATATGCAGGCAATTTTCCGACATGGCTTGCTCCTGAGCAGGTAAGAGTGCTTCCGATTTCTGAGAAGTATACAGAGTATGCAGAGGAAGTTTTAAGGGAGCTTAAAAAGAACAAAATCCTTGCAACTTTAGACAACCGTTCGGAGAAGATCGGGTTCAAGATTCGTGAGACAAGGCTTGCACATGTTCCTTACATGATCATAGTCGGTCAGAAGGAGCAGGAAGAGGGCGTTGTTTCAGTCAGGAGCCGTTATCTTGGAGACGAGGGTCAGAAGCCTCTTGCTGCGTTTATTGAAGAAATAACAGAAGAAATCAAAGCTAAAACGATTAGAAAGGTTGAAGCTGCGGAGTGATTTGAGAGTTAATTTGGAATAGGGAGGCTACATGAAAAAAAGACGTTTAACCGCAATGCTTATATGTTTGGTCCTTGCCTTTACCGTGCTGTTCACCTCGTGCGGAACAAAGGGTAAGGATTTAGATGATGGGAAGACCGAGCAGGATACGCCTTCTCCGACTGAAAAAGAAAAGCCGGACGACGGTAAAGAAGGTGCAGAGGCAACTCCAAAGCCTGATGGCGGAGACAAGGAGGTAAGCGGAGACACGGTATTTGATTATAAAAAGGATATTAACGTGCTTACGCTTGACCAGGAGGACAAATTTGACAGCTTTCTGAACGAGCTTTATCTGCTTCTTATAACAACAGACAGCTTTACCCTGCATTTTAAAATGCAGAATCCGTCGGAATACGGAATAAATCTTCCGTATACCTACGGAGATGAGGACGCGGATTCTCTTTCCGAGGAGTTTATTAAAAAGGTAGAGGAGGGACTTAGTACCTTTGACTACGCCACCCTGACGGATTCACAGCAGGTTATTTACGACCTCCTTGCTTATGAGCTTGACATGTATGAAAGGGGAGAAGCCTTTGATGACGACAGCTTCTACGTGTGGGCGCTGTCGCAGAATAACAATTTTATCTCCGGAATCCAGTCTATGTTTACCGAATACAGCATACAGACAGAGGAGGATGCGGAGGATTTCATTGAGCTTCTTAAGCTTTTCCCTGATTATCTTGAAGCCGAGGAGCAGAACATTAAGGAAGATATGGACGGCGGAGCGCGTCTGACAAAGGCAATGTACGACATGTCTCTTGATATGGCGGAGGACTGGATGTCGGATACTCCGGAGGAAAACATAATCTACGTTGCTTTTGAGTCAAATCTTCAAGAGGCGGATCTGGATGACGAGTCTGAGCAGAAATACCTGTCTGATATTGCAGAGGTAATCGAAGATGAGCTTCTGCCTGCAATCGAGGATTACAGGGATTTCATTGAAGGCCTTGGAGGAACGGATGAGTCAGAGGGTCTTTGCAGCTTTGAAAACGGTAAAGAGTATTATGACTGGCTGCTTGAATCCTACATCGGCGCAGGAATGACCCCGGATGAGCTGTTTAACTACGTTAGTGCAAAATATGATGAGGCGTGGGAAAGGATAATGGAAATAGGAGAGGAAAATCCTATTGCGCTTGCCACCTTTGCATATGCGGAATCTGTTTATTCAGACGACCCTGAGGAAATAATGCAGGCTCTGGCCGAGCATGCGAAGGAAGAGTTCCCTGACGTCGGGGAGCTTGACTGGATAATAAGCTACCTTGATGAAAGACAGGAGGTAGAATCCGTTGCCGCATATTACCTATCCCCACAGCTTGACAACATCGGAAGAAGGGTAATAAGGGTGAATGGCAGCAATGTTTCGGATTCCGTTTCGCTCTTTACCACGCTTGCGCATGAGGGAATTCCGGGCCATCTTTTCCAGGATGAGTTTTCAATGCGAAAGGACAATTATCAGGAAATGAATTCTGCCCTTACCTACCTCGGCTATCAGGAGGGCTGGGCGATGTACGTTGAAAAGCTTGCCTACGGCTGGTGTCTTGAAAGCGAAGTAAACGCAGAGCTTAACAATCTTAACAATATACTCAGTTTTATGATGATTTCCATAGCGGATATCGGCATAAACTATAAGGGCTGGAGCCGTGAGGAGTTTGAAAGCTGGATGGCTGAACAGGGCATTACAGATGAAGAAAGCCTTGATTACATCTATGAAATGTCGGTTTCCGACCCCGGACTTTACCCGGCTTACGGGATCGGCTATCTGCTTATGGAGGACACCGTTGAAGCTCTTGTAGAGGATTCATATACGGAAAAAGAAGCCTATGAGAAGATACTTGATGTAGGCTGCTCGCCTTTCACTGTTCTTTGGAACAGGCTTGGTATTGATGCTGATGATATTAAATATGAATATCCGTTTTGATTGAACGGCACGGTGAGAATAACATATTTTCAATGTTTATAACCGTAGCATTTGATTTGATTGAAATGAACGTCTTTTGTGTTACGGTAAAGCGAACCCCTTTTATCAGACTTGTATTTGTCTGACAAAAGGGGTTCGTTTCCGTTTTGAAGTATGTTTTATTTATAGAGTACCCTTGAAGGCCTGCCGAAAATCGGGACGGTTAAAAATTTAATGCCGCCTGTCAGAAGGTTACATTGATTAAATATACACCCTATATCCGTTTTGTTTAAGACATTCAATGGCCGTTTCCTTTGAGTCCTTGTCATACAGTTCAACTCTAAGCACTCCCTTGTCAAAGGAACGGTTATTTACAATACCGATGTTCTTGATTGAAACTCCTTTATCGCACAAAAGACCGGCAACGGCGGCAATAGCGCCTGCCTTGTCTTCGATATCGGCGTAGAAGAACCAACTCTCTTCAAGCATTCCTCTTGCGTTCGGAATCGAATTTCTGAAATCGCCCGCACGTTCAAAGGTTTTGTAGATGTAGTCGCCGTCTTCAGCAAAAACTGCGGCCTCGGCCTTGATCAGCGCATCCTGATATTTTGCCATTGCATCGAGTATGGCGTCCTTGTTAGAGAGAAGTATTGACCTCCACATTTCAGGCGATGAAGAAGCTATTCTTGTAATGTCCTTGAAGCCTCCTGCGGCAAGCATTTTCATTTTTTCGCTGTCCTCGCCGGAATCCTGAACGAGATTAACAAGCTCAACGGCAATAATGTGAGGAACGTGGCTGATTGCGGCGGTAATGCGGTCATGCTCTTTACTGTCAAGAACAATAGATATTGCGCCGGTATCTCTGACCAGCTCCTTTAAAAGCTGAAGCTGACTGTCGTCCGTGCCCTCGGCGGGAGTCAGGATATAGTAGGAATTTTCAAGCAGGTTTGCAGCAGCATTGTCATAGCCCGTCTTTTCAGAGCCTGCCATCGGGTGACCGCCGATAAAGCAGCCGCCCAGTCCGAGCCTTTCAGCGGCAGAGACAATGTTTCCCTTGACGCTGCCGACGTCGGTTATGAGAGGAAAACTGTCTGCATCGCCGCCTTCGCAGGCATGAGAGAAGGCGTCTTTTATTTTTTCCAGGTAGGCTATGTTCCTGAGAGTAGGAGCGCACAGAATAACCACATCGCATCTGCTTAAATCCTCAAGCTTTTTTGTAACAGCGTCCACCACCTTTTCGGAAAGAGCCTTGGCCAGAGCCGGATTTTCACCCGTGTGGTAGTCGTAAGCAATTATTTCGTATTTTCCCGGCGTTTTGCTTTTAACCGATTTTGCCACTGAAGCTCCGATAAGTCCGAAGCCGATAAATCCCAGTACTGTCATTTGAATACTACTATGTCCTTATTTAACGTTATTTCGATTTACAGCGTTTCCACGATCTTTTTGGCAACGCATCGCTAAAGCCATTTTATATTTGAGCATGTAAAAAGTCAATTAAGAAATTCAGCTGCATATGTGAAAATCAAGTCTTGTTTTTTAAGCGTACCGATATGCGCAGATGTTAAGCGCGGACGCTTCCGCTTGGCAGCTTTCGCTTTTTACAGTCATGGGTACCGTTTGCCGCTGCGCACAGTAAGCACAAGATTATATTATATTTGTAGTAAAATTGCACAAAAGACTTGATAAATATTAAATGTTCTAGTACAATATTACCATGTTATTGGGTGTATTGGCTTTTTTGAGAATGCACTAAGCGTTGTCGGAGAGGAAAAAGTCAGTCGGACCACAGGCAGGTTCCTGAGAAAAAACAAAAAACGGAGGTTTACTTACTATGCAGACTTACAAGTTTGAGAACATTCGCAACGTAGCCATTTTGGGGCATGGCAGCTGCGGAAAGACGACGTTGGTGGAGGCAATGGCTTTTACGACAGGCATTTCCGACAGAATGGGAAAAATCGAGGACGGAAATACCATAAGTGATTTTGATAAAGAGGAAGCAAAAAGAAAATTTTCGATAAGCACTTCGATAGTGCCGATTATCTGGAAGGACACAAAAATCAACTTCCTTGATACTCCGGGCTATTTTGATTTCGTAGGCGAGGTTGAGGAAGCTGTTTCCGCTGCAGACGCAGCCGTAATTGTTATTTCTGCAAAAGCAGGCGTAGAGGTCGGTACGATAAAGGCTTGGGAGCTTTGCGAGAGAAATAAGCTTCCAAGGATGTTCTTCGTTACGGATATGGATGATGACAACGCTTCCTACAGAGAGGTGGTTGAAAATCTTAAGGAAAGATACGGCAACAGAATTGCGCCTTTCCACACGCCGATTAGAGAGAATGAAAAATTTGTGGGCTTTGTAAACGTCGTTAAGATGGCAGGAAGAAAATTCACAAACAAGCCAGGGGAGTACACAGACGGTGAAATCCCTGAATACTGCATGGATTACACAAATCAGTACAGAACTTCTCTTGTTGAGGCTGTTGCCGAAACCAGTGAAGAGCTGATGGAAAAATATTTCATGGGTGAAGAATTCACAGAGGCCGAGCTTGAGAATGCGATCAGAGTAAGCGTAGGAGACGGAGACATGGTTCCTGTTCTCTGCGGTTCGGGCATACTCGGACGCGGCTGTCATGCGCTTCTTCAGTCAATTGACAAATATTTCCCTTCGCCTAACAAGTGCGTTGTCACAGGTATGAGCAAGAAGACCGGAACTACGTTTATGGCTGATTACGATGCGAACAAGGAATTTTCCGCAAAGGTATTTAAGACCATCGTTGACCCATTCATAGGAAGATTTTCGCTTATTAAAGTTTGCTCAGGCATTTTGAAGAACGATGATGTGATTTACAACACAAATAAAGAGACGGAAGAGAAGCTTTCAAGGCTTTACGTGTTAAGAGGAAAAGAGCAGATAGAGGTTAAAGAGCTTTATGCAGGCGATATCGGAGCAATCGGAAAGCTTTCCAACACTGCCACAGGAGATACTCTTTCCACAAAGGCTAATCCGATTGAGTTTGCTCCTATTAAGCTCTCAACGCCTTATACATACGTAAGATACAGAGCCGTTAACAAGGGCGATGACGATAAGATAAGTCAGGCAATGCAGAAGATTATGGACGAGGATCTTACGGTTAAGACTGTTAACGATACTGAAAACCGTCAAACTCTCCTTTACGGAATAGGCGAGCAGCAGCTTGATATTGTCAAGAGCAAGCTTTCAGCACGCTATAAGGTTGAAATTAAGGTTGAAAAGCCAAGAGTGCCTTACAGAGAGACGATCAGAAAGTCCGTACAGGTACAGGGAAGACATAAAAAACAGTCAGGCGGTGCAGGACAGTTCGGTGACGTTATAATGATTTTCGAGCCAAGCGGCGATTTGGACACTCCTTATGTATTTGAGGAAAGGATTGTCGGCGGTTCCGTACCGAAAAACTTCCACCCGGCAGTTGAAAAGGGTATCGCAGAATCAGTTCTTAAGGGACCTCTTGCAGGCTATCCTGTTGTCGGAATTAAGGCAATTCTTATCGACGGCTCCTACCATCCGGTAGATTCCAATGAAATGGCGTTCAAGCTTGCGGCGATTAAGGCGTTTAAGACAGGTATCATGGATGCTACTCCGATACTCCTTGAGCCTATCGCTTCGCTTAAGGTAGTAATTCCTGACGCCTATACCGGTGATATCATGGGAGATCTTTCCAAGAAGCGAGGAAGGGTGCTTGGAATGAATCCGCTGCCTAACGGAAGGCAGGAAATTCAGGCTGATATCCCTGTAGCGTCGCTTTATGGCTATTCTACAGACCTCCGCTCAATGACAGGCGGCTACGGTGATTTCTCATACAGCTTTGACAGATATGAGCCGGCTCCGAGCGACGTTCAGGCAAAGGTTATTGAAGAAGCCGCAGCAGAGGCAGATGAGTAGAGCTTTAGTAAGAGAAGTCAGTCTTACTTAGAATAATACGTTTTATTCTCTTTACAAACCGCAGCTTTGCGGATATACTGGATCGGTATTAAAAGGGCGGACGCTTTGACATTAGTGCAAAGCGTCTTGCCATGCACGGAGGAAACAGTGTTTAAAAATTTATATCCTGAAACGAGAGCCTTATCATCATATGAAATTGACTATGACGGAAAATTTCTGTGCGGTTTCCGCGGTATAATATTCGATATTGACAATACTCTTGTCGGACACGGGGCCGATGCAGACGACAGGTCGGTCGCGCTGATGAGACGTTTGACAGATATGGGCTACAAAATCTGTTTTCTCTCCAACAATAAAGAGCCGAGAGTAAAACGCTTTTGCGACGGGCTGGAAAAAGGCGGTGCGGACATGAGCCGCATTTTCAGTATTTACAAAGCAGGAAAGCCCTTGGTAAAAAGCTACTATGCGGCAATGAAGATGATGGGGACAAAAAGAAAGACCACCTTTTTTGTAGGCGACCAGCTTTTTACGGACGTGTGGGGAGCAAATAAGGCAGGGATTTCAACCGTGCTTGTAAACAGGCTTTACGACAGAGAGGAAATTCAGATCGTTCTTAAGAGAATACCTGAAAGGTTTATTTTGAAGCTTTATTCAGCCAAGCGATGGAAAAAAGCCAAGGAGGGCGCGCTCGTGCTGATTGGCTTTATGGGCAGCGGCAAGTCCACAATTGGAAGAAAAATTAGTGAAAGCTGGGGCTTTAAGTTTCTTGACACTGATGAACTGATAGAAAAGGAAGAAAAAAGAACCGTATCCGAAATCTTTGCCGAAAGCGGAGAGCCTTATTTCAGAAGCCTTGAAACAAAAGCCATTAGCGGTGATTTCTGTGAGCTTGGCGGCTGTGTGATAAGCTGCGGAGGCGGACTTCCGATGCGTGCGGAGAACAGAGAACCGCTTAAAAAAAGCGGAAGGGTAATATACCTTAAAACCTCGCCTGAAACAGTTATGAAAAGACTTAAGAATGATACGACCAGACCTCTTCTTCAACGGAAGGATAAAGAAGAAGCGATAAAAAGCCTGATGAAAGAAAGAGAGCCGGTTTACTGCGATCTTGCCGATATAACTGTAATAACTGACGGAAAGAGCGTGGAACAGGTCCTTGAGGAAATCAAGCTTGCGTTGTGATCAGTCATGTGCCGTGATCAGTCATGTGCTGTGATCAGGCGTTTTTTGCAGCAAAAAATGTATCGTGATTCCGGCATGGGAGCAAGCGTAAAAAAGTGTCTTTGTGGCAAAAAAATAATTTTGCATTGAAAGAGATATGAAAATCAGCGGTACAGACTATGGACCGTTTTTGAAAAAATATTGATAGGTGGTAAGATGAAAATACTTGTAATAAACGGACCGAATCTGAACTTTCTTGGCATCAGAGAGCCTGACATTTACGGAAAACAGGACTATAATTACCTGATTGGCATGCTTGAGGATTATGCAAAGGAAAAGGATTTTGAACTTGAAACCTTTCAGAGCAACCACGAAGGAGCAATAATCGACAGGATCCAGCAGGCTTACTTTGATAAAGTTGACGGAATAGTAATAAATCCGGGAGCTTTTACACATTATAGCTATGCAATACACGATGCGCTGGCTAGCGTGTCAATGAAAAAAATTGAGATACACATTTCCAATGTGAATGAAAGAGAAGCCTTCAGGCATGTCAGCGTCACCCTGCCTGCCTGCGACGGTCAGGTCGTTGGCGAGGGCCTTAAGGGTTACCTGACTGCGATTGACAAAATCATTTGCAAATAAGTAATTGACGCAAAATTGCCTGCAGATGACCGATAATAAAATATGACATAAAAGGCCTGCCTGAGACATCTTCTTAGGCAGGCGTTGTGTTGCTGCATATCGGGCGTTCCGGTAAAACTGTGAGATAGAATGGAAGGACTGACTATGAGTATTGTTAAGAATGATAGCTCAGCGGATAAAATCAAAAGGGCGGATAAAGCATTGGAAATTGTATCGGACTGTGCAGATGCCGTTCTTGTCCACAATTTGTGCAACATAAGATACATTTCAGGATTTGCCAATGACACGGCAGTGCTTTATATCAGCAGGAACAGGAAAATCCTGCTCACTGATTTCAGATATCTCTTTCAGGCAAAATCTGAAGCAAAAGCATTTGAAACAGTTGAAATTACAGGCAACGGCTATGCAAAAAGGATTGCGGAGCTTGTAAAAGCTGATATGGTAAAAAGGCTGGCTTTTGAAGACGGTGAATTAAGCTTCAGGCAGTATTCGGAATATAACAGGGAGATTGACGCGGAGCTTGTGCCGATTGGCGAAAGCCTGTCAGAGTTAAGGAAGGTAAAAAATGCCGAGGAAATAGAACTAATCGCCAAAGCAGAGGCAATAGGAGATAAGGCTTTTTCAGAGATAATAAAGATCATAAGACCCGGGATGACGGAGCTTGAGACGGCGGCAAAGCTTGAGTATATCATGAAGTCGGAAGGAGCCGAGGGACTATCCTTCGATACAATTGCGGCAAGCGGAATAAACAGTTCGATGCCGCACGCAATGCCTTCCTTAAAGCCGATAGAGCACGGAGATTTTCTCACGATGGATTTCGGGTGCAGATATAAAGGCTACTGTTCGGACATGACAAGGACGGTTGTCGTCGGAAAAGCTTCCGACAGGCAGAGAAATATCTACGAAATCGTACTTAAAGCCCAGCTTGCCGTTCTAAAAACAATAAAAAGCGGAGTCAGCGGAAAAGAAATGGACGGTATAGCCAGAAACATAATCGATGAGGCGGGCTATAAGGGCTGTTTCGGACACAGCCTCGGACACAGTCTGGGACTGTATATCCATGAAGAGCCAAGATGTTCGGCTAAATCCGAGGACATTCTGGGAGTGAATATGCTTATGACGGTTGAGCCCGGAATTTATGTAGAAGGATTTGGCGGAGTCAGGATAGAAGACCTTGTGGTAATAGAGGAAAATTCGTGCAGAAACCTGACGTTTTCGCCTAAAGAACTTATTGAGTTATAAAAAAACTATTGAAAAATGGGGATAAATGGTATACTATTAGGTGTAGCTTAGTTACAAGAGCCAAATATAAGGAGGAAACCACATGGTATCAGCAGGCGATTTCAGAAACGGCCTTACACTTGAAATTGAAGGTAATGTTTATCAGGTAATCGAATTTCAGCATGTTAAGCCGGGAAAAGGCGCGGCATTTGTCAGAACAAAATTAAAAGATATTAAAAACGGCGGTGTAGTTGAGAAGACTTTCAGACCAACTGAAAAATATCCGCAGGCTCACATAGAGAGATCTGAAATGCAGTATCTTTACAGCGACAGCGATTTCTACTATTTCATGAACACAGAGACCTACGACCAGATTTCACTTACTTCTGACCAGATAGGAGATGCTCTTAAGTTTGTTAAGGAAAATGAAATGGTTAAGATGTGCTCCCACGGAGGACAGATTTTCTCCGTTGAACCGCCTCTTTTCGTTGAACTTCAGATTATTGACACAGAGCCGGGATTTAAGGGCGACACAGCTACAGGAGCTACGAAGCCTGCAACGGTTGAGACAGGAGCTCAGGTCAATGTTCCTTTGTTTGTGAATCAGGGTGAGGTTATTCAGATTGACACAAGAACAGGCGAGTACATGAAGAGAGTTTAAAATTTGTTTTGTATTTGACGCTGTGAAATTAGTAAAGCGGCAGTCGCGTTGAGCGGTCGCCGCTTTTTTATGTGTTTATAGGTTTTTTCTCGGTTTAAGGCTAATTATCGGGAAATTGGAAGAAGTTTTGGAAAAAAGTCAGGATTTACGCTGACAAATATGAGAAAAGTCAGGTACTACGTTGACAAATACAAAAAAAGCGGTATTCTATCTATATAATTAAGTGCAAGTTTTTGCACAATAAAGCATAGATTACAAATTAAAATGCAATATATTGCGCATAAAAATAAATAAGGAGCAGAATATGGTGATCAATAAGTCTGTACAGGAAAATT
>CANRAZ010000056.1 GCA_947628705.1 uncultured Lachnospiraceae bacterium | reverse complement strand
GGTTTTAAAGAAAATTTACCGAAGGTCTATTAAAGTTACCCTTTTTCCTGAAAAACATATCAAAATCTTTTTCAAAAAGTTCTTGACATATCACCAGAATGCTTCTCTATAGCATCGGAAAATCCGATTTAATCCTGATTACCGAGGTCGTTTTGGCTTATCGTGCCTCCATTAAGAATAATTTCCATAAGGTCAGACGCCTTCGCAACTGAATCCTCGTCAAGAATCGTAACGTAAAGCCGGCTTCCGGAATATGACCAGCAATACTTAAGCTGCTGGTCGCCGCCATTTATGCCTTCTGTAGCATAATGTACAAAATTCCACGACGCTCCGTCGCCTAACTGCATTCTTATCAGCTCAGTTATTTCATCTGTTGTCATGTTTGTTTCAATGTTTTCGGCAATTAAATCAAGCATCTTGGAATAATTGCTCAGGATCGCAGGACTCATGGCTTTGTTAAGAATCGCCTTTATAAGCTCCATGTGATTCCTTCCTCTTGAATAATCGCCGCCCGCAATAGTAAATCTCTCTCTGGCAAAGGAAAGCGCCTGCTCCCCATTCATGTCATTATAGCCCTTATGGAACTGGAAATTTCCGTGTCTTCCCCTGAAATCCGAGGCAGAATAAACCGAAACGCCTCCAAGAAGGTCGACAATGTCCACAACGCTTGTGAAATTGACCCTTAGATAGTAATCAATATCAACGCCGTATATGTTTTCAAGCGTAGCAATTGACGAATTTACACCGTACAGGCCTGCATGGGTAAGCTTATCGCTCAACTCGCTTTTATCCGTCTTCCCCGGAATTTTAACATAAGAATCCCTCGGAGTAGTGACCATGAGTATCTGTTTGGTAACGGGATTGACACACACTATAACGTTTACATCGGAACGGCTTACGGTCGAAATATCGCCCTTGACGTCTATACCGCTTACATAAAGCACAAAAGGCGTTATCGAAGTACTGATAGGCGCTCTGTCTGAACTGTCTGTGCCAAAGCCGGACGTATTTTTGGATTCAACCTCAATAGTATACGTCGTAAGCATTTTCACAAGCGAGGAGTACTCAACTCTTGTCCCGTCGGCTTCGAGTCCGAGATAACACTCATCGCCTTCATTAAGGGCTTCATAAGCCTCGTCCAACGTGGACTTATAGGCCGAATTTATAATAAGAGCGCCGACCTCACCCTTAAGCATTGCTTTAGAGAGCATGAAATTATCAGGATATTCCTTAACGGTCACTTGCGTTCCCAAATCCTTTTCGATAAGCTCAATAACCTTTTTATCGTTTTCATAGCTTGCTTCGTCACTGGTTATTCCAAAAACAGCTCCGTTTAAATCATTTATGCCGGAGGCTGAATTTTCCTTAAGAACAGAGACCTCCATTAAGACCTGCGTGGTCTCCGACGGTCCTACTTCATTCTCAAGCACCCTCTCTGTTTTGCTCACGTTAGCATAAACATAAATCAAAAACACGCATATTATAACGGAAAGCGCTTTTCCGAATATATTTACTATGTCAAAAAACTGCATCGCTATAACGATTACCAAGGACGCAAGCAGTGCGGTAACGGCTAAAGCAACCAGTTTATCGGCAAGCACGCCGAATCTAACAACTCTGTACAGTGTCATACAGGACAAAAAAGCCTGTATAAATACCAGTATTACGCCAATAATGGCAGCTACTCTGGATTTATTCATCAAAAACCCTCTTTTCCTTTGAAATCTCAAAAGACATTCTAACAGACAGCCCGCTATCTGTAAAGTTAAAAGTTTTTAAGTTTTTATTGCTATTCTGTGTCAGTTGCTTCTTTTTTATTACAGATTTTTTTCAGTTTGTCCTCTGCTACAGCATAAAGCATCGGTTCTCCTGAACTTATATTTAATATTTCCTCACAATCTTCCATTGTCACGCTGCCTGTGAGGGCTCTTGTTCCGTAACCCAGTACGGAAGCTCCTTCGCAGAATAAATCAAAGAGGCTGTTTTTAAGATTTATTTCATTTTCTCCGCCGTCCGCACCGATACAGTTAATGTATTTTCCTCTGACGACCGTGCTAAACCTTGTATCCTTAAGCGTGATCCTGTTATCGGCGGACGAAAGCGTTCCGATTCCTGCAATCATGTCCCCTTCATTTGCAACATGGATCTCAGCGCCCTTAACATAAACCTCAGTTTTTTCATCTACGCTTCCGATTGCCACAGACTGCCTGCTTCTCATTTCAAATTTAAGGTTTCCTCCTGAAATCCTCACAAATGAATCGCCGTAAAGCGAGCCCACGCCGACGCTCTTTGCGGTAGCCGTCTTAACAAGCAGATCCGTGTCTGTAATGTTTATGCGTCTTTTCTCCTGATTGCTTACGCCTCCGATTGCGGCTCCTTCGTCACACTCTATGTCAAGCGTGAGTCCGCCCGGCATATTAATATCGATGCTTCCGTGAGAATCCGCTCCGCCTCCGATACACGTCTGGTCAGGTCCGTGACACTCAATGTGAAGGCTTCCCTCTCCCTTCATTTTCAGAGAAGAACTCTTCGGAATAAAAATTCCTCCGCGTATAAACTTATTTTTGCCTTCAAAAATAAGCGTTACGTTAGAGTTTTCACCGATTGCAATACCCTTTGTTTCTTCCGTATAATCACAGTACACATCCCTGAACGTGAGGACATAGTCCTTATTATTTTCGAGCTTGAAATTCATTGCGGCATTATACTCAGGCCTGCCGGTAAAAACAACTTCACTGCCGGTAACTATTACCTCGGAGTACATGTTTATCATAAGCTCGTATACGTCAATTTGCGTGTCCTGTCCGGTAATATAAGCCTTCTTGCTGTCAGCGGCATTCTGTCTCTTGGCATAACGCAGCATATCCTGTCTAACGCCTTCATCTATTGAATCGACAATTTCAAATAAAGGCCTTGCAGTATAGTAGCCCTGAATCAAATCTATTCCCATTCGGATAACAGCCTTTAACTCGCTTGCGTTTTCAACGCCCTCTGCAAGCGCCATAAAGCCGTTATCATGGGCATACTCGATTATATTAGATACAAAATGCTGCTTCCTGTAGTCAAAATGAATGCCTGAAATCAAGGAGCGGTCAATTTTTATGTACTGCGGAATACAGTCAATGATTCTTGATGTGTTGGCATAGCCTGTGCCGTAATCGTCAATAGCCACGTCGATCCCTGCTTCATTCAAAAAGCTCACAACCTTTTTATAGCTTTCATGTTCAACCGATGTCTGTTCGGTTACTTCTACAACAAAATACTTTGCGAGCCTCTTGTGAGCCTCTATCAGCTCGCTTGCCTCTTCTCTTGAAAGAATTGCGCTTATTATGCTGTTTATAAAAATTTTTCTTCCGTTGAATTTTTCAAGATTATCGTCCACAAATTCAACTACATTGTTGACCGTAGCTCTTTCTACGTCCTTAAGGCGGTTGTACTTTGTCGCAATGTCAATAATCCTTATCGGAGACATATCAATCCCGCCGCATGTCCTCATAAGAGCCTCATATGCAAAAATCTCTCCGCTCTTTGCGCTGACGATAGGCTGAAAAGCATACCTGAACAGATTATTTTTAATCAACTGGCAGAATTTATCGTAGTCCTGCTGTTCTTCTTCGCTCTTTTCGTCGTTATCCGCACTGCTTCCGCTGTTGCGTCTGTCCTTCTTCTGCTGCTTCTTTTCAAGCACAAGCTTTACCAGATTATTTACGTCTTCCACGTTCTCAGGCATTCCGACAACATAATCATGGTTTATCACAAGAGTATACGGCTTGTCATAAAGAGTGTTATGGTTTTTTACGCTCGCAAGAATGTTATTAAGCAGGCTGAAAACCATATAGTCAGGATCCTCAGTCGTAAATACCGCGCAAAGAAATTCATCGGTACCGTATCTTGCACAGACGTCCTCTACCGACGAGCCGGACTTTATTATGTCGGCTAAAGACGTGATCGCGACATCGCCCTCATCATGGCCGAATGTCTCATTGATGGCTCTGAGCCTGTCTATATCCAGCGCAACAATTATCATCTTCCTGCCCTGCGGATTGTCAAGGTAGCGTTCCTTAACCTCGCTGATAAAGCCGCGGCTGTTATATATGCCGGTAAGCGAGTCTCTTATCTGCATTCCTGCCAGTCTTTTATTTGTAATGCTGAGCTTGTGCTGGCCAAGAACGGTATTAATCGTAACGCTCACCATGTTTACAAAGCGGTTGCTGCAATAAATTCCTCTGTCTTCTCCGTCCGAAAAAACAACATAATAGCCGAAAATGCGCTCCTTATACCTAATAGGGAAAACCGAAGTAAACGCCTGCTGGCTGTCCATTAATTTATAATCGGGAAGGTATATCCCCATTGGGAAAATGTCCTTTTGTCCTTCTACCGGAATCTTATTATAACGTATAAGCGTTACCTCTTCGTCATAGCCTACTTCAAGCTCTTCCTCCGCACCGTCGTCAACTTCCCAAATACGGTCTCTTAAGATTATGTATGCGTTATCCCAAAGGTATACTGACAAAAGATTAAACATTTCATCCTTATCGGACACGCCTGACAGAGCTCCGCCCATTTTATATATAAAGCTCTCATGGCTGTCAAACGCGCCTATCGTGTCGTAAAGGACGTTCACTCTGCCGTTCATTTTTGGAGCGTGTATTGCCTCGCAGCCGCATGACTGGGAAATTTTAAGGTTGTACTGCTGTTTAACGTGTATCGGCGAAAAAGGCATGCCTCCGAAGACATTGTCAATAAACTCAATCGCCATCTCGCATGAACTGACTTCATCCCTTACGCCTGTAGTAAGTCTTGGGAAGTGGTACTGTTCCCTTTTTATTCCGTCAAATCCGGTCACAAGAATATTCTCCGGAACGTAATATCCGTGCTCGTTCAGGCACTTGCATGTTGCAATCGCCATCACATCATTTGCGCATATAATAGCTTCGGGAACCTGAGGACGCTTCAGCCATTCTTCGACTATTTTGTAAGCAGGGTCGCTCCAATAGTAGCCGAATCCCACCTTGTTCTCGTCAAACTCAATTCCGTTTTCTTCAAGAACCCTTCTGTAGACGTCTACCCACATGTAAGAAAACTCTTTATCCGGAACGCCCGCCATAAAATAAACGTTTTTACAGCCATGCTCTTCTACAATGTGCCTCACAATAGCCTCAAAGCAGTCGTCTCCCTGATATTCTACCGTAAAAGCGTCGTCGCATCCTGCTCCAATGACAACTCTGGGTATATTGTTTTCCTTAGCGGTTCCTATAAGCTCCCGTATGACGTCTTCCGTCATCAAATCATCACGTATGACAACAAGGGCGTCAACATAATCATAATTGATCATGCTGAAAACCCCTGCATCCTTTTTCACGTCCTCGCCGAACAAAAACACGTCAGAAGTAAGGAAATAAGCTGCCATAAGATAACCTCTCTCCTTCGCCAGACTGTGAAACGCTCTGAGATATGCCAAATTCTCCTGATTATTTGCTCTGCTGACGCAGACAGCGATTACTTTCTTCCCGTTGACCATGATTCTCACTTCTCCAATGAATAGATTGCCGGGTGCTTAAGACCCGTTCTGAGGTCAGTAAAAGCCCAAAAACCGTGACGGCTTTTAACAGCTATTTTTTACGAAACAGTAAGAGCCAGAATTGAAAGCTCTTTTCCTGTGCTTCCTTCAGCAGGCTGAACCGTTACGGTAAGCTTGCCCGCATCAGGATATTTCCCGAGTTCAATATATTCGGCATAATTGCCCCATCCTCCAGGGAAATTCGCATCAATAGGGTTAAGCGTTGCCTTTTCGCCGTTTACATAAACGTCAAACTGGCCTCCGTTGCCGCCTACCGTTTTCTGAAATATAATGCCGATATTATTTGCCTCCACCTCAAATGTTATGGTGCCGCCCGTAGTAGTCTTCCACGCATTCTGATTGAAAAGGCCCGAATAAATCTGAGTTTTCTCATAACCGTCCATGGAAACAGCCTCTATCTCGTCCGCATACAGTATGTCCGCATTTTCGTACCGGGAAAGAGTAACCGTTTCGTCCGGAACACTGTAGGTAAAATAAGAAGAATCGTTAATGGAATTAAGAACCTTGTTATAAAAATATGTAAGCAGGTGTGCAATAACGGAATGTCCTCCGTTGTTCGGGTGCACTTTATCAGGCGCTCCGATCTGACTCCACTCCCATGTTCCGTCCGCCATGTTAGCCTGAGCTATCTTGGCGTAACTTATGACAGGGACATCAAGAGCATTCGCAACCTTGTAATGATCCTGATAGTAGCTCGTCTCTGTGCAGAGGACAAGAGAAATCACAGCAGGCTTTGACTCAGAGTTAAGAAGCATTCTAAGCAGCGATTCGTAGGTTTCCTGATTATGCTGACGGGTGTCATTTACGCTAAATTCAACAACAACAACGTCCGGATTGTTCGATATGACATCCTTAGCCGCCCTGTGTACTCCGATATATGAATCTGTAGCTCCGACTCCGGCATTAACATAATTTATCTTTGCATCCTGAAAGGTGTACTGCCACCATGTCTGTGTAAGGCCTGCATAGCACTTTTCCTCCTGCGGTGTCGCGACCGATCCGTCCGTTATTGAGCCGCCTATGTAAGCTACGGTAATTTCTTCACCTGACGAAGCCCTCGACATCACCTCTGCAAGCCTCTGAAGATTTCCCTCGTTGACTATCGCATCCTCGCACATCTCATCTGTTATTTCCACTCCGTCCGTAGCAATGGCAGGATAAGAATCGGCAATTGTCTTATCGCTTATCGTGTAAGTCTTATCTCCGACCGGCTTCTCTTCCTCGCCGCCCGGAGTTGCCTCCGGCGATACTGCCGCTTCAGGCTTCTTTGTAGGAGTAGCGCTGCCGCCTTCGTTTTTTTCATTTCCGCACGCCGTAAATAATGACAGCGCGATTATCAGTACCGTTAAAAATGCCGTTAATCTCTTTACCGTAAACTTTTTCATTGCTTTTTTCCTCACCAAAACACTTTCCCTTGCAAAAACAAAGGAAAGAACCTTTCATGTTAATTATATGTCAATTCTTATGATACAAGAAAACCGCAAACATAAAAGTCGTCTGCTTCTGACTCGCTGTTCTTTACAAGCTTAACCTTGTGAGTTCCCGACTCATCGTATTTTCCGAGCTCCACGCACTCGGCAAAGCTGTACGTTGCGTTTTCGTCTTCGGAAAGATCCGCGCTCAGAGTAGTAATAAGCACGTCGTCAACGTAAACGTCAAAGCTTCCGCCGTTTCCGTCGGTCGACCTCCAGTAAAGCATTCCTATATTCTTTCCGGTAACGTCAAAAGTCGCTTCGTTACCGTTCTGAGTTCCCATACCCTGACTTACAAAAGAGTATGAATCAACGCCGGGAAGACTTGTAAGAGCATTGTCTTCACCGTCATGAGGAACTGACGCAGGTCCGACAAAAGTGCCGTTGTTATATCTTGCTTTTGTGGTAGTTGAATCCGAAAGCACATACTCATTATAGGAAGAGCTCGAAATTCCCTCTAATACTCTGCCAAAATAGCCTGTAAGCAGATATGCGATAAATGCGTGTCCGCTGTCCGCAGGATAAACCGTATCTTCCGCTGTTGCCACATCGTTCCATGTCCATGTACCGTTCGTTACATTAGCTTTGAGGACATTAAGATAGCTGATGACCGGCAGATCAAGCTTAAATGCAAGGGCCGACTGCTTGTCGCCGTTCCCAGCATAGGTTGAATCGGTCGTTATCAAAGGAATGACTGCCGCCGAGGTCCCTGACAGGAAAGCTCTTACCATGCTTTCAAAAGCCTCCTCGCAGATTGCTCCCGTATCGTCATAAGCCGTGTCTAAAATAACAATGTCAGGACTGGACTTAATGACTTCTTCCGATACCCTGTGAACTGCGACATAAGAATCACAATTCAAAGCCCCGATATTAATTTCGTTTACTGCAGCATTAGGGAAAGTCTCTTTCAACCATGCAGTCGTTAAAGCAGCATAAGACTTCTCATATGAGCTTGCTCCCTTGCCTGCGGCTGTACCTCCGCCAACGTAAGCGATCGTTACTCCCTGACCGAAGGACGCCTTTTCCATAACGGCAGCAAGCCTCTCAAGACTTCCCGGACGCGCTATTCCTGTGTCGAGCATAGAATCCGTAACATAAAGCGAACCGATATCAACTTTTGCGCTCTTATTTATTCCGGCGCCATCCGGACTGTATGTAACGCTTCCTCCGGTCTCAACAATTCCATGCTCAGCCTCATTCTGGCCCTGATTGCCGGAGCTGCCGTTATTGCCCTCGTTTCCGCCGTTAGAGCCGCCGTCTCCGGATTTTCCGCCGCATGCCGTAAGCGAGGCAAGAACAAGAGAGCATGTAAGCAAAATCGCCAAAAATTTCTTCATTTCTTTTCTCCTTCTCTGTTAAGCATAATATATGTAACCTGCCGTTTTTTTGCAGAACGGCAGGCCTGCTATTTAATATACTGGTACAATGTTACATTAATTCTCTTGGAAAATCAATATTTTTTACAAGTTTCATATAAAAACGCAATAATTCATTAACTTTTTGTGTAATATTGCCAATATCACATTTTTCAAAAGCATTTTTGAGCCTTTTTTCCTTGCCGCCTTGCCGGCTTCTTTGCTCTGAACCTTTTACAGCCATGATTTTAGTTCAAAAACCATAAAAACGATCCTAGGCATTTTCCTATCGCAAAGGCAAGAACGATCCATTTTACGCCCGTGTCAAGCTTGAGCTTGCGCATAAATACCGGAATGGCGCTTACGCTTTCCGCAAGAGCGAGCGCAAGACCGCCCGTAAAAGCCCCTGACATAAAGCCGTACAGAATCAAAATAACTATGCCTCCGTACACGTGAGTATAAAAAATCGAGACTATGTTTCCAAGAGTCCCTCCTATTATTATAAGCCTTTCGTAGGTTTTAACCTTATCAGCGGTTTTCGTACAGGCTATCATTCTTGAAATAAGCCCTACCTTTGTAAGCAGTGCAAAAAGTCCGCCCGACACCAAAACCCCTGCGCTCACGCCGGTAAACGCCAGCAAAATAAGCCTCATCTATTTCACCTCTCCGTTCCTTACCGCTTCCTCAATCACAGTCTGATTGACGCCCTGTTCATAGGAAAACATCTGAACCTGAATGGGCGTAGGGTCCGATTTTTCCTTCTTTCTGGAAAAATGGTTAAAGAAAAGGAGAATGCCAAAAAATATCCCTATAGAATAGGAAATTTCCAGCACCTTATCCTTCGGGTTTGGATATGCTGCAAGCTTATAGATGGTTTTAAACACGCCTCCCACATCTACGTCGCTGTTAAAGGTCATTATGGTAAACGCCGAGCCGAAGCAAACCGCCAATGATACGAAGATTACTTTCAAAGCCTGCCAAAACTTGTCCTTTGCGGTAAGAGCTTTTTTATACTTGACGATAACCTCCGTCTCACCGCTTAAATTTACGGTCAGCCCTTTAAATTCGTTTTCAATAAATGATACCAGCGACGTTGCCGAGAAAATCGCCCTTTCATCCTTGTCAAAAACATGGAAGATTTTATCGTTGATTTTGCCGATAAGCTCGGCATTGCTTCCCGCTATCTGAACAATATCCTTTATTTTAACGGTCTTGCTGTTTACGGCAACGCACATCGGAATACTTACCGTTACATGTTCGTTCTGCATATCTTTCCTCCCTCTTTTTCTGTAAGTCTGTACATTTTAAGAAAAAATATGCAATAATCTTCCTTTTAGGCAGTCCCGCATAAAAAAGAAAAAGCAGACGAAAACCGTCTGCTTTTTGCGTATAGAAGCGAGCGCATCAAAACCCGTCTGACAAATAGGTTGGGAATGCCCTTTTTTATATTTTCATTGTTACGGCAACTAAGGAAAAATCTGCAGCTCATGTAAATTTCTGTTTTACTTCTCAAATTCATCCTGTGCCTTTATTATATTGCGGCATATGTTTTCAAGAGTTTTGTACATAACGATTATGTCCTCGCAGTCTATGTCTACGTCCACGAATTTTACTATATCAACGGCCTTCTGCCTTACCTCCGCAGCTATTTTCCTTCCGGTTTCGGTAAGCTCGTACCGCAGCCTGTATTTGCGGTTTTGTCCCTCCACAGGGCGGATATAGCCCTTGCCGCACAAATCCTTAAGGACTCTTGACATTTGAGCCTTGTCAATCTCCTCTCCGTTCATAAGCTCCTGCGCGGTCTGACACGGCGTTTCGCCTAAAGAGATAATGCACATCGCATGAATGCTCCCAAGGCCGTACTTGCTCATGTGCTTGTATTTTATTTTTTTAAGCTCTTTGCTTATCTGATTAATGGTTTTGCTAAACCTCTCAAAACGGTCTATGTTTATCATTATATATCACCGACCTTTACATAAGTGCAAAAGAAAATTCCGCTTCTACCATAAGATTACCGTCAACATAGCCCTTACCCTCAGCTGCATAAAACGGTTTTTTGACCCTGGTAATCCTGCAATGGCTTTCAAAGATATCCCCCGGCTTCACCGATTTTCTGAACTTGACATTTTTCATGCTCGTAAAGTAAGGGGTTTTACCCTTTTCTTCACCTGCAAGCAGCACGCACGCTGACTGAGCCATCATTTCACAAAGAATAACCCCCGGCACGACAGGATTTTCAGGGAAGTGCCCCTGAAGGAAGAATTCGTCTCCCTTTACGTGATATTTTCCGACTGATTCCTCTCCGCATACCTCTGCTTCCTCAACCAAAAGCATGTTATCACGGTGTGGAAGTATTTTTTTCAGCTCTTCCTGATTCATACTTTTCACGCAGCCTCACGAGTCATTGCTCGTTACGGCTTTCTCCTTTTCTATCTTTTCTCTGTATGCTGCCTGTTAGGATACCGCTGAAACTCATCCGGATCATATGGATTTATGCCCCAAGTCCATATAATAAATCTAAAAGCTTCTAAACCTGTCGTATCTTTTCTCAGCGGTTGCCTCCGCACCTTCTTCCGAAACGCTGCTAAGAAAGCTGTCAAGCGCTGCCTTCATGTCGGAAACAATATCATCAATGTTATCCTTACATGCAGGCTCGGATTCCAGAATTATTTCATCAATTACCCCAAGCCTTTTAAGCTCATATGAAGTCAGTTTCATTTCCTCCGCCGCAGCGCTTGCCTTTGAAGTATCCTTCCAGAGAATGGAAGCATAGCCTTCAGGCGAAAGTATTGAGTAGCAGGCATTTTCAAGCATAACAGCCCTGTCCGAAACTGCCAGAGCCAAAGCTCCTCCGCTGCCGCCTTCTCCTATGAAAAAGGAGATAACCGGCGTTTTCAGGGAGCTCATTTCAAAAAGATTTCTTGCGATCGCCTCTCCCTGACCCCTTTCTTCTGCTTCAATTCCACAAAACGCACCGGGTGTGTCGACAAAACATACTACGGGACGGCTAAACTTTTCCGCCTGCTTCATAAGCCTGAGAGCCTTGCGGTAGCCCTCAGGAGAAGGCATGGCAAAGTTCCTTTTAATGTTTTCGGCCGTATTCTTTCCTTTCTGCTGCGCAACCACAGTGACAGGACGCCCTCTGTAAAAGGCTAAGCCGCCGACTACCGCCCCATCGTCTGCCGCTCCTCTGTCCCCATGAAGTTCAAAAAAACTGTCAAACATCAGGGAAATATAGTCAAGCGCTGTGGGGCGTGTGTTTCTTCTTGAAATCTGAACTCTCTCCCATGCCGAAAATTCCTTTTCCCTTGCCTCAAAGAACCCTTTATCGTAAACAGTATACTCTTCCTTTCCGGCAAATTCAAGCATTCTTCGACATTCTGCCTGTTCTCCTTCCCTTGAATGCATAGCACAGATTCCTTTTCCGTTTTTGTGGAGCTTTAACAGTAAAGAAATGGTTTTTCTGCAGTCATTTCTTTCCACAATGGCATCAACAAATCCGTGTTCAAGCTGAAATTCGGAGCGCTGAAACCCTTTTGGCAGTTTTTCTCCTATGGTCTGCTCTATCACTCTTGGCCCTGCAAATCCAATCAATGCTCCCGGCTCCGCAAGGATTATGTCCCCAAGCATGGCAAAGCTTGCAGTAACGCCTCCTGTGGTTGGTTCGGTCAGAACCGAAATATAGAGAAGCCCTGCATCAGAATGCCTCTTAAGGGCTGCGCTTGTCTTTGCCATCTGCATCAGGCTTATCATGCCCTCCTGCATTCTGGCGCCGCCGGAGCAGCAGAAAAGCACAACAGGAAGCTTTCTTTTTGTTGCTTCTTCGACGGCTCTTGTAATCTTTTCTCCTACTATACTGCCCATGCTCGCCATCATGAATCTGTTGTCCATAACACCTAGCACATATTCTTCTCCCTCAAGTCTTGCCAGCCCTGTCACGACCGCTTCATTAAGCTTTGACTTTTCCTGCGCCGTCCTATGCTTTGACTCATAGTCCTTTTTACCAAGAGGATTGACAAATTCCATGGTTTCGTCCCACTCGGTAAACTCATCACTCATCTGCGCAATCCTTCTTCTGGCATGAAGTCTGAAATAACCTCCGCACTTAGGGCAAATAAAATTGTTTTCCGCAACATCGTCGGTAAACAGAGGCTTGCGGCAATAATTGCACTTTTTCCATAAGCCCTCCGGGACTTCCGGCGCAGCCGTGTTCTCCATCGGAGATGCAATTGATTCCGATACTATCCGAGTTACAGGACGTTTTTTAAACAAATCTCTCATCTCTAATCCTCTGCCAATAGGCAAACTCCTGAAAAGAATATATGTATTTACGCATACGGTTTGTAGTTTCTTAATTAGATAAGTACATTCACTTCAAATAACCTGTGTCAAAATTCCCTGAAACAAACCGTTCTTCGTGAACTATATCGTAAAGAAAATCTTGCGTTGTGGTTATTCCGTCAATAATAAGCTCACCGAGCGCGCTCTGCATTTTGCGTATTGCATTCATCCTCGTATCGTCATGTACAATAAGCTTCAACAGCATCGAATCATAAAAAGGCAAAACCTTAAAATCGTGGAATATGCAGTGCTCGATCCTTACTCCCTTACCTGCCGGGAGAAAAACTTCCGTAATTTTCCCTGAACACGGTCTGAAATTGTTTTCCGCGTCTTCAGCGTTGATCCTGCACTCGATTGCATGTCCGTTTATCTTCACATCTTCCTGTGAAAAATCAAGTGCTTGGCCCGCAGCGACCTTTATCTGCTCCTTAACGATATCTATTCCAGTAACCTCCTCAGTTACGGAATGTTCAACCTGAAGCCTTGTGTTCATTTCCATAAAATAAAACGTCTGACTGTCAGGAAGCAGAAATTCTACCGTGCCGGCGTTTGTATATCCACAGGCTTTTGCCGCCCTGACAGCTGCTTTGCCCATTTTGCGTCTCATTTCCTCCGTAAGCGAAGAGGCCGGCGCTTCCTCTATAAGTTTTTGGTGCTTTCGCTGGATCGAGCAGTCTCTCTCCCCCAGAGAAACAATATTTCCCGCCTTATCTGCAAGGATCTGCACCTCAATATGCTTTGCTTTTTCGATATATTTCTCAACATACATGCTTCCGTTGCCGAAAGAATTCACTGCCTCTGTCCTTGCAATTATGAAAAGCTCTTCAAAGTCTTCCTTTCTTTCAACAACCCTCATTCCTTTTCCGCCGCCTCCGGCAGAAGCCTTTATGATAACAGGATAACCTATTTCGTCTGCAATTATCTGCGCCCTTTTTTCATCAATGACAGACTCATCGCTTCCCGGAATAACAGGCACGCCTGCCTGTTTCACGGTTTTTCTTGCATTTGCCTTATCACCCATTGCAGAGATAACTTTCGAGGAAGGGCCAATAAATTTTATGCTGCATTTTTCGCAGAGCTCCGCAAATCTGGCATTTTCGGAAAGAAACCCGAATCCGGGATGGATAGCCTCTGCTCCCGAAGCAACGGTAGCAGAAATAATATTCTCTATGTTAAGATAGCTTTCAGAAGGAACAGCCGGTCCAATGCACACAGCCTCGTCAGCAAGCATCGCATGCAGCGCGCCCTTATCCGCTTCCGAATAAACAGCCACTGTGGATATTCCCATCTCACGGCAGGCTCTTATGATCCTGACCGCTATTTCGCCTCTGTTGGCTATTAAAATCTTATTAAACATATACAGTCACCTTTGAGCTTTTCAAACCGTTAAATAGTGCAACAGCCTCGTATTTACACTACGCTGCCATGTTCAGATTATCTGAGTCTCACAAGCCCCTGCCCATACTCGACAAGGCTTCCGTTTTCAGCCAATACCTCTTCTACCACGCCGTCACAGTCGCTCTCAATTTCATTCATGAGCTTCATCGCCTCAATGATGCCGATAACCTGACCCTTTTTAACCATATCTCCCGTCTTTACATAAGGAGGCTTTCCCTTTTCAGGCGCGGAATAGAAGGTGCCGACAAGAGGAGCCTT
>CANRAZ010000055.1 GCA_947628705.1 uncultured Lachnospiraceae bacterium | reverse complement strand
TGCAATCCGGGGTATAACGTAGATGAAATGGGAGCAAGTACTGAAATATGGCTCAAGCCGGTATATCAGTTTCAGTTTGTAGGCTATGCAGACAACACCTATCCTCTTATTGAAATAGATGCTGTAACAGGAGAGGCGTACAATTAAAGCCGGCTCTGACAAAAATTGCAGTACTTTTTAAATACAATTGAAATCTTTAATTTTTTAGGGTATACTCATTAACAGTATTTAGGGAGAAACGGCTGTGATTTAGGATAGAATACGGCGTATTGAAACGATGAGAGAGCTTGATGATTTTTTACAAAAAATAGATAAGGCAAAAATTTTGTTGGGTAATGATCAGGAGCGTGAGGCTGACGTCTTTGAAACAAAGTGTCTCCCATATGACGAGGCGGTCGCCGCAGGCTTTGATGAGGTCCGTATATCAAGGTTAAAAAAAATCTGCATTGAAGAAAAAAAGAACGAAATTTTTACCTCCGGCGTCCTGATCAGTCTTATTAAACCGGATAATGCAGATGTTAGATATTCAGAACACGGTAAGCCCTTTTTTGTTAATAAATCCGGCGGCT
The DNA here is from genome assembly GCA_947628705.1 of uncultured Lachnospiraceae bacterium. Lineage (GTDB taxonomy): Bacteria > Bacillota > Clostridia > Lachnospirales > Lachnospiraceae > UBA3775. The sequence goes on along the minus strand of CANRAZ010000055.1, from coordinate 14,115 downwards.
GTATTCCTCCTTTTTTTAATATCACTCACAGTGCAGGAAAGGTGATTTGCGTTTTTTCCGATATTTACGATATCGGAGCTGATTTTGAGCCGTTTGGCAGAAAAATCAGTTCTGCAATGGCAAAAAAAATATGCACTGACAGTGAAATGAGCCTTTACAATAATTTTTCCGACACTGAAGTAGCTGAAAATTGGCTTTTAAGGCTGTTTACAAGAAAGGAAGCTGTTTCCAAGCTTTTCGGTGAGGGCATTTTGATGGATTTTCGAAAGATAGAAGCAGATGCTTCAAATGTGATTACCGAGGTCAGGTCAGACGGTTATCTCAGCGTTGCATATAGATATGCAGACAGTAACGGAATTTAGTAATAAAAAAGCCAAAGCGCGACAGACGTTTTCAATGTGACGGTCGCCTTTGGCTCTTTATTTTATGAGATTTTCAGTGAAAAATTATTATTTGCTTTCGTTCTTTTCCTTCTCAGCGATCTCAGCCATCTTCATTGCACGAACCTTAAGCGAGAGACCGAAGAGATTTATGAAGCCCTCGGCGTCTTTATGGTCGTAAAGATCGCCTGTTGTAAAGGAGGCGATGCTTTCGTTGTAAAGAGTGTAAGGAGATGTAGTTCCCTGCTTAATAATATTTCCTTTGTAAAGCTTAAGTTTAACTTCACCTGTAACATATTGCTGGGTTACTTCCATGAATGCCTGAAGCGCTTCACGAAGAGGGGTAAACCAAGTTCCTTCATATACAACGTTTGCAAAACGGTTCGCAAGCTCCTTCTTACAGGATAGAGTTGCCCTGTCAAGAATAAGCTCCTCAAGCTGCGTGTGTGCTTCCATTAGGATCGTTCCGCCCGGAGTTTCATAAACGCCGCGGGATTTCATTCCTACGACACGGTTTTCTACAATATCAACAATGCCGATGCCGTGCTTTCCGCCGAGTTTGTTCAGCGCTCTGATGATGTCGGCATATTTCATTTCAACGCCGTTTAACTTCTTTGGAACACCTTTTTCAAAGTAGAGCGAAATTGTTTCACTTTCATCAGGAGCCTTCTCAGGAGAAACTCCTAAAACAAGAAGATGATCGTAATTAGGAGCGTTTGCAGGATCCTCAAGCTCAAGACCCTCATGGCTTATGTGCCAGAGGTTGCGGTCGCGCGAGTAACTGTTGTCGGCAGTGAACGGAAGATTGATTCCGTGCTGCTTGCAATATTCAATTTCCTCTTCACGAGAGTTCATTGTCCAGTATGGGCTTCTCCATGCGGCAATAATCTTAAGGTCTGGAGCGAGCGCCTTGATTGTAAGCTCGAAACGAACCTGATCGTTTCCCTTGCCGGTTGCGCCGTGGCAGATAGCGGCAGCGCCTTCCTTACGTGCAATCTCAACCAATTTCTTGGCGATAAGAGGTCTTGCCATCGAAGTACCGAGAAGGTACTTGTTTTCATATGTGCCGCCTGCTTTTACGCAAGGACTGATATATTCTTCTGCAAATTCATCGTTTACATCAAGAATGTAAAGCTTGGATGCACCTGAATATGTAGCTCTTTCTTCAAGTCCCTCAAGCTCAGACTCCTGACCGCAGTCGATACAAACACAGATTACATCGTAATCGTAGTTTTCTTTGAGCCATGGGATAATAGCGGTAGTATCAAGACCGCCGGAATAAGCAAGAATTACTTTTTCTTTCATGTCCGATTCCTCCTAGAATAGATGTTTAAATAAATTAAAGACATTGTATCTTCTTCGATTTATAAATATACACTAATATGTTTTTTTTTACAAGCCCATTTTTAAATATTTGATATGATTTTTTTCTGTAAAATTTTCCGGCGTTCTGTTATAATAGTTAAATGTTAAGCATGGGGCGGACAGCCCTGCATAATCTGTGAGAAAGGGACTCCCGATCAAACCTTTAATCAGAGATGATACAATGGGATTAGAGATGATACAATGGCTGAGAATAAAGAAATAAGATGGATACTTGCGAGCGCTTCACCGAGGAGGAAGGAGCTTTTGAAAAGCGTTGTGCCCGATTACGATATAATCGTCAGCAGCTGCGAGGAAAAATACAGCATGACGTCTCCTGAAGCAATCGTAATGGAACTGGCAGAGCAAAAGGGGAGAAACGTGCTTGAAAAGCTGTCAGGAGCAGAAAGGATGAATGAAAAAAACAGACGTTCCGATGCTGCGGCTCAGGCTTTTCCTGAAAAACAGGCTTATAAAAAGCAAATAATAGTTTCTGCTGATACTGTTGTTTCGTCTGACGGGCTTATACTTGGAAAGCCGCATAGCTATGATGAAGAAGTGGAAATGCTGCGTGCGCTTTCAGGAAAAAAACACGAGGTTTACACAGGCGTTTTCGTGTGCTGTGCGGATTCCGAGGGAAACGAGACAGAAAGCTTTTTATTCTATGAGGCAACCGATATTTATGTGGATACTTTAACGGAGGAGGAAATCACGGCTTATGCTTCAACTGACGAGCCTTACGATAAGGCCGGCGGTTATGCAATTCAGGGAGGCTTTGCAAAGCATATATCCAAAATAGAGGGTGATTACAGCAACGTTGTGGGCTTTCCTGTCCATGCTTTTTATTCCTTAATTAAAGAACAGGGATATCTTGAATAAAAAACATATTTATTTTTGCCGATATATGGTGAATTTTACTATTGATTTATTTTAGATATGTCGCTATAATAATGAATAAATTTTCATAAAAATGTATTTTTATACATTTTGCATATACAATATTCATTTTATGGGACGATTCTGAAAATCACACCGGCTTTAAGCGCGCGTGTCGGTTTTCGTCTTCTCAGGATTGGAGATTAAAATGATTAAGGCAGGGATTATTGGAGCGACAGGCTATGCCGGTCAGGAGCTTGTAAGGCTTTTGTTAAACCACCCTGAGGCGGAGATCGTCTGGCTGGGTTCGCAAAGCTATGTAGATAGGAAATATTCAGAGGTTTTTCCGAATATGTTCCGATTGGTAGACGGAATATGCAAGGGCGATAATCTAGAGGAGCTTGCAAAGGAGGCTGACGTCATTTTTACGGCGACTCCGCAGGGGCTGTGTTCTTCTCTTGTAAGCGAAAAGATCCTCTCTGAAACCTCCGTCATAGATCTATCTGCCGATTTCAGGATAAAGGATGTCGCAAGGTACGAGCAATGGTACGGAATTACGCATAAGAGTCCTGAATTTATTGAAGAGGCGGTTTACGGGTTATGTGAGATAAACAGAGAGGACATAAAGAAAGCAAGGCTGGTAGCGAATCCCGGGTGCTATACTACCTGTTCGATTTTAAGCCTTTATCCGCTCGTTAAAGAGGGGCTTATTGACACGGACAGCATCATTATAGACGCTAAAAGCGGGACCAGCGGCGCAGGAAGAGGAGCAAAGGTTGCAAACCTTTACTGTGAGGTCAATGAGTCGATCAAGGCTTACGGAGTGACGACTCACAGGCACACTCCGGAGATCGAAGATCAGCTTTCGTATGCCTGCGGAAAGGAAGTCATACTTAATTTTACTCCGCACCTTGTTCCGATGAACAGAGGAATTCTGGTTACAGCATATGCCGATCTTAACAAAAAGGCTGACTACGAAACATTTCGGGCGGCTTACGACAAGTATTACGGGGATGAATATTTTGTCAGGGTTCTCGATAAAAACGTTTGTCCCGAGACCAGATGCGTGGCAGGCAGCAACTTTACCGATGTAAATTTCAGGATCGATGAAAGAACCGGCCGCGTTATCGTTATGGGTGCGCTCGATAATCTTGTTAAGGGTGCGGCGGGGCAGGCAATTCAAAATATGAACATTATGTTCGGGCTTGATGAAAAAACGGGACTGATGTCTGTTCCGATGATTTTATGATTAGGAGGATAAGTTAATGAGAAAGATAAGTGGCGGAGTTACGACTGCGAGGGGATTTAAGGCCGCAGGAATATATGCAGGAATAAGGAAGGCGAAAAAGGACATAGCTCTTGTTTACAGCGAGGCTCCCTGCGTGGCAGGCGGCACATTTACGACCAATCTTGTTAAGGCCGCTCCTGTAGTGTGGTGTCAGGATATACTGAAAAACGGTCAGCCGAAGCATGGTATGATTTTTAACAGCGGAATTGCAAATGCTTGTCTTGGCGAGCAGGGCGTAAAGGATAATTATGAGTTTGCCGCCGCAGCTGCAAAGGAGCTGAATATCGAGCCTGAACAGCTTTTTGTCGGTTCGACCGGAATTATCGGACAGCCGTTGCCAATGGACGCAATAAAAAAGGGAGTTCCTTCACTTGTTGCCGCTCTTGGAGAGACTGAGGCATGTGCGCTCGCAGCGGCAGAAGCCATAATGACGACGGACACAAAACCTAAACAGGCTGCCGCAACCTTTACGATTGAGGACGAGGACATCGAGATATATGTCGGAGGAATGAGTAAGGGTTCCGGAATGATACATCCTAACATGGCGACCATGCTCAGCGTTGTAACTACCGACATAAATATTGACGAAGGGCTTCTTCAGGAAGCAGTTTCAAAGGTAGTAAGCGAGACCTTCAACATGATAAGCGTAGATAGAGACACCTCTACGAACGATACCTTTATCGTTCTTGCAAACGGTATGGCAGGCAACGAGAAAATTGTTAAGAAAAACAAGGATTACGATAATTTTGAAACGGCTTTAAAGGTTGTCTGCAAGTCGCTTGCAAAGAAAATGGCGGCTGACGGCGAAGGCGCTACAAAGCTGATTGAATGTAAGGTAAGAAATGCAAAAACCAAGGAGGAGGCGATACTGCTTAGTAAGTCGGTCGTCAGCTCCAATCTTGTTAAGGCGATGTTTTTCGGAGCAGATGCGAATGTCGGAAGAATACTTTGTGCAATAGGCTATTCGGGAGCGGAATTCGACCCTGACAAGGTTGACGTGTTCCTTGAGGTAAAGAGCAACACCGAGGAAGAAAAGCTCCAGCTTGTAAAGGACGGAATGCCTCTTAAATACTCCGAGGAATTTGCTACGGAAATGATGTCGCAGAAGGAGGTCACAATAAAGATTGACGTTAAGGCAGGCTACGAAAAGGCAACTGCATGGGGCTGCGATCTGACCTATGACTATGTTAAAATTAACGGGGACTACAGAAGCTGAAAATATGCTTTTGGGATTGGAGATATCAGAATATTATGACAGAGCATAAGGACGTTATTATTGCAAAAGCGGAGACTCTTATCGAGGCATTGCCTTATATTCAGGAGTTTAACAATAAAATCGTTGTGGTTAAGTACGGCGGAAGCGCAATGCTTGATTCTGAGCTTAAAATGAATGTTATTAAGGACGTTGCGCTGCTCAAATATGTGGGAATGCACCCGGTCATTGTTCACGGCGGCGGAAAGGAAATCAGCAAGTGGGTTTCTCTTATGGGAAAGGAGCCTGTTTTTGTCGAAGGACTCCGTGTGACGGATTCTGAAACTATGGAAGTTGCGGAAATGGTTCTTTCAAAGGTAAATAAGGGACTTGTGCAGCTGCTTAAGCAGATGGGTGTTAAGGCGGTCGGCATAAGCGGCAAGGACGGAGACATGCTTACCTGTGAGCAGAAATTTGTGAACGGAAAGAATATCGGCTTTGTAGGGAACATAGTTAAGGTCAATACGGATATAATCGATACCATGATAGAGAATGATTATATCCCTGTTATCGCGCCGATCGGTATGGACAGCGCCGCGAATCAGTCCTACAACATAAATGCAGACGATGCCGCCTGTGCGATTGCGGCGGCTCTGGGAGCTGAAAAGCTTGCATTTCTTACCGATATTGAGGGCGTTTATAAAAATCCCGAAGATCCTTCAAGCCTGATGTCGGAGCTTACGCTTTCAGAGGCGGAAGAGCTTATTGACAACGGCTATGTGGGCGGAGGAATGATTCCAAAGCTTAAGAACTGCATTGAGTCGGTCAAGAACGGAGTTTCAAGGGTCCATATTATCGACGGACGCACTCCGCACTGCCTGCTGCTTGAGTTTTATACCAAAAAGGGTATCGGCACGGCGATTATTGATGACAGGAAGTAAAGCTTTAACCGTCAGGCAGCCGCCGATGAAAGCAGGTAATACTTTATCAGTCAGGTAGCCGCCGGTGAAAGAAGGAAAGATTTCATATGCTTTAGCGTAATTTGTCTTGCTTCTTATCGAAGATGTCAGGTTACGGTTTAGCGGATTATTTAGGAGGATATAGATGAATGAGATGGACACAAAAAGTATAATTTCAGAAGCAGAAAGCGTGTTGATGAAGACCTACGGACGGTACCGGATTGTGCTTGAAAAGGGTGACGGCGTGTATCTTTACGATACGGAAGGAAAAGAGTATCTTGATTTCTGTGCAGGAATTGCGGTTTTTGCGCTCGGGTATAACAATAAGGAGTATAATGACGCGCTTAAGGCACAGATTGATAAGCTTATACATACGTCGAATTATTTCTACAGCGAGCCGTCTGTAAAGGCGGCGAACGCGCTTAAAAAGGCGAGCGGCATGGACAGGGTCTTCTTTACCAACAGCGGAACGGAGGCAATCGAGGGCGCAATTAAGCTTGCAAGGAAAAGATATTACGAAAAGAAGGGCGTTGCGGACAGTGAGATTATTGCTATGGAGCATTCCTTCCATGGCCGCAGCATGGGCTCTCTTTCAATCACGGGAACAAAGAAGTACAGGATTCCCTTTGAGCCTCTTATCGGAGGAGTAAAATGGGCGGAATTTAACGATATTGAAAGCGTAAAGGCTCAGATTACCGATAAAACGGCGGCCGTTATTATCGAGCCTGTTCAGGGCGAGGGCGGAATTCACCCTGCTTCAAAGGAATTTCTTGCCGGAGTCAGGGAGCTTTGTTCGGAAAAGGACGTAGTTCTTATTTTAGATGAAGTTCAGTGCGGCATGGGTCGTACAGGCTCCATGTATGCTTGCCAGCAGTACGGAGTTAAGCCTGATATTTTAGTTACTGCAAAGGCTTTGGGCTGCGGAGTTCCGGTTGGCGCTTTCTGCGCCACAGAAGAGGTTGCTTCGGCCTTTAAGCCCGGCGACCACGGCACTACCTACGGCGGCAATCCGTTGGTGTGCGCCGCAGTCAATAAGGTGTTTGAGTTGTTTGAAAGTCTTGATATTCTTGAAAATGTTAAGAGGACGGGAAAGCTGCTTGAAAAAAAGCTTGACGAAATAACCGAAAGCTACGGTTTCATTAAGGAACGCCGCGGTATGGGACTTATGCAGGGACTTGAATTCAGCATTGAAGTAAAGGATATTATCGCAAAGGCTATTGATTCGGGACTTATGCTTATTTCAGCTGGAGCAAATGTAATTCGTTTCCTTCCTCCGCTTACGGTAACTGAAGACGATATCTGTAAAATGGCGTATATCCTGACAGGGGTTTTGGACAGCGTGAGCCGATAATACGGGCTGACACGGCATCAGTAAAACCGTAATCCTTTTTTTGCCAAATTGTTACAAATAAAATTAATAATTTTCGTTAAAATAATTCTTGTAAACAGGTTGGTAATAGGCTACAATAAAACTGGTTGCGGACGTGGTTCAGTACTGTAAGGAGGCTGCTTATGAAAGCAAAAATTGCAGTACCGGTCACGGTATTTATTCTATTATTCACAGGCTTAATGATTTATGAGAAGGAACAAAAAAACAAGGGAGACTTCATTATTTCGACGGATTCTTCCGAAACCGGTTTTGAAGGCGGCGGAGACTCCGGTAAGATTGATTACGCTGATAACGGTGACGGTACCGGGAATACTGCTGTTGGTAATAACGAAGCTGCCGACGGTACTGTCTTTGCTTACATCTGCGGAGAAGTTTATTCACCGGGGGTCTACGGGGTCGGTACCGGAGGAAGAGTTGTAGACGTTCTTGAGCTTGCAGGAGGTTTTACGCAAAACGCGGCTTCAGATTTTATAAATCTTGCTGAAACGGTTCGTGACGGAATGAAGATTTACGTTCCTTCGCTTGAAGAAACAGAAGGCATGTCTCCCGGCTTGAGTGATTTTGAAGGCGGCGTAACGGGAGAGTCTGACGCCGCCAAAAAAATTATTAATATCAACTCGGCGGACAAGGAGCTTTTAAAAACACTGCCGGGCATTGGAGAGACAAAGGCGGAAGCTATCATAAACTATCGCAATAAAAGCGGAGGCTTTAAAGCTCCTGAGGACATAATGAATGTTAAGGGGATAGGAGAAAGTACTTACGGTAACATCAAGGATTTGATAACCGTAAACTGATGCGCCGTTAAAGGATTTATAACGGTAAAAAGTAATTTGTGAGGGAAGATATGGCACATAAGGTTCTTGTAGTAGATGACGAAAAGCTGATTGTTAAAGGAATAAGGTTCAGTCTTGAGCAGGACGGCATGGAGGTTGACTGTGCTTACGACGGCGAGACTGCGGTAAAGATGATAGAGGAAAACAGTTACGATATTGTTTTGCTTGATGTTATGCTTCCTTTAAAGAACGGTTTTGAGGTGTGCCAGCAGGTAAGAGAGTTTTCCGAGGTTCCGATTATAATGCTTACCGCCAAGGGCGAGGACATTAACAAAATCCTTGGACTTGAGTACGGAGCAGATGATTATATTACAAAACCGTTTAACATACTTGAGGTCAAAGCGAGAATTAAGGCTATAATAAGACGTAATACCAAAAAGCCTCACGCCGACGATGCTTCAAAGCCGTTTGTAAATGGAACCGGACTTACGCTTGACAGGGAATCAAGAAGGGTTTACGTTGACGGAGTGGAAATGAACCTTACCGCAAAGGAATTCGACCTTCTTGACCTTCTTGTCTCTAATCCTAATAAGGTTTATTCAAGGGAAAGCCTTATGAACCTTGTCTGGGGCTACGATTTTCCGGGAGATGTGCGGACGGTTGACGTTCACATCAGAAGGCTTCGGGAAAAAATTGAAAGCAATCCAAGCGAACCAAAGTATGTTCATACTAAGTGGGGCGTAGGATATTACTTCGATGATTAAGAGATTTTTTTTAAAACTGTTTAACCTGCAGTCTGTAATTTTTATTTTGCTTTTCATGTCGGGACTTGTTGCGTGCGTTTCATGTTCTTCAAGTCTGTTAAACGATTACAAGCAGTCGTGCGTAAGTCTGAAGGAGCAGGAGATTTCCGCATACACGCTGCGAATAATCAATCAGTTGCTTGTTACCGATTATTTGAATTCCACAAACACGGATATAGACAATGAGCTTGAGGTAGCCGCCGAAATTTTCGGGGGAAGGGTTATCGTTATTAATTCTTCCATGCAGATTATTTTTGACAGCTATCACAGAGACACCGGAAAAACAGCTGTGATGAGAGAGGCTATTTCTGCATTTAAAGGCAACGACACGTCTTATTATGACTGGGAGTCCGAGCTGGGCTTTTATACCTACGGAATTCCTGTCGGGAGCGAAAAAAGAATCGGCGGTCTGATAATGATGTCCTACACGCTCGAAAGCGAAGCGGACATACTTAACAGAATGTCCAGAGCAAGCGAGCTTATCAGTACTCTTATTATGATAATTCTTGCTTTTTTGTCGTACTTGGCCGCTTATTTGATTGCAAGACCGCTCCGCAGGCTTAGAAGGCCTCTTGCGCTTATCGCCTCCGGCGATTTAGATGTAGTTATGGATGAAAGAGGTCTTTATGAGGTGAGAACCGTTTCTTCATCTGTGAATCAAATGCTTGGCAGAGTTAAGGCAGTAAGGGATAACCAGCAGGATTTTGTCTCCAACGTGTCGCACGAGCTTAAAACTCCAATGGCGTCTATAAAGGTGCTTGCAGATTCGCTTCTTATGCAGGAGGGAGCTGACGAGGCCACCTACAGGGAGTTCCTGACGGATATCAATGCCGAAATTGACAGGGAAAACAAAATAATTTCCGACCTGCTTTCTCTTGTCAAAATGGATAAAAAAGCGGACAAATTAAACGTTTCGCTTTGCAACATCAATGAAATACTCGATATAGTTTTAAAAAGGGTTAAGCCTCTTGCGATAGAGCATGACGTTGAGATAATTTATGAAAGCTACAGAGAGATTACAGCCGAGGTCGATGACAGCAAGATTATCATGGCTCTGACAAATTTTTGTGAGAACGCAGTAAAGTACAATAAGGAAATGGGGCAGGTCAGGGTTTCGCTTAACTCAGACGCAAAGTATGTTTACATCACCGTTCAGGACACCGGAATAGGCATTCCTGAAGAGGCGCTTGAACATATTTTTGAGAGATTTTACCGTGTCGATAAAGCCAGAGACCGAGCAACGGGAGGCACGGGTCTCGGACTTGCGATAGCAAATGAAATTATCAGAATGCATAACGGAATGGTTAAGGTTCACAGTGCGGAAAATATCGGAACGACATTTACAATCAGGATTCCGCTTAATTACCGCGGACAGATCACCGAAAAAATGTAAGTTTTCAACCTTGTACGCAGAAAGGAAAAAATGAAGAAGAAGTCTTTTAACAATAGAATTCATTTTCTGACGGCGCTGCTGCTTCTTGCGGTTGCATTGCTTTTCGCATCCTGCGGAAAAAAGGAAAAGAAAGAGGTAAAGGAAGCAAAACAGCCGAAGGAGTACTTAGCGGTCATAGACCAAACTTCAAAGAAGATTGTCAAGGTCGAATACAATATTTTCTCTACCACAACCAAGGAGGCGGTAGACGAGCTGTTCGATGCTCTCAGCAATTATAAAAGCGAGGTGTTTACATCTCCGTTTTCCGAAAATCTGATGGCGGACGGCTGGTTGTTTGAGGACGGAACAGTCTCGGTTTACTTTACCAATGATTATTATGACCTTCTGATAACCGATGAGGTCTTAATCCGTGCGGCTATAGTAGAGACGATATGTCAGCTGGACGGAGTTTCGGATATCAGCTTTTTTGTTGACGATACGCCTCTGACAATTCAGGGAAACGTTATCGGAAGAATGGACAAAAACTCTTTCCTTTACGATATTGCAGGCGCGGATCAGACGACAAGCATAACTCTTTATTTTCCTGATATGGAGGGAAAAGGACTTGTCAAGATTAACAGAAAGGTTAAATTGGATGCAAGGTATACTGACGAGCAGCTTATTCTGGAAGAGCTTTTGCAGGGACCTAAATCAGGCGACAGCGGAGTCGTTAAAAGAGGCATACCTAAAAAGACAAAACTTCTGAATGTAGTAACAAAGGATACCATATGCTACGTTAATCTTTCGTCTGAATTTCTTGAATATCTGGAAGAGGTTCCTGATGAGCTTACGGTTTATTCAATTGTAAATTCTCTCTGTGAGGTTGCAGGAGTGAGAAGCGTTGAGTTCTCGGTTGACGGAGTCAAGCTGGAATACTATAGAGCGATGGCGTGCAGCGAACTGCTTACCTTTAACTATGATTTGCTTGTTTCTGAGGAGGAATAGTCATTTTTCTATATTTACGCAAAAAATAAGAATTAAAAGGAGGTAAAAATGTACAGACCGGTTGCCTATGCAGTCGGTATGTTTATAGCAGGACTTATTTCAGGATTAAATTTATTTATAATGTCGTTATGCGTCTTTTGTTCGGTTCTTTATTCGTATTTTATATTCAGCAAAAGACTTAAGAAATCAAAATCTGCATTTATGTTTGTTTTAACGTCGGCAATTTTCGTGTCCTTATATTTTGCCGGCACGGTTCAAAGCAAAAGAATCACTGAAAAATCCCAAATGGAAGTCTTTATTAACGGTACAAACTGCCAAGAATATGTAATCACAGGCACTGTAAACGATATTATTGAAACGGATAAGGGGTTAAAGCTTAAGCTAGGCGTCGAAAAAGCCGCCGGTGACGGAGTTTCCCGTGAGTTCAGTAAAAAAGAATTTATTAATGTTTACTGTGATGCGAAAAATGATGACGTCAGGAGCATTAAGTTTGGAGACAGAGTGGAATTCAGCAGTGAAATCTTTTTATATGAAAATGCCCGGAACGAGGGCGGTTTTGATTCAAAAAAATATTACCTTGCCAGAAATACGTCGGCCTATGCATACCCTGAAAAAATAAAAGCAGCAGAAGGCGTAAAACAATTTTCGCATTCTGACCCTGTGTTTTCAATCCAAAAATTTCTTTACCTTGCAAAGCTTTACATAACAAACGGCATTAAAAAAGCATTTCCAAAAGAGCAGGAGGGAATACTTGCTGCGATGCTTACAGGAGAAAAAGAGCATATTGAAGAAAATGCTAAAAGACTGTATCAGGAGACCGGCTTTGCGCATATACTGGCGATTTCCGGACTGCATATCTCAATAATTGGAATGAGCGTCTTCGGCTTTTTGAGAAAAAAGGAACAAAGCTATACGGTTTCCGCTTTGTTTGCCTTGGGCGTCCTCTGCGTCTACAATGCTTTTTCAGGAGGTCAGGTATCATGCAAAAGAGCTGTAATAATGCTGTGTCTGTCCTTAATTGCAAGATGCTTGGGAGAGAAATATGACAGCCTGACCGCTCTTTCTGTTGCAGCGCTGATTATACTGTTAAATAAGCCTCACTTTATTTATGACAGCTCCTTTGTCATGTCCTTCTCAGCGGGGCTGGGCTCCTCTCTGTTTGGCGAGCGGATTTCTAAATGCGAAATATCGGCAGGGGAACGGAAAAAGAAAATCATAAAAAATCTTTTGTATTCAATTTGCATTCAGGCGGCGCTCTTGCCTGCACAGGTCGAATTCTTCAATACCTTCTGTCCGTATTCAATTATTTTAAATCTGCTTTTACTTCCCCTTGTTTCAGTATTATTTATAAGCGGCATGCTGACGGGAATTATTGCAGGTCTTAGTATGCCTATTGCAAGCGTAACTTCACTGCCGGCAAAATTTATACTCTCGCTGTATTCCAAGGCGCTTTCTTTTGTGATGAGTCTTCCTGCGTCAAAAACGGTTACGGGACACATGACCGAGCTTAAGTGGCTTATTGTCCTTTTTACGGTAGTTCTGTTTTGCGTTTGTGGCGTCAGATGCAGAAAAGCAGGGCTTTTTATTACGTTGGCACCGCTTATACTGCTGATTGTGCCTTTTAATAATGACAGTTTAAAAATTGCGCAGCTTTATGTGGGACAGGGTGATTGCTGTGTTATAACCTGCGGTAAAACGGCGATAGCGATAGATTGCGGAAGCAGTGACGAAAAACAGCTTTATAAGTACACGGTTGAGCCTTACTTGAATTATAACGGATATGAAGCATTCGATTATGTCTTTCTTAGTCATGCCGATGCGGATCACATATCAGGTATTGAGGAGTATTTGGCGGAAAACGGTGCAGGCAAAACGAGGATATTTATCCCCAGCTTGGAGGACGGCTCTGGATTTCAGGAAATTAAAGCTACGGCTAATGAAAATGCAGTGACTGAGATTCCCTGCGGAAGCAAAATATCTCTAGGAGAAATCAGATTCACATGTCTTTATCCCGACAGTGAAAACAGGGAAAAATTGGAAAATGAGACTTCTATGGTTATTCATCTAAGTTACGGTGATTTTTCCATGCTTTTTATGGGCGATCTGCCGCAGGAATATGAACAGTACGTGCTTAAAAACATGGATAAATATAACCTGTGCAAAGACATTGACATTTTAAAAGCAGGCCATCATGGCAGCAGAAGTTCAAGCGGAAAGGAATTGCTTGAGACTGTTAAACCTGAATTTGCATTTATTTCATGCGCTCCAAATAACTCCTACGGTCATCCTCATGCTGAGACTCTGGAAAGGTTAAAGGCTGTAAAAAGCAAATGCCTGATAACTGCGGAGGAAGGGGAGATTGCGGTTGAAATAAAAGAAAGTCGGCTTCGGCTTCTTCACTACTAGAGTGCATTTCGGACGTGTTTGCTTTTTCACGGTTGACAGGCATTTAAGACATGTTTGCTTCTTCACGGTTAGAGTGCATTTAAGACATGTTTGCTTCTTCACGGTTAGAGTGCATTTAAGACATGTTTGCTTTTTCACGGTTAGAGTGCATTTCAGACGTGTTTACAAACCGTAATAGGCATGTTATAATTTTTTTATCCAATAAGGCGTACACCGACTTTAATCCGTGGGGAAATGCTCATGTACGGTAAAGAAGCAAGCAACCGAAAACAATAGATAGACCGCCAGCACTACACTATTCCGAACCAA
>CANRAZ010000054.1 GCA_947628705.1 uncultured Lachnospiraceae bacterium | reverse complement strand
AGAAATGGCGTAAAACCATTTTGAGGCCCCGAAAAAACCTTGATAAATAAGGAGATGTAGATAAAAATGAAATTAGGAATCGTGGGGCTTCCGAATGTCGGAAAAAGCACCCTTTTTAATTCGCTTACAAAGGCAGGAGCAGAAATGGCAAACTATCCGTTCTGCACAATCGACCCTAACGTGGGAGTTGTATCAGTGCCTGACGAAAGGCTTAAGGTTCTGGGGGAAATGTATAATTCCGAAAAAATCGTGCCTGCTGTAATTGAATTTGTGGATATAGCGGGATTGGTTAAAGGCGCAAGCAAGGGCGAGGGTCTTGGCAACCAGTTTCTTTCTCATATAAGGGAATGCGATGCCATAATACATGTTGTAAGGTGCTTTGAGGATTCGAACATTGTCCATGTTGACGGTTCTATTGACCCGATAAGGGACATTGAGACTATAACGCTTGAGCTTATCTTCTCAGACATTGAAATGGTGGAAAGAAGAATGGCGAGAGTGGGAAAAGGCAAGAATAACGATAAAACGCTGGCAAAGGAATATGCGATGTGTGAAAAGCTCAAGGCGCATCTTGAGGCAGGCAGGCAGGCTAAAACCTTTGAACCTGAAGATGATGACGAAGCAGAAATTATTAAAAGCTACGGACTTCTGACTTCTAAGAAGGTTATTTTTGCCGCCAATGTAAAGGAGGATGACCTTGCAGACGACGGAGCTTCCAACAGCTTCGTCCGGGCAGTAAGGGAGTATGCCAAAAATGACGGCGCCGAGGCATTTGTAATCAGCGCCGAAATAGAGGCTGAAATCGCAGAGCTGGACGATGCTGAAAAGGCGGAATTCCTTGAAGAGCTGGGTGTAAGCGAGTCGGGTCTTGACAAGCTTATAAAGGCAAGCTATTCGTTGCTCGGACTGATAAGCTTCCTTACCGCAGGACCGAAGGAAACCAAGGCATGGACCATTACAAGAGGGACTAAGGCTCCTCAGGCTGCCGGAAAGATTCACAGCGACTTTGAAAGAGGCTTTATAAGGGCTGAAATCGTAAGCTACGATAATCTTGTTGCCTGCGGAGGATTTAATCAGGCAAAGGAAAAAGGTCTGGTGCGTTCTGAAGGCAAAGAATATGTCGTAGCTGACGGCGATGTTGTGCTTTTCCGGTTCAATGTCTGATGTTATTTCAGGCTGAGAAACGGAAAGCGCATACTGTTTGAGATTATATAATGCAGGTTAATCAGTAATCGGCAAAAGGAGACGCTATGTTTTTTCTTAGTGAAAATACGGATATACTGTTTCCGGGACTTGGAATAACTTTGGAAAATGTCCCTGACGGGTTCAGCCTGTTCGGCTACAGGATAGCCCTTTACGGAGTTTGCATTGCAGTGGGCATGCTTCTTGGCTATCTGATTGCGGAGTATCAGGCAAAACGTACCAACCAAAATCCGGATATGTACCTTGATTTCGCTGTTATTGCAATAATAGTGTCCGTTATCTGTGCAAGATTGTATTATGTGATTTTTGCATGGGACGAATTTTCTTCAAGACCGCTTCAGATTTTCAATCTCAGAACGGGTGGACTTGCAATATACGGAGGAGTTATCGGAGGGGTTCTTACCTGCTTAATTTATACCCGGCTGAAAAAGGTCAGCTTCTGGCTTTTTGCCGACACCGCGTGTGTCGGGCTTCTGACGGGACAGATAATAGGCAGATGGGGAAACTTCTTTAACAGGGAATGCTTTGGCTCATATACTGACGGGCCGCTCAGAATGCTTGTAGATGTGAGGAAAACGTCATGGTATTTCAATCCGTCCTATTCGGAAGAGCTTCTCAGGCAGGAATATTCAGGAAAAACCGTTGCGCTTGAAAGAATACTTGAAATCAGAAATAATGTTGTGGAGCAGGGCGGCGCCGTGTATGCAAGCGTGCAGCCGACGTTCCTTTACGAATCTTTTTTAAACTTGTGCCTGCTGATAATCATAATGCTTTATACCAAGCACAAGAAGGCAAACGGAGAGCAGTTCCTGATGTATGTGGGAGGCTACGGACTGATAAGGTTCTTTGTGGAGGGGCTGCGCAGCGACCAGCTTTTTCTGTGGGGAACGGGACTTGCGGTTTCACAGCTCCTTGCTGCGGTGATGTTCGTTGCCGCTGCCGTAGGTATAGTGCTTTTAAGAAAATACAGACCTCTGTCTGTGGAGACATCGGAACAGAAGCCCGAAAATGACGAGGAAAAAACGGCGGAAAAAGAAGAAAAAGACATTGAGGACAAATAGGATTTTGATAAATCCGAAAAAAATTTTTGACTTTATTTTGTGGAATTTTTAAATACCGAAAATTTTTAATACAAAATCTTGTATTTGACGGCTGAAACATTGGTTTCAGCCGTTTTTTTATTGAAAAAAGGGCTTGCTTTTTATACAAGAATGAGATAGAATTGAAGACGAAGTGGGGGAAAGTGGCTCAAAAAGTCACAAAGTGGGGCGAAAAACCAGTATAACCGCAAGCTGCTTTAAAAATACCGAAGGGAGGCAAGTCATGGACGTTTCGTTTACGGGAAAGTACAATCATACCCTTGACGCAAAGGGAAGAATAATTGTTCCTGCCAGATTTAAAAACAGTCTGGGCGACGTCTTTCAGATTTGCATCGGTATGGACGGCTGCCTCTACATTTTTACAAAGGACAGATGGAACGAATTTGTAGAAGAGCTTAACAGACTGCCGGGAACGGACATGAGGGCAAGAAAGCTCAGAAGAGCCATGCTTGCAAATTCATCTGAGTGCGAAGTGGACAAGCAGGGCAGGATACTTATAAACAGTGATTTGAGAAAAGCGGCGGCTTTGGACAAGGAAGCGGTTTTTGTCGGAGTCGGAAACAAAATTGAATTGTGGGATAAAGACAGGTTTGATGAGGCTAATGACTTCTCAAGTATCGAAGAAATTGCAGAAAGCCTGACAGAATACGGCATAAGTTTCTAGTTGAGGTGAGTCATGAGCGAGGAGAAAGCAGACGGTTTCAATCATTATTCGGTAATGCTTGAAGAAGCGGTTGAAGGTCTTAACGTCAGACCGGACGGAACATATGTAGACGGAACGCTGGGCGGAGGCGGACATGCCTTTGAGATCCTCAGCAGGCTTAACGGAAAAGGAAGCCTAATCGGAATCGATCAGGACAGCGATGCAATCGTGGCGGCAGCCAAGAAGCTTGAAGGCTTCGGGAACAGGCTGACAATCATCAGAAGCAATTACGGGGACATAAGGGAGATAACAAAGCGTCTCGGCGTAGAAAGCGTAGACGGAATCCTTTTAGACCTGGGCGTATCGTCATTTCAGCTCGATAAAGCGGAGAGAGGTTTTTCATATAAGCTGGAAGCGCCGCTTGACATGAGAATGGATTCAAGAATGAGCATGACGGCCTATGATATTGTAAACGGCTACAGCGAATCCGAGCTTTACAGAGTAATAAGAGATTACGGGGAAGACCGGTTCGCAAAGAATATAGCAAAGCATATTGCAAACGAACGAAAGAATAAGACGATAAAAACAACGACAGAGCTTGCAGAAATAGTTAAAGGAGCCATACCTGCAAAAATGAGAGCCGGCAAGGGGCATCCTGCAAAGCAGACTTTTCAGGCAATAAGAATAGAACTGAACCGAGAATTGGACGTTTTGCAGAACACTCTTGACGAGATGGTTGAACTGCTTTCGCCGGGAGGCAGAATATGCGTCATAACCTTTCACTCTCTGGAAGACAGAATAGTTAAAAGCGCTTTCAGGCGTTTTGAAAATCCGTGTACGTGTCCGCCGGATTTCCCGGTATGCAGGTGCGGAGCAGTCAGCAGAGGTAGAATAGTGACGAAAAAGCCGATAACGCCTTCGGAAAAGGAGCTTGAAGAAAATCTCAGATCCAGAAGCGCAAAGCTCAGAATATTTGAAAAAGCGTAAGCCCGGTTCCAAAAAGACGGTGAAGGTACAAGAAAATTAAAAGAAAAAACAAAAGGAAGCTTAGGATATAAAACTGACAAATAATTGACAAGTACGGAGAAGCGTACAGGAGGGGAAAATGAAAAACGAGAGAAGGCGTACCGAAACGAGAAGGTATGCTGACAGAGGGGCAAAAAACAGTACGTACAGCTATGACAACTTAGCCAGAAAATACAGTCTTGCTGAGGAAAAAAGGTACGAAAGACGCGAAAGAATCAGAGAAAAGTCTGAACAGAACGCAAAAAACAGCGCAAGACCTAACGTCGGTTTGAATTCTGGAATTGACTTTGTGGCTGTAGTGATGTTATCATTATCTATAGTGTGTATATCAGTGTTTGGACTACAATATCTTGTAGTTTCATCAGAAATCACTGAAGTGAACAAAGAAGTGTCGACTTTAAATGCTTCTTACGATGCGCTCAAAAATACAAACGACGAGGCATACGGCGCGATTGACAGCTCTGTTGACATCGGACATGTTTATGAGGTCGCAGTAGGAGAGCTGGGCATGGTATTTCCAAGTGACAATCAGATTGTAAATTATGATTATAATGAGGAGGGCTATGTCAGACAGTACACATCAGTACCTGAGTAAAACCGTACAGGACAGCGAAGGGATTTGCCATGGCTAGACAGTCCGCAGAAAGAAGAGCAAAAAAAACTAAAGTATTCACAAGGGTCATGCATCTAAAGTGCATCGTGGTATTTGCGGTGGTTTTAATGCTGATTCTGTTTCTATTAGGCCGCATTATTTTCCTTTATGTTACTAAGGGAGAGGAGTATTCCAATGCGGTCTTAAGTCATTTATCCTACTCCGGTTCCGTCGTTCCCTACGAGAGAGGAACGATTACGGACCGTAACGGTATGGAGCTTGCGTCAAGCGAGGCAATATACAATTTGATTCTGGACCCTGCTTTAATCTACAATGAAGGCAAAGATGAATTTGTCCAGCCGACAATACAGGCTCTTGTTCAGGCTTTCGGTTTGAACTACGACGATATTTACACGCGTATAATGGACAACCGTGCCAAGGCTTATTATGTAGTAAAGGAGTGTAAAGGGCTCGGTTATGACAAGGTAACGGCTTTTAATGCGCTTGCAAAGGAAAATCCCAAAATAAAGGGCGTGTGGTTCGAGCTTGAGTATAAAAGAGTATACCCGTACGAATCAATGGCGTCCCATGTTATCGGTTATACGAATGCCGGCAATGTCGGTTCTTACGGAATAGAGCAGTATTATAATGATTACTTAAACGGTACTGACGGACGTACCTACGGCTATTATGACAATGAGCTTAATCTTGTGGAGACAAAAGTGCCGGCAGTCGACGGCGCGACGGTTGTTTCCACGATCGATACCTTCTGCCAGACCGTTGTTGAAGATGAAATTGCGAAATTAAAGCAGCAGTATTCGGTAAAAAACATAGGCGTTATACTTGCAAATCCCAACACAGGCGAAATTTATGCGATGGCGTCCAATTCGGGCTATGACTTAAATAATCCAAGGGACCTTTCAATGCAGCTTACAGCCGAAGAGCTTGAGACAATGGACGACACGGCTAAGAGCAAGGCGCTTAACGATATGTGGAGAAACTTTACGGTCTGTGATACTTATGAGCCGGGTTCAACCTACAAGCTCATTACTGTGTCGGGAGCGCTTGAGGAAAATGCCATACAGGTGTCGGATAATGCGGATTATTTCTGCGGCGGCGCAATGCAGGTCGGCATATGGAGAATACGGTGCTCAAACAGAAACGGACACGGCCAGCTTACCTTGACGCAGGCAATAGAAAAGTCATGCAACGTAGCGCTCATGCAGATTGGCGAAAAGATGGGCAGGGACAGCTTTATAAAATACCAGAAGCTGTTTAATTACGGACAGAAGACAGGAATAGATCTTCCGGGCGAGGCATCTGGCATACTCCTGCCTGAAGATTCGATGGGCGAAGCCGAGCTTGCGACCAGCACCTTCGGACAGTCCTTTAACGTTACCATGATACAGATGGTGGCTGCCTATTCATCGCTAATTAACGGCGGTTATTACTACAGACCGCACGTTGTGAGCCGTGTAGTAGATGCAAACGGCATAAACGTCTATATGGCAGGCGACACGCTTATGAAGCTCACGGTTTCAAAGGAAACCAGCGCTTACATGAGAATGGCGACGGAATCCGTTGTGGAAAACGGAACTGCGTCGGCAGCGCATGTGGACGGCTACAGGGTTGGAGGAAAGACCGGAACCGCACAGAAGGGCAAGCGTGAGGACAATCTTTTCGTGATTTCGTTTATCGGAAGCGTGCCTGCCGACGATCCGGAGCTTGTTTCTTACGTCGTTATAGACCAGATAGACGACCCTACATACTATAACACAAGCAAGCTTGCGACTCAGATGACAAGCGACATTCTTGCAAGAGTTCTCCCTCACATGGGAATTTATCCTGAGGACGGAGACATAGATTATCATGTAGGCGAGTTTGACGAAATTAATGAAGGACTCGACGTATCACAGGGCGGCGAAGGCGATGAAGACGGAGGCGGCGAGGACGGCAACGGCGATGACAACGGAGACGGCGAGGACGGTAACGAATAAGCATTAAAACAATGACGCCATAAAAAAAGACTAAATTGGATTTTGACGTCATAAAATACAAGAAAAGCCTTTTTGTGTTTTATGCAGCGATTAAAAATATATCAGAAGAGGAAGGCCTTTATCGTACTTGCGGTCTGCACGGCAATAATACTTGGACTTTTGGTAAGAACCGTTGTTCTGGTAATCTTTGGCACGAAATTTGACGAGCTTGCTCTGGATATGGAACAGAGGGAGAGGCGGGTAAAGGCTGCCAGAGGCATAATCTATGACAGAAACGGCGTGGTGCTTGCGGATAATATTCCGGTCTGTACGGTTTCGGTAATACACAGTCAGATAAGCGACCCTGAAAAGGTAATATCTTCGGTTGCTTCAATCCTTGGCATAGACGAGGAAAGCGTCAGGAAAAGAGTTGAAAAGAAGTCTTCAATAGAAATAGTAAAGACGAATGTTCCCTTGGATAAGGGAGAAGCTGTAAAAGCGGCAAACCTCGACGGAGTGAAGGTGGACACGGATTACAGAAGGTATTACCCATACCCTGAAATAATGAGCAGACTGATAGGCTTTACAGGCTCGGATAATCAGGGAGTTGTCGGGCTTGAGACTGCCTATGATGAAATACTCCAGGGGAAGGACGGAGCGATACTTACCTTTACCGATGCTACCGGAGTGGAGCTTGCCGACGCAGAGGAAACAAGGGAGCTGCCTGTTGACGGCAATAACCTTTATACGACAATAGATTATAACATTCAGAAGTATTTGAACAACGTTGCGTATAACTGTATGCAGTCCACGGGCGGAAAGACTGTAAGCATAATCGTGATGAATCCTCAAAACGGTGAGATCTACGGAATGACGACCGTCCCTGAGTATAATAACCAGACGCCCTTTGTTCTGCCTGACGGCAGCACGGGCACGGATATGAACGTTTTGAATGAAATGTGGAGAAACCCGCTTGTGTCAGATACTTATGAGCCGGGCTCCACATTTAAAATTGTCACGGCAGTGACGGCACTGTCCGAGGGGGTCTGCAAGCTTAGCGACACATTTTCGTGCCCCGGTTTCAGAATCGTTGCCGACAGAAGGATCCACTGCCATGAAAGAAAAGGACACGGAACTCTTGATTTTGCCGGCGCGCTTGCAAAATCGTGCAATGCGGCTTTAATTGATATAGGGCAGAGGGTCGGAACGGAAAGGCTTTATCAGTACTTTGATAAGCTTGGGTTAAAAGAGAGAACAGGGATAGACCTTCCGGGCGAGGCAAATTCAATTATGCACAGCATAGAAAATGTTAAAGAGGTCGAATTGGCGACAATGTCCTTCGGACAGTCCTTTCAGATAACGCCGCTGCAGCTTATGAGAGCGGTAAGCTGCGTAATAAACGGAGGCAATCTTATTACTCCGCACATTGGAATGGCTTATTCCGATACCGCAGCCACCAAGGTTACGGATATAAGCTTTCCTGTAGAAGAGGGAGTGATTTCTGCCGAGACCTCAAAGACAATGAGGGAACTGCTGCTTAACGTTGTGGCAAACGGAACCGGAAGCAAGGCAAAGGTTGAGGGCTACCTTATTGGCGGCAAAACTGCGACAAGCGAAAAGCTGCCGAGAAGTTCAAATAAATATATTGCGTCGTTTATCGGCTTTGCGCCTGCCGATAATCCGCAGGTCCTTGTGTTTGTGATGATAGACGAACCTCAGGGACTGTACTACGGAGGCACGATCGCTTCTCCTGTGGCGGCGGAGGTTTTTGAAAACATACTGCCTTACATGGGATTTGAAAGAGCAGAAACAGGCGCAGCCGACAAAAGTACGGAATAAAAGCTTTAAAAATATTTGTGAAATGTGAAGGAACCGGAAGAAAACATGGAAGAATTTGAAAAAGCGGTAAAGCTTTCAGAAGGAAAAATTATTATAGCAGGCGCAGGCAAAAGCGGAATTGCCGCCGCAGGGCTTCTGTGCAGGGACAGTGATAAAATAATACTTTATGACGGAAATGCGGAACTTGATAAGGAATCGCTTATCAGGAAGCTTCCGGAGGGCTTTAAAGGAGAAATTATACTCGGAGAGCTTCCGGACGAAGCAATAAATTCAGCAGAGCTGCTTATCATAAGCCCGGGAATTCCGACGGATCTTGAATTTGTAAAGAAACTCAAGGCGAAGGGAGCGACGGTTTGGGGTGAAGCAGAGCTCGGTTACAGATATTCAAAGGGCAGGCTTGCCGCGATAACCGGAACAAACGGAAAAACGACAACAACGGCTTTGCTTGGCGAAATTGTCAAGACGCAGTATGAAAGCGTATTTGTGGTTGGAAACATTGGGATTCCCTACACCTGCATGGCGGATAAAACCACAGATGAAAGCGTGACGGTAGCTGAAATGAGCAGTTTCCAGCTTGAATCCGTCGAGGCATTTCATCCGCAGGTGAGCATGATATTGAACATCACTCCCGACCACCTTAACAGACACCATACAATGGAGAATTATGCGCTTGCCAAAGCAAACATAATGAAAAACCAGACTCCTGACGAAACCTGCGTGCTTAATTACGAGGACGGAAGACTTAGGGAACTTGCAAAGCTGTCAAGGGCAAGAATCGTTTGGTTTTCTTCCGCCAGAGAGCTTGAGGAAGGAATGTTTATAAGAGACGGAAGCATCATATGCCGTGAAAACGGAGACGAGACCGTTATCTGTTCAATTAACGATATGAACATCATCGGCAGGCACAACCATGAAAATGCAATGGCTGCAATTGCCGGAGCGCTCGCGCTCGGAGTCAGTCTCGACAATATCCGCAAGGCGCTCAGAAGTTTTGTTGCAGTAGAACACAGAATAGAGTATACTGCAACTAAGAATGGCGTTAAGTATTATAACGATTCCAAAGGAACCAATCCGGACGCATCTATTCAGGCGGTAAAGGCTATGAGCGTAAAAACGATACTTATCGGCGGCGGCTACGACAAAGGTTCTGAATACGACGAGTGGATAAATTCCTTTGAAGGAAAGATAAAGTATCTCGTGCTGATGGGACAGACGGCAGAGAAGATAGCCGAAACCGCCAGAAGGCTTGGCTTTTGCGATATAGTATTTGTAAACAGCATGGAAGAGGCGGTAAAATTCAGCTATGAGCATGCTCAGCCGGGAGAGGCGGTCCTTCTTTCTCCGTGCTGCGCAAGCTGGGGAATGTTTAAGAATTACGAAGAGAGAGGCAGAATTTTTAAGGAGCTTGTTAAGGGACTTCCTGACTAGGATTTGGAGGCGGCATGGAGATTGACGGCAGAAAAGAAAAAATTAAAAAGTCGGTGAACAGGCATTATGATTATACGATGCTTGTGCTTGTCGCATTGCTGGTGTGCTTTGGACTTATAATGGTGTGTAGCGCAAGCGCATATGCGGCGGTAAAGTACGGATACGGCGCTACGTTTTACCTTAAAAGACAGGCAATGATGGCATGCGGCGGAGCTGTTGTAATGCTTTTAGTCAGCAAGCTTGATTATCATGTCTACATTAGTAAGCGTTTTAAAATCCGGCCTATAATGGCTCTTTATTTGTTTTGTATTGCGCTTCAGATTGCCGTTTTTATCATCGGAAGCAGTTCCAACGGCTCGACAAGATGGCTGGAGCTGCCTGTTATCGGAAGATTTCAGCCGTCGGAGCTTTCAAAGCTCTGTATTGTTATAATGGTTGCGTTTCTTGTACAGCTTAAGCCCAGACAGCTGGACTCGTTTGTGGGCTTTATCTTTAGAATGCTTTACATACTTATACTGGCGGCTCTGGTAGTCGTTGAAAACCTGTCGACAGCAATAATAATGGTCGGAATCGCCTTTATAGTGTGCTTTGTGGCAAGCCGCAAGTGGGCTTATTACTTTATATCGTTTTTCGGGCTTGCGATAGCCGCGGTCATAGGGATATTTACGGTTGGCTACCGTGCCGACAGAATAGACCAGTGGCTCGACGTAGAGCATAAGGGATATCAGATACTGCAGGGACTGTACGCAATATGCTCGGGAGGCTGGTTCGGAAAAGGACTTGGAAACAGCGTGCAGAAGCTTGGTTATATTCCCGAAGTACACACTGACATGATTTTTTCGGTCATATGCGAGGAGCTGGGGATTCTGGGCGTAATGATACTTCTTACCGTCTATATTCTTCTGCTGTGGAGAATCTTCAGAATAATTGTAAATGCGCCGGATTTGTTCGGCTCTCTGCTTTGCACGGGAGTGTTTGCTCACATTGCGCTGCAGGTAATTCTTAATATTGCGGTCGTTACCAATACCATTCCGTCAACGGGCGTTACGCTTCCGTTCATAAGCTACGGCGGAACCTCTCTCGTAATAATGATGGCAGAAATGGGGCTTGTTATGAGCGTTTCGGGAAGAATAGAATACGATAATTAGCACGGTGCGGTATTACCGTGGCATGCGGCTAAAATCACAAGGAAATTTTTATTTCATTCACGTCTGACAAAATACAACATATATTGTATATAAAAAAGCGGAGTCGTGAATGAGCAGTATAGTTGTAACGGGAGGGGGCAGACTAGAGGGAAAAACTGTCATACAGGGTTCAAAGAACCTTGCGGTTCCGTGCCTCGCAGCCTCAATTCTGTTTGATGATGAGGTTACATTTTACAATGTGCCTGATATATCGGATGTTCGCGGCTCGTTAAATATGCTCAGGTGTCTGGGTGCAAAAACGGTTCAAAAGGGAAACACGGTTACGATTGACCCCAAAAGCATAAAAAGCTGTTCGCTCTGCGACGAAAGCGGAGTATGCGGAGGAGGCAGAAGTTCGATTCTCTATTGCGGACCTCTGCTTGCAAAATATGGAAAATGTTCATGCGTATCGCCCGGCGGCTGCAAAATAGGAAAAAGACCCACGGATTTGCATCAGATGATTTTCAAAGCCTTCGGGGCTGATTCGGAGCGTAAGGAAAACGAAGATAATTCGAATCTGTCGTTTTGCGCCGAAAAATGGAGGGGGTGCGTTATAGAACTCCCGATAAGAAGCGTCGGCGCAACAGAGAGCGCGGTGCTTTCCGCAGTTCTCGCCGAAGGCAGAACAGACATATACGGATATGCAAAGGAACCGGAAATCGTTCATTTATGCGAATTTCTTTGTACGGCGGGAGCAGACATCAGCTTTGATGAGGCCGCCGACAGGATAACGGTCAACGGCGTGAAAAAGCTTAATTCCTGCTGCTTCCGTCTTTCACCCGACAGGATCGTGGCAGGAACCTACATGATATACTGCTGCATATGCGGAGGAAATGTGAGATTGATCGACGCTCCGGCATGTGAACTGGGCGCCGTCATAGACGTGCTTAAAAAAGCAGGAGCCGTGATAACGCAGCACGACGGATGCATTGACATTGCCATGAATAAACGGCCTGTTTCGGTTGGCGTTGTTGAGACGGACTATTACCCGGGATTCCCGACGGATATGCAGTCGCTTCTGTTGGCCTTGGAATCAATTTCCGAGGGGAGTTCGATTGTAGTTGAAAATATATTTGAGTCAAGATTTGAAACCGCCAACCTGTTGAAAAAAATGGGCGCCGGAATTGAAATTGAAGGAAATACCGCTTATATAAACGGAACCGTAAAGCTTACGAACCGCGACCTTGCGGCGCCTGACCTCAGAGGAGGAGCAGCGGTGCTTGGCGCAATGATGGCAGCCGACGGCAAAGCGACGCTCAGCTGCACGGAGGTAATCGACAGAGGCTATGAGGATATTGCCGGTGATTTGAAAAAACTGGGCTTTGCCGGATTGGAGGACTAGTTGAAAAAAAAAGAAGGAAGAATACTTGAGCTGGAGACCGCCTTGCCTTTCAGATACAAGCTGCTTATTTTCTTAACGGTTTTTTTATTGGCAGTTACCGTTTCAGCCGTTTTTCTGGAGACAAGGTGTAAGATAAAAAATTTTAATGTTACGGGCAACACATGGTACACGGACGAAGAAATCTCCAATGCGTTAAGGACAAGCTATTTTGATAAGTATTCCGTATTTTTTAAACTGCACTATATGTTTAAGGGAACTCCCGAAATGGCGTTTGTCGATAAAATATCCGTTAAATGCGAATCCGCAGACACAGTGAACGTCAGGGTATATGAAACCAATATAGTCGGCTGCGTTTATGAAATGGGAGACTATCTTTATTTTGATAAGGACGGCTATGTAGTTTCGAGCCGTTCGGAGCAGCTTAATGACGTGCCGAGAATAGAGGGGCTTGCTTACAAAAATCTTGCAGTCAACCAGAAAATCGAGGTTCAGTCGGACAGGCTTTTTGGAGAGATACTTGACGTTACCCAGCTCATTAGTAAAAATCAGCTGAAAATCGAGACCATAAGCTTTGACTCAAGCGAAAATATTACATTGTATTGTACAGACAAAAATGTCGTGTATATTGGCAAACAGCAAAGCTACGACGCTATTATCCAAGCATTGCCCGGAATACTTGCCGCAGCTGAAGAAAAGACTGCTATATATAGGCTGGATATGTCTGAATTCACTCCTGAGAATACAACGTTCAGAGCGGAATTTATTGAAAACCATGAAGACGGAGAAGCGACAGGAGACGGAAACGGAGCAGACGGCGCAGGCGGAACGGTCGAAGATGACGGCTCCGAAGAAGGAGAGGGAAATGATGATTCTGAAAGCGGCGACGGAGATGATTCCGAAGGCGGCGGAACGGAGGAATAGCTTTTAGGTTTACGCAGGTTCGCTGCTAAAATCGGATAAAATACGGTTTTTTTATAAAATAAAGCCAAAAAAAATAAATTTCTACTTGATTATTTCTTTAAATAATAATAAGATGTCAAGTAGGAAGTTAGGAAAGCGTAAAAGGAGGATACAGCTTTGCTTGAAATTAAAGTAGATGAGAATGAATCTGCTGCAAAAATACGTGTCATCGGCGTTGGCGGTGCAGGTAATAATGCAGTAAATAGAATGATCGAAGAGGGAATTACGGGCGTCGAGTTTATTTGTGTTAATACGGACAAGCAGCACCTTACATCTTGTAAGGCTCAGCAGTGCCTGCAGATCGGAGAAAAGCTTACTAAAGGACTTGGTGCCGGAGCTCAGCCTGAGGTTGGTGAAAAGGCAGCAGAGGAGAATCTTGAAGAATTGCAGGAGCTTATCACAGGAAGCGACATGGTTTTTGTTACCTGCGGCATGGGCGGAGGGACCGGAACCGGCGCAGCTCCCGTTGTCGCATCGATAGCAAAGAGTATGGGAGTGCTTACGGTAGGCATTGTTACAAAGCCGTTTAGATTTGAAGGCAAGCAGAGAATGACTAATGCGTTGGGCGGAATCGAAAAGCTTCGTCAGGTTGTAGACACTCTTATCGTTATTCCGAACGACAAGCTTCTTGAAATTGTGGACAGAAGGACAAGCATTCCTGAATCCCTTAAAAAGGCAGATGAAGTGCTTCAGCAGGGCGTGCAGGGAATTACGGATCTCATCAATGTTTCCGGTCTTATTAATCTTGACTTTGCAGACGTTCAGACCGTAATGAAGGATAAAGGTATTGCCCATATCGGAATCGGTTCGGGAACAGGCGACGATAAGTGCATGGAGGCTGTTAAGCAGGCTACGACCAGTCCGCTGCTTGAGACAAGCATTGAGAACGCAAGCCACGTTATGATCAATATTTCCGGCGATATCAGCCTTATTGAAGCAAACGAAGCTGCTACATATGTGCAGGAGCTTGCAGGTGATTCTGCAAACATTATCTTCGGCGCTATGTACGATGAAACAACGCCTGATTACTGTAAAATTACGGTTATTGCGACGGGACTTGAAGAAGCAAGCCCTACAGGCACGCAGTCAAACACGTCGATTTTCGGCTCATCGGCTCCTAAGACGGCTCCAAAACCAAGCTTTGCGATGCCTTCCGCTCCGAAGCCAAGCTACAGTGCGCCGGCTCAGACGGCTCCGAAGCCGGAACAGAGCTATTCAGCGCCAAGCTACACCGGCGGTTCGACAAGTCAGCAGGGTGGAATAAAGATTCCGGATTTCTTGCAGAAGAACCGTAAATAGGGTTAAAAAGCTCAGCTGTGCTTTTAACGTCAATAAACAGAATAAAAAAAGTAAATCAAGCGGCAGGGTTTCCTGCCGCTTTTTTAGCGGTTATCAGCGTGTACTCCGGCTTTAAGGGAATAAGGCAAACCGATAGTTAAGATAACTTTAAAAGTTTGTGAAATATTTACAAAAATAGAATATTTTTGCTTGAATGCCAAAGTAAATTCCAGTGACAAACGAAATTCCAGAATGCCAGAGAAAATGTGGGGTTCATCCAAC